>DHLU01000009.1:15566-19605 GCA_002405435.1 Flavobacteriales bacterium UBA4660
GAGTTTTTTCACCGCCCTGCAACGCAAAATCATCGCCACTTCGCAAAAAACACAACGGAAACTACTCATTTTTGACGCGCATGTCCGCAGAAACACTTCATGTGCTGTTCCTCTCAAGCTGGTATCCGTCGGAGGCCCATCCAACCCTGGGCAATTTTGTGGCCCGCCATGCGGAGGCCGTGGCTTCCAGGCACCACGTCAGCGCCCTGTACGTAGCCGGAATTGCGAATCCTGGCCCTGACTTCCGGATCGAACAACACGAAGTGAACGGCGTGGCCACCACGGTGGTATACTTCCGCCGCGGGGGAGTCTGGGCCTGGATGAGACGCAGAAAGGCATTTCGACTGGGGCTGCGGGCCATCGGGGAGGCGCAGTTGTGCAACACGGATGTGGTTCACCACAATGTGCTGTGGCCCGATGTGTGGCAGGCCGTATGGCTGAAACGCAAATACCGCATTCCGTTTATCGTAACCGAACACTGGACAGGGTATGACCAGACAGAGCGTGCCCATCCGGGCCGCAGGGTCAGGTGGATGTCTGCCTTCGGATGCCGCAATGCTGCACGGATTTGTCCGGTTACCGAAAACCTCGCAGCCGCCATGCAATCCTTCGGACTCCACGGGCATTACGCCGTGGTGCCCAACGTGGTTGACACCTCCCTCTTCACCATCGGTGACAAGTCGGGAGATGAAACGCGGTTTTTGCATGTGTCGAGCCTGCTGGATGCACAGAAAAATATCAGCGGCCTGTTGCGTGCCTGGAAGGCATTTCTGGTGCAGGGCGGAAGCGGCCACCTGACCATCGGCGGCGATGGCCCTGTCAGTTTGCACCAGGCCTATGCGGTGCAGTTGGGAATTCCTATGGCGTCACTGACCTTTTTTCCGGAGAAAACGCCCGCCGAAATTGCCGCCATTATGAGCAGGCAGCACGCCCTGGTGCTCTTCAGCAATTATGAAAACCTGCCTTGTGTGATCGTAGAGGCTATGGCCTCGGGTATGGCCGTCATTGCCACCCGCACGGGAGGTATAGCCGAACACGTCGACGAAAGCCGCGGTATACTGGTGGGCAAACGAATGGAGGGCGAACTCACCGAGGCGCTGGCGCGTTTTTGTGTCACCCGGCACAGCTATGATCCTTCAGCACTCCGCAGTTATGCCGAAGCGCATTTCAGCATTCCGTCCATCGCCGATGCATTTACGCACATATATATGGATGTCATTCGTCTGGCACAGCCGCGCAACGGACACAGCAGCCCCCATGAAGCAAAGCAGCCCTGATTCCCGCAACCCTGTTATGCAGGCCGCCCTTGCGCGCTACACGCTCATGCTGTCTGCGCTGGCTACGGTATGGCTCAACGGAAGGTACCTCGGTACGGAAGGCCTCGGCACCATCGCACTGCTGAGCACAGGAATTCTCCTTCAGGTTATGATCAGCGGATGCGCCGCAGGTGGTGCGCTGGTATACCTGGTGCCGCGCATGCCCATGCCGAAACTCATGGCCGCCGCATCCCTGTGGATTGCGCTGAGCACACTGGCCGCAGCTGCCGTGATGGTGGTGACCGGCTTCGTTCCTGGCGAATGGCTCGTGCACGCCCTGATACTCGGCTGGATGCAGTCGTGTTTTTTCTTTCTTCAGCAACTGATGCTCGGACGCGAACGGGTGCAGCACTACAACGCGCTCATCGCCATTCAACCGATGTCGCTGCTCGTATTTCAACTCTTTTTCTTTGTGGTCTTTCATGACGCTTCGGTCATGTCTTTCGTCATCTGCCTCTACCTTTCTTTTTCCCTCACCCTATTCTTTGCCGTCAGGCGCTGGGGAAGCCGCGATTTCACCTGGCAGTTTAGGGGATTAACACACTCGCTGAAGGAAGTACTTGCACTGGGCTGGAAGGCACAGGCGGGCAATTTGTTTCACTTGTATAACCTGCGCGGCCCGGCAGTACTGCTCGATAAACTGGTTCCGCAGGCGCGGTCATCTGTAGGGGTGCTGGCCCTCGGACTCTATGCAGCCGAAGCCATCTGGAACGTTGCCAAGAGCATGTCTACGGTCCAGTATGCCCGGATTGCCAACATGGGCAACCCGCACGAGATGAGGGTGCTTACCCGGTATTATCTCAAACGCTCGTTGTTCTTCACCACCGGTGCAACGGCCGTGCTGGTGTGCATTCCCGAATCATGGTTTGCGGCCATACTCGGCAATGAGGTAAGTGGTTTGCAGCAGACGCTTTGGTGGCTGGCCCCCGGCATGGTGGCCAATGGTAGCTCCATCATCCTGGCGCATTATTTTTCGGGAAAAGGGGATTACCGGCGCACCCTGCGCGCGTCCATGTTTGGGGCCATTCCCGCGGCCTGTGCTGGCATGGGCTTGATTCCGGTTTTCGGACTGTCTGCAGCCGCTGCTGCGCTCAGCCTGGCACTGGTCGTGCAGGCGCTGTACCTCCTTTGGTGGTACAGGCGCGAAAGCCTGACTGCACATTAAAAAAGGCTGAAGAAGTTGTCTATCCGCGGTATTCCGGCAAGAACGAATCCTTCGGCCAGGTCAACCTTGGCGATACGCCCCATATCGGCAGCCCTTGCCTGGAGGAAGTCGAAAAAGCCTTTTCCTGAAATGGGAGTTTCCGGCTCGGTGGAAGCGGGATCATAAAACTGGGAGGCAAAACAGCGCAGCGCTTCAATCTTTTGCGGCCACTCCGCCGTAACGTCCATCACCACATCGGGATGAAGGTAATGGTCTTGCACGAACTGGTAGATGTGGTTGGGTCTCCAGGGCCTGTGCTCCAGCTGGCTGCTACCCGTTTCTATGCGCGGCAGCCCGGAATAAAAACAGGCATCTTTAACGAGTTGCGAGGCCCGGCCATGATCCGGATGGCGGTCTTCCGGCGCATTGGTCAGAATCACCGCAGGACGGTATTTTCGGATACCCCCGATGACCTTCAGCAGAGAGGCGCGGTCGTTGCGAAAAAAGCAATCGCCCAGGTCGAGGTTTTCGCGCACTTCGAGGCCCATTACTGCGCTGGCAGCTGTCGCTTCCTTGCGGCGGAGTTCGGCATTGCCGCGGCTTCCGAATTCGCCAAGGGTGAGGTCGACGATGCCTACCCTAAAACCCTGTTTGACGCTCTTAATCACAGAACCTCCTGCCCCAATTTCCACGTCGTCGGGATGGGCTGCAATGCAGAGTATGTCAAGTTGTTTTTCCATAGGTTACTCTTCAGGCCAGAAGACGCCGGGTCAACCAGGCCTCCAGCACGGGGTCAAGGGGATCTGTGCCGGGCGCAAATATCTGCTCAAGTTGCCCCGAAGGACCTATGGCAAACTTCTGAAAATTCCATGTAACCGCCGGGTCGAGTCTCGCAGCGGTTGCTGAAGCTGCAAGCCAGCGGAATACCGCATTGGCCTCCGGTCCGGTCACGTGCGACTTGGTCATGAGCGGGAAATGGATGCCGAAGTGGGCCGCACAGAAGGTGGCAATTTCGGGGTCACTCCCGGGCTCCTGGCCACCGAAATCATCGGAAGGGAAGGCGATTATTTCCAACTCCTCCCGGCTGAACCTGGCGTAAAGCGCTTCCAGAGAAGCGTATTGCGGCGTGTAACCGCAGGCACTGGCCGTATTGCCTACCAGCACCTTTTTGCCCCGCAATTCCGAAAAGGAAAACGGGTAGCCCGCGTTGGTTGTAAAGAAGAGATCGTAAAAACTGCCCATGCACGTTGCGTTTGCCGCTAAAATACCTCGGCAGGCCGGTAGTCGCCATGTCCGGAGAATGCTTATTGCCCAACGACAAAGACCCCCGCACCGGCCAGGCTGGTTTTTATCGGGCGATTCTCTTTTTTGGTCGAATAAAACTAACTCAAAGAGAAAGGTTAACGTTTCATTGACAACATTTAGAAATCAATTAGTTGCAGATTAAGTAGCCCTGTCTAATTTCGCCACCTGATGAACCTGCCCGGGAAAATATGTTTTGCCCTTCTTTTCGCATGGTGCGGACTGGCGGCTGCCGGCCAGCCGGATACGACCAGCGTAGGGGGCGATATTGATCTGA
>DHLU01000035.1 GCA_002405435.1 Flavobacteriales bacterium UBA4660
ACCCTCAAATTCAATTTCCCCAATATTCAGCTGCCCGACTCCACCAACAACGACCCGGAGAGCCCCGGCTATGTGATTTATACGGTTATGCACCAACCGGATTTGTTGCCATTGACTGAAATTGAAAATACCGCGGCCATCTATTTTGATTTCAACGCTCCCATCATCACCAACACAGTGCATAACACCATCGAAGGTCCGGAAGGTATCGGCGTTACGGAGCACTCACCGGGGTTTCATCTTGCACCCAATCCCGCTGCTGCTGATGTATGGCTCACCCGAACGGAAGATGATCCGGCACAGGCCTGCGTCTACGGTGCCGATGGCAGACGCTGCCTTACACAGCTTGTTAGCGGCACGCGCTGCAGGCTGAATGTGGACGGCCTGGCGCGCGGTCTCTACACCGTAACGCTCGGCAGCCAATACCGCAGGCTGGTGATTGAGTAAAATAACTTCCAGTGCCGGGCCTCAACAGGTCTTTCCATGTTATTGTCAGCGAACAGAAACAGTCCTGACAAGTTGAACGCCCACACCCTGCCATTGCACCCTGTAAAGACCAGAGGAAAGATGGGCAACTTCCAACTGTCTGCTTCCATCGGTGGCAGCCGCAAAACGCTCACTGTACACGCACTGGCCTATGGGATTATATACCGAAAGGGATGCGTCACCAGCCGGAATGTCTTGCCACTGAATGTTGACCACATCGGTAGCCGGATTTGGATACAACCACAGGCGGCTTTGGGCCTGTGTGGTTTCTACGCCTACCGGAGGTGAGATGTTGATGTTGTCTACATAGACATTGTTGCCCCAATGCCCCCGGTTCTGAAAGGCCCAGATAATTTCACCGGAGCCTCCCGAATTGACCGGATCAATGCTGAGCGCGATATGTTCCCACTCATCAGCGGACGGAACAAACGGCTCGGTGCTCGCCGCAGCCGTAGCGAGTGATTCTCCACCCTCGAGAAAAACTTCGTACCAGGTATTGCCACAGTCGGTAGAATAATACACCCCGAGGGTATCTGAATACTGTCCACCGTAAGGAACATAGGCCACGTCAAATTCAAGCACCACTATGCCGGTGTACACATTTTTTCCCAACCAGATTTCATCGCGGTTACCCTGGGCATCAAAACCGTAGTTGTCGAAAAACATGGCGTAGGTGCCTGCGCCATAGGCAGAGGCCTGACCGGAGACCGTCCAGTTTCCGCTACCTCCCGTGCTGTGCGCCCACTGCCATTCTTCCGGAAAGGCACCGGTTTCAAAATCTTCCTGCAGCACGGCCGGCGATGCTTCCTGCGCGTTGATGTACATGGGCTTGGTAACGGTCGCAGACACACCATTGTCGGTGATTGTCATAGTGACATCAAAGCTGCCCGATGCAGCATAGACCACCGTCGGATATTTCTCCGTGCTCGTGGCGGGAGTGGCACCCGGAAAACTCCAGGCATATACCGCTTCGCTGCTGCACACACTGTGGTCAACAAAATGCACCGGATCTCCGGGACAAAAGAAGGTGCCGTATTCGGCGGCGAAATCCGCTATCAACGCCGAGGGCTCATAGAGCGGAGCCTCCCAGACACCAAGGTTCCAGGTAGCCAGGCGAATCTTGTTGTCTTTATAAAAAGGTACAATACGGATTGGCTGGGTAGAAACCGGCAGTCCATCGCTGTACAGGTCCCAGTCTGACATGGTGTTGTTGCGGTAAAAAACATCCCCGTTCAGCATAGCGAGATACACACCTCCATCGGTACCCAACTGGTGGGCTACACCCCAGATTTCGCGACCTGCCAGGGCGGTAGTAGTAAGGTTTTCCCAGGTTCCGCCGGCGTTGGTGGTGCGAAATATTTTATTGGCTGCACTGCCATACGTATATCCGACCCACAGTTCATCCGGATTAGATGCGCTGAGGTCAAAAAAGAGGTTGGAAAGCGTCAGCGGCAGGTCAATTTCGTTCCAGGACTCTCCGCCATCTCCGGTCCGCCAGATGCTAGACGTGCTGCCAAGGCGTTGGTGCACATACATAACATCAGGGTCGGCATAACTCTGCTCAAACCACAGCACCTGGTTAGAGACATTTGTGCCGAAGGCATATACTTCGCTGTAGCTGCTTCCGCCATTCTGCGAACGGTACAACTTGTTTTCACGGCCCAGCCACACCACGTCAAAATAGTGATGGTCGGCCATGATACGAGACGAGTTGTTGAACCAGTAGCTTTCGTTGGGCGCAAGCGACATGGAAAAATAGCCCGGCTGTTGCGCCTGGGTCTCCGGCAGGATGCGGCCGGCAATGTCGCTGAAGTAGGTTTTGTTTTCATCGCTGTAATTCACATAGCCCGTTGGTGCTTCACCGCCCCCCAATGCCAGAAACGTTCCTTCGGGATAGTTTTCATGATAGGCCATATTGCCGTTGTGATAACGGCCGCCCACCATAATGTCTTCGTTCCAACCCTGGTCGTATCCCCAGAGGTTTACGGCCACAATGCCGGCGCAGCGGTTGGATATCGACTGCATAAAATCTGTGGAATAACAGATACCGCCGTCGTTGCTGCACCACACCTCTTCGCTGTTGTCGCCGGTTTTATACACCTTCAACTCCTGCTGGTCAACGTGGAAATAAGGCAGGCCGCCTATATAGCCGCCTACACCCTGAAAGGAGGCACAGGCATCGTCGCTCCGCCACAAATTCAGTCCGCCGATGAGCACCCTGTCCGCGTCGAGTTGAGAGGCCACCATGGTGGTATTGTAGAGCAGCTGTGAATAGGTACCATCATCACCGACAAAATTCATGAGGTTAGGATGTTCTTCCGAATAGGGCGTGCCGATGATGCCATGCGGCAATGACCACGTTTCTCCCGCGTCATGACTGACCCAGATACCGATGAAGCCATTGGTAAATACCCCTGCATCATATTCTCCGTAACCGACAATCAGGGCATAAACCCTGTCTGGATCTGCTTCGCTTACGGCCAGCCTGGCCCCAAACACATCCACCTCTTCATAGCCGGGCAACTCCTCAAACCAACCCTCATCGTGCAGGGTAAATGTCTGGCCGCTGTCGAGGCTGCGGTAAAATTTATACCCGTCAGTAACCGGGTGGTGACGCACGGTATATACCACGGAAGGGTTGCCCGGCTGAAACTGCACAACCTGGCAGTCGTTGTCGAGTATCTCCACCCAGTTATCGCCGCCGTCACTGCTTCTGAAAAAACCTGACTCGGTTGCGGCAAATACAACCGACGGGTCTTCGGGATGATAAGCAATCTCCCACGCCGAGATATTTTCGGCCACAAACGAAGGTTGGCCGATAACCTGCCAGCTCTCGCCCCCGTCTGTCGTCCGGTAGAGGTCATTGGCACCCGAAAAGATCACCGTTTGTTCATCGGTGGGATGTATGCGCACAGCGGTGACCGCACCTACAAGCAGGCCTTTGGTCACAAACTCCCAGTGCATGCCCTGGTCGACGGACTTGTAAAGCCCGCCGCTTTCCGTGCCGCAGAACAGCAGGTTCGGATTGGTCAGCGAACGGTCGTTGCAGTAGACATTGCTGTGCGAACTCACCGGGGTAAGGGTTCCGTCTGCGGCAAAGTGAATGTCGGGACCCGCAAACGACCAGATTTCATCGCCGCCGCGGACTGCGCCTGCCCGGCTTTCCAGCGCCAGCTTCTCCGCTGCCGATGGCCATACTACATCCCCCGCCGCATTCACAAAAGCCTGGTTGCGGCTCACCCAACGCTTGTAGGCCTGCGTGTGCGGGGTCTTTTCAAAAGGGTGCTCGAGGTAATAGGCTTCATAGGCCGATTTGAGTTCCCAGGCGTTGGGGTTTTCCGAATACAACATCCTGACCCAATCCGGCCATTCCTCTGCGGACTGTCCGAATGCGCGCGCACCCAGGTTCAACACAAAAAAAAGCAGCAGTAGTTTTTTCATGACAACGGATTTAAGCAAAGATCATTCAATCGCCCGCCGGGAGATTACCGGAAGATTATAAATCGCCATGCCCTGGTTTTTTCAATTCGCGCAGCAACTGGCTGTATGCCTGAGACAACACGACGCCGTAGGAGGATCCCTCAAAACGGCGCCCGCCGCCGGTAACCCTGTCGGTGAGCCACAAAATCCAACGGCCATCGCCCTCCATGTCGAAAGACACCGTGTAGCGGATGAGCAGGGTTTTGAGTTTTGTGTTGTTGCGCATGATTTCCCCTGCGAAAATATCCCGCTACCCCGTTTCGCAGGTGCTTCATGCCGAAGGCCTTGCGGCAGGCAGCCCTTTCGGGAAAGCCGTCATACCCCAGGCACAAATACCCCGTTGATGGTATTGTAGGGACGTGCGGTACAGCGTCCATTTGCATTGTCGCTGTTTAGAATTATTCTTAATAGCGAGGCCGCCAACAACGTTATGATTATCAAGTATTTATGTTTAATTCTGGTCGCAGGCTGGTCTGTCGTACGCGCTTTTAGCCAGTCCGATACCCTGCCGGAAAAAAACCTGGATCCTGCCGAAATCCGCGCTTCCGCCAACCGCGCGGTACAGGGACCTGAAGATACCCGGGGGGCCGCCATCATGGTGGCGCGTAAGGCGGAAATTATCAATGTTCGGCTCCTTCAGGCCGACCTGAGTGCCAACCTCTCACGGCAGCTTTTCAGCCGCACGCCGGGGGTCCAGCACTGGGAAAATGACGGCAGCGGCATTCAAACCGGCATCGCGGTGCGGGGCCTTAGTCCCAACCGTTCATGGGAATTCAATGTGCGGCAAAATGGCACCGACATTTCACCCGATGTCTTTGGCTATCCTGAGGCCTATTACACGCCGCCTGCGGAGGCGATAGACCGCATTGAAATGGTGCGGGGCGCCTCGGCGTTGCAGTGGGGACCGCAGTTTGGCGGCCTGCTGAACTATATCATCCGGAAGGGGGCCGCCGACAAAAAAATTGAGGTGGAATCGCGCCAGACACTCGGGGCCTTTGGTCTTTTCAACACCTTTACCGCTGCGGGAGGTACGATCGGAAAAGTCAACTACTACACCTGGTTTCACTACCGACGCGCAGACGGGTGGCGCGACAACAGTGCCTACCATATCCGCACGGGCTATGCTGCGCTGGACTATCACCTGTCGGCGCGCACGACTATCGGCATGTGTATCACCCTGAGCGGCTACACGAGCCAGCAACCGGGCGGACTGACCGACGCGCAGTTTACCGACGACGCGCGCATGAGTGTCCGCAGCCGCAACTGGTTCAGCGCGCCGTGGAACCTGATAAACCTCTCACTCGCTCATGTATGGAGTGAAACCTCTCAATTGCAGGTGCGGGTATTCGGGGGCGTGAGTGAACGCAACAGTGTGGGTTTTCTTTCGGCTCCGACCACCCCTGATGCGGTGCTGCCCGGCGCTGAATCTTTTGCGAACAGGCAGGTTGACCGCGACCATTACAAAAGCCTGGGCACCGAGGTACGTTGGCTCAAACACTACCGTTTGGCCGGTGCAGCGGTTGTGTCGGCCTCAGGCATACGCGCCTATGGTTGCGAAACCCTGCGCAACCAACAGGGAACGGGTACCGGTGCCAGCGGGTTCGACCTCGCCGTAAACGGGGCCTATGCCAGGGCCCTGCAGTTTGGCACCTACAACTTCGCCCTCTTCAACGAACAATGCCTTAAACCGAACGACCGGCTGGCCTACACATTTGGCATGCGCCTGGAAAATATCACCAGCACCATCGACGGTCGCGTAGCACCGAACAATGGCGTGTTGACCAGGCAGGCGCAGCGCAGGCAGTTGCTGTTGTTCTCTGCCGGTATGTCTTACAAGCCGGGCGCGGGAGGGTTGGAACTGTATGCCAACATCAGCGAGGCGTTCAGGCCTGTCACTTATGCCGAAATCACACCCTCGGCAACCACCGACGTGGTGGATCCAGCCCTGCGCGATGCCTCCGGCTATACCGCCGAATCAGGCATCAGGGGTTGGATCGGACGCCGTTTGTACACGGACGGTACCGTATTCCTGCTGGACTACCGCAACCGCACGGGGGTACTGGTACAAAACGGCGTGAATTTCCGCACCAATGTCGGCGACAGCCGAAGCGCCGGGGTGGAATGGTACTCCGAATACAACCTGGGAAAATGGGAGAATGAAAACCAGCTCAGAAGGCTGCAACTCTTCGCCTCCCTCTCGTGGATGAACGCTACCTATACCTCGTGGGACAATCCCGCCGCCCCGCTGACCGGCAACCGGGTTGAAAACGCGCCCTGGTATAACCACCGCGTGGGCCTGGTGGCTTCGGTCAACCGGCTTTCTCTCAACGCCCAGGTGGGCTTCACCGGCATGGCATTCAGCGATGCGGGCAATACCCTTGAGCCAACTGCCAACGGACAGGCCGGACCGATTCCTGCCTACCACGTAGCCGACCTCTCATTGTTGTGGAAACTGTCGGAACGTTGTTCCCTGCAATCGGGCATCAACAACCTTACCGACCACCGTTACTTCACCCGCCGTGCAGGTGGTTACCCGGGGCCAGGACTGCTGCCCGGTATGGGACGCTCGTGGTTTTTTACGGCGGCCTTCAAGTTGTGAAAGCCCTGCAGAAGCTGTACAACTGCGGTATTAACGAATTCGAAGCGGCTTATTCATCTGCCGCATCCCTGACTTCGCGCCGCATCTTTCGTTGGGCCCGCGTGATTCTGCGGTCTTCTCCGCCAGATACCCGGCCATTGCGGTGCGCGCGTTGTTTGCGCTCCCGCACCTCACCGCGGTGCTCATCGATAGCGCGTTGTTCTTCCGGAGTGATATTGCCCTTGCGCTGGGCCCTCTCCAGTTTGCGCTCAATCCTTGACTGGCGCTCATACAGGCGACGCACATCGCGCTGGGCCGCTGCGGACTCTGTAATTCCGAGCCAGACGATCGCTAAAAGCAGTATGTGTTTCATAATAGGGTCTGCAGCAAAGCCTCTGCCAATTTCATATCAGCCGGGACGGTGAGCTTAATATTTTCCCGGTTGCCGGCAACCAGGTGCAGTTTTTCCCCCGCCGCCTCCACCACGGTGGCATCATCGGTAAAGCCCGCTGATTCGGGGGCGGTGTAAGCCCGTCGCAGCAGAGGCAGCGAAAAGCACTGCGGAGTCTGCACCATGCGGTAGGCTGTACGGTCAACCGGCATGCTGCCTGTGCCTTCCAGCCTGCGAAGCGAATCTACGTGGGCTAAGACGGGTACGGCATTGCCTGCGGCTGCGGCCGTGCGATAACAGGTTTCGATGGTCGCCCTGCTGACGAGTGGACGGGCAGCATCATGCACACCGACAATACCCTGATCGCCGGCTATGGCTGCCAGCCCATTGCGCACACTCTCAAATCGCGAAGCGCCTCCGGTCACCACCCGGTGCGCAAACTCCGTAGGGTAAGCCTTCCAGTAGTCCTCATAGGCAGCCGGCACCACGACCACCACATTGATTTCGGGGTTGTAGCGGCGAAACGCGGCAATCGCATGCTCCAGCACGGGCTTGCCCGCCAGCAATTGAAACTGTTTGGGAAGCGATGACTCCATCCGTGAGCCCGTGCCTCCGGCTACAATGATTACGTGTTCTATCACGTGGCAAAGATCGCAGCCCGACTGCCACCCTGCATTACCCGGGTCGAATTTGACAGGAGGTAGTGCGCTGTGCCGGAGAGGCGAGGCCTATTCCTGCCGACTTTCCACCCCGAGGTAGGCATCGCGGTGATGCGGCCATCGGCTGTATTTCAGCAACACAGCCACCAGCATCACGAAAGTGATCGAAGACATGATATAGGCGGGGATGGTGGATGCCACGCTGTCTTCCGGAGTTTCCAGCTGACCGTTCCACACGTTATACATCACAATGGCGAGGCAGTTGTTAAACAGGTGGGCGAGTATGCTGGTCCACAAACTGCCTGTCCAGATGACCAGGTAACCGAGCAATGCCCCCAGCAATAAGCGCGGCAGAAAACCGTACATCTGAAAGTGCACGGCGCTGAAGATGGCTGCGGTAATCCACACCGCTGCATGTATGCGCCCGGTCGCTTTCGCCAGCAGCGGCTGCAGGGTGCCTCTGAAGGCAAATTCCTCGCAAACGGCAGGCACCACCCCAATGGCGACCAGGGTCGTAACGAGCTGCCAGCCCGATTGCGACATCAGCATCAGATGGGTAAGCCGCTCTGCCTGGTCTTCCATCGGCTTAAACCACTTTTCCAGCACACTGTTTTCGGGAATCAGCCACTGGTTGAGCTGGCTGCTCAGGTCGATCGGCGCGCTGGCGCTTATGAGAAGAAAAGGTACGGTGATGATGAGCCAACCCATGTCGTTGAGCATAAAACCATTGACAGCCGCGCGGCCGGCCAGCCAGCGCATGAGAAGGGCTGAGCATAAAAAAGCGAGTACGAGGCTTAGCGTATTGAGCCATTTCACGGCCTCCACTGCTTCAGGGCCCTGGGGGTTAGATAGAAAAGCGGGAATCTCAGCAGGCGGTATATTCAAAAAGACCGCCACGGTACCGACAGCCAGCAGTGACCCCATACCGGTGCAACACAACAGGAGGGCCACGTAGAGCCACACCTTTTTCCAGGCACTAAGCGTCTGAAGCATAAGCAGGTGGCCGGCATATACGGCCGATATGGCGTACCTTTGCCGGCGTGGTAAAAATAGGCGACCTTGAAATACCCGACCCCGAAGGCATAGGTTTTCCGCTGCTGCTTGCCCCCATGGAGGATGTGAGTGACCCTCCTTTTCGTATGGTGTGCAAGGAGCACGGTGCTGACCTGATGTACACGGAGTTTATCTCCAGTGAGGGCCTGATACGCGATGCAGCCAAGAGCCGCATGAAACTTGATATTTACGAATATGAACGGCCCATCGGAGTCCAGATTTTTGGAAGTGACACCGAAACCATGATCGGCTGTGCCGAAATCATAGAACAAACCGGACCGGACCTGCTCGATATCAACTATGGTTGTCCGGTGAGTAAGGTTACCTGCAAAGGTGCCGGAGCGGGCATACTCAGGGACATACCGAAAATGGTAAGCATGACGGAAGCCATAGTGAAGGCCACCAAACTACCCGTAACCGTAAAAACCCGACTTGGTTGGGACGATAGCACTAAAAATGTGGTGGAGGTTGCAGAACGGTTACAGGATATTGGCATCAAAGCCCTCACCATCCATGGCCGCACGCGTGTACAGATGTACAAGGGAGAAGCAGATTGGACGTTGATAGCGAAGGTCAAGGAAAATGCACGCATACATATTCCAATTTTCGGAAACGGCGACATCAATACCCCGGAAAAAGCATTGGAGTACAAAAACCGCTATGGGGTTGATGGCATTATGATTGGGAGGGCCAGCATCGGCTACCCTTTCATTTTCCGTGAAATCAAGCATTTCATCAAAACCGGCGCATACCTGCCGCCTCCCTCGCTGGCTGAACGCGCGGAGGCCTGCCGCAAACATTTTGAGGCTTCGCTGAAGTGGAAAGGGGAAAAACTGGGGTTGCTCGAGATGCGCCGCCACTATACCAATTACTTCAAGGGGCTTCCAAACTTCAAGGAAGACCGCACGGAACTGGTTACCACGATGGAGCCCGAGGCGGTGCGGGCCAAGCTGGAAAACATTCCGCTAAAGTATGCCGGGC
>DHLU01000141.1:0-278 GCA_002405435.1 Flavobacteriales bacterium UBA4660
CCGGCCAGCACCAGGGTGGGATAGGTAAATCCGCCGTCGGTCGAAAGCCAGATGTCTACGTTGGCCGCACTGATCGGTGAGGCGGTGGTGTTGGCCACATTCCAGGTGACGGTTTGTGTGGTGCCGCCAACCCAGCTTACGGCCGTATTGGGTGCCGTCACCACAAAGGGACCGCCCACGTTGTCCACGGTGTAGACCAGGTTGGGTGAATCAGTCACCCCTCCGCCGCCGGCGCGGTTGTCGCGCACGGTGCATTTAAAGGTGAGTGTGCGGTCGTA
>DHLU01000141.1:540-1840 GCA_002405435.1 Flavobacteriales bacterium UBA4660
AGGTTGTTGTCTCCGGCCGCGGTGGCAGGGCCCAGGTCGTACTGCTCCCAGCAATAGGTAATCAGGTCGCCGTTGGCGTCACTGCCCGTTGCGGTAAGTTCAAATGGCGTGGAAATCGGAATGGTCAGGCCACCGGTGGGCAGGGTCACAGTCGGAGGGGTGTTGCCTGTTGCACTGAGTGCCGCGCAGGTATTTCCTGTACCCGTTACCGCGAAAGAAAACATCTCGTTGAAACTCTTCACGTGAAAGTAGTCATCGCTGTTGCTCTGCAGGTTGGGCGGACAGATGCCGGCGTAGCCCATAATGGTGCTGGCCGAACCCGGTTCATAGGCCGCTGAGGATGCACGGTTGCAGCTGTTGTTTTGGGTGTGGTTGCCGCCATACTGGTGTCCGATCTCATGGCACACGTAATCGATGTCAAAGGGATCTCCTATCGGTGCACCAAGCCCCGTAACACCCCGCGCTTTGTTGGAAGTGCAGGGAGAGTTGAGGTTGGCTACCCCGCCGCCACCGGTGGAGAAGACGTGGCCAATGTCGTAGTTGGCCGTGCCGATTACTGCGTTGCAGTTGGTCTGGTTTTGTCCCAGCATGGTCACCCCGTCGTTGTTGGTATAGGGATCCGTGGCAGCATTGGTATATACCAGCAGGTTATTGTTGGCCACCAGGTTCATGCGAATAGACATTTCACGCTCATACACGCCGTTGACGCGGTTCATTGAAGTGGTCATGGCGGCAAGTCCGAGGGTAACGGTACCGCCGTGAAAGGCCGTGTACTCACCCGTT
Source organism: Flavobacteriales bacterium UBA4660 (assembly GCA_002405435.1). GTDB lineage: Bacteria > Bacteroidota > Bacteroidia > Flavobacteriales_D > Sanyastnellaceae > UBA4660. The sequence continues at coordinate 1,324 of DHLU01000141.1, forward strand.
CCGGCCAGGGCCATGCGGTATGTGCGCAGGTTGGTGCCGTTGGTGGTCTTTTGCATGCCCATAGCCTGCACCGGCTTCTTGGGCTTTTTGCCCGGAACGTCGAGCATCGACTCATCAAACTTGTTGAGGTCAATATCGTCGGGCATTACCGGGGGTAATTCATTGCGCACTTTGTTGGTGTTGGCATAAAATGCCTGGCGGGTGTAGACGATGTAGATTTCCTGGTCTGACGGAGAGAAGGGGTCGATGTACCACGATCCGGAAGGTGACAATACCTGGGCATGGAATCCATGCGGTGTGATGTCGCAGCGCAGGGTAGCCGCACGGTCATCGATGCCCTGACCGGCGAAGGTCCTGATGTCGGGAAACTGGTCCTGCAGGCTTTTTTCCATAACCGGCGATTCGACCAAAGTGAAGCGCTGCAGGCTGCCGTCGGGTGCGGGCAGTGTGAGCATGTAGGTGCTTTCGGCAGCGCGCACCACCGCTTCAAGGGGTGCGGCGAGCAGGTGCGCTTTCA
>DHLU01000141.1:2061-4305 GCA_002405435.1 Flavobacteriales bacterium UBA4660
TCTGACGTCAAGCCAGGCCGGTTCTTCCGGGGCGCCTGCCCGGGGCGGAAGTTGTTGGGCCGGGGCAGCTGCTGCGCCGATAATAAGCGCAACGAAGATGAGAATGTTCTTCATATTCAAGTTAGATTTTGGTTGCTGAATGGTGATTGCTGAAGGAAGGAACTTGCCATAGCTGCACAGGCAGGCTACAAAAAGCAAGATCGAACCGGATCAGTTTTGCTAAGTAGAACGGTAAAAAGTATCAGTTTAAAGTCGGTTTCCTGCGAGGAGTAGCATTTTCTACGGCAAGGAATTTCATAAGGTTTCAATAGCAGGCATGTAGCCCCATGGAAGGGAATGGTTACATACAGATAATAGCAGGCCCTGAACCGCAGACGCTACCCCTGTTGGTTTTCTGTAGTAGTCCGTCGTTTCAGTTGCATCAACCTGACCGGTCTTGTATGCGCCCTGCTTGGTATCGGACTGCTTGCCGTGATGCGCTGATGTGCTTCTGCAGCCACTGGGTTTCACAATGCATTAGGGAAAAAAAAGCCCCGGCACCGGGCCGGGGCTAAAGCGTTGCAGTGAATGCCGACCTACGGGCAGTCGGTGCCGTAGAGACCCATAAACAACAAGAGGTCGGATGTATTGACGAGGTCATCGCCGGTCAAATCATAGGGCGAACAACCACTTAGACATCCGAATAAACCCATAAACAAAAGGAGGTCTGAGGTATTAATTACCCCATTGTTGTCGAAGTCGCCCTGACAGGTATCGAACGTGCAGGAGCCATCGTCGCAGCCCGCAGCAGCATTATAGTTGTTGGCCAGCGGGTTGGTACAGCCGGGGTAGGGGCAGGAGCCGTTGTTGCTGTTTGCCGACGCATTGTAGTTGCATGCAGACACATCGGTGCAGCCCGGTATGATGCACGTGCCGTTGTCGGTGTTTGCACAGGCATTGTAGTTGGTGGCCAGCGGGTTTGTGCAGCCGTTGATTACCGATGCGGTTACTTGTATCGTGAAGGTTCCTTCAAGTTGCTGAAACCCTCCTGCCTGGATGTAGTAGGTGTTGCCCGGTGTGATGGTGCCGCAGCTCAGCGATATCAGTGAGGCATTTCCGGGACCGCTGTCGTCGTCGCAGGCAATCTGCGTGCCTCCGCAGCCTGTCCATACCGCTAACCGCGTATCGGTATTTGTGCCCAGTGTGGTGGCAATGGTGATGTTCCCGCCTGTATAGTTGAACCGGAACCAGACATCCTGAATTTGCTGGGTGCCTCCACAGGAGGGTGTGGTGCCATTTACGCATGCGCCGAGGTTGGTGGTCGAGAAGGCCGCCGCATTCACCGTCAGCAGGGTGGCATTGGCACAGACATCGTTTGCGGGCCCGAAGGTGCATGTACCATTGTCGACGGTCGCAGCCGGGTTGTAGTTGCAGGCGTTCACATCAGTACAGCCCGGAATGCTTCCCGGTACAAAGGGAAGACAGAAGTTATGTGTTGTGCCTCCGCCGTAATTGGCGTTGCCCATTTGCACCAGCACATTGGCGTCGCTGTCGGTGATAGAGTAGTTTCCGTCAATGGCACAACCACTCGCCGTGCCGGCAAGTCCGTCTCCGAAACTGTCGAAAATGTTGAAGTCATAGCAGCCGTCGGAGAGGCAGAAGGTGTTGGTTACCGTGGTTTGGTCACCCAAGGTATTCGCAGCCTGTGAAAAAAGGATGACGTTGGCTGCGTTTTCGATGTTCCAGCTTACTTCTTCGCCCCAGCAGTCGGTCAGCAAGGTGAGTGTAACGGTATTGCCGTCGGTCACGGTGCTGAATGTTGATGAACCGCTGTTGTTGGCCGTATTCTGGTCTGCACTTCCATTGGGATTGAGCAGGGTGACATTGAAGGTATGCGCACCGGTCGCGGCTGTGAGCACGGGCAGGGTCACTGTGGTGGAGGCACCATTGGCCAGCGATCCGGTCCAGCTGAAATTCTGGTTTGTACCTCCGTCTATGTTGTACTGAACGGTGAAGGAAGTGACCGTGCTACTGCCCAGGTTTGTAACGCTGAACTGGGGTGTAAAGGTGTCTCCGCAATAGGAACCGCTTGGCGCACTGATACTTCCCATCTGCAGGTCAAGGGCAAAGCCTGTTCCTGCTGAGATGGTGAAATTGACATTGGAGATATCGAAGAAGATGTTGTTGCTCGCCTTTGCCTTGCTGCGCGCCTGGGTGGTGGCGTTGTTGGGCACGGTGATGGTTTGTGAGCCGTCGTTGGGCGTT
>DHLU01000250.1:0-8887 GCA_002405435.1 Flavobacteriales bacterium UBA4660
TTTGTCGCACTCAACGCCACCGTGGCCGGCATAGCAGAAAGCCCCGCCAACTATCATATGTATTTTGGTGAAGCCGACCTGATCAATACCGAAATCGAACGCTATATGAAGGTAACCCGTGAAGACCTCATGCGCGTGGCCAACAAGTACTATGTACCCGAAAACAGGGTAGTGCTGTATTTTGAACATGACCCTAACCTCTTGAAGCAATAACCCGAAACCCGCAACCTATTTCTGTAAGCCATGAAAAAGATTTTTCTTCCCATCCTGATGATTGCGCTTTCGCTGGTTACCCGCGCGCAAATCGACCGTTCCCAGCCGCCTGCTGCAGGTCCGGCTCCCGCCATCAATATCGGCGAATACCAGCTCTACACCCTTGAAAATGGTCTGAAGGTGATTGTGGTCGAAAACCACAAACTGCCGAGGGTATCGTATACGATCACGGTGGACTTCGATCCCGTGCTCGAAGGCGATAAAAGTGGTTATGTGAACTTCGCCGGTCAGTTGATGAACGCAGGCACCCTGTCTATGAAAAAGGCTGAGATCGATGAGGCCGTCGACTTTATCGGCGCCTCTTTTTCCACCTCCTCCGATGGCATGTCGGGAAGCTGCCTCTCCAGGCACGCCGACAAGCTGCTTGCGGTGATGAGCGATGTGCTGCTGAACCCCACCTTCCCCGAGGAAGAACTGGAAAAAGTACGCAAACAGGCCATCTCTTCACTCCAAAGTGAAAAAACCTCACCCGATGCGCTCAGCGCCAAGGTCACCGGTGTGCTCAACTACGGCAACCGCCATCCCTATGGCGAATTCGTCACCGAAGCCTCTCTCAGCGCCGTGAAGCGCGAAGACCTGATGCGGTTTTACGAGACCTACTGGAGGCCCAATATCGCCTACCTGGTCATCGTGGGTGATATCACTCCGGAAGCCGCCAAAAAGCAGGCAGAGACCTATTTTGGTGCATGGAAACGCGCTGAGGTACCCACCCACAAATACCCGGTACCTGCTGCACCGCTCGCATCCCGTGTGGCCCTGGTGCCACTGCCGGGCGCCGTGCAGTCAACCATCGATGTCACTTATCCTGTTGTGCTGCGCCCCGGAACCGATGAGGCCATTCATGCAGGGGTTCTCAACAATATTTTCGGCGGATCAGGCTTTCAGACAAGGCTGATGCAAAACCTCCGCGAGGACAAAGGCTTTACCTACGGCGCGTATTCTGCACTATCACCCGACAAACTGGTCTCAGACTTCAGCGCCCGCACCAATGTGCGCAATGAGGTAACTGACAGCGCCATAGTTGAACTGTTGTTTGAGATGCGCCGGATTGTCGATGAACTGGTGGCCGATACCACCCTGCAGACGGTGAAAAACTTTATGTCTGGCAGAGTAGCCCGTTCCCTCGAACGTCCGCAGACCATCGCCAATTTCGCACTCAACATTGAACGCTACAAACTTCCCAAAGACTTTTATGCCAACTACCTGCGCAAGCTAAACGCCACTACAGCAAGGGATGTGCAGGCGGTGGCCACGAAATTCATCCGGCCTGACAATGTAAACATCACGGTTGTCGGAAATAAGGAAATCGCATCCAAACTAGACAAGTTCGCCAAGACCGGGAAGGCAGAGTTGATGCAGGCGGACGGCTCCAAGATTATTGACCTCAAACCCGCACCCGATGGAATAACAGCCCAGGTGGTGCTCAACAACTACCTGGCAGCCATTGGCGGACAGTCTGCCCTTGCTAAAATCAAAGGATACGAGCAGGTAGGGGAGATGCGTGCCATGGGCATGAACATGCCGATGAAGATCAAGATGAAAGACCAGAATAAAATGCTGTTCACCGTCAATGTTCAGGGCATGGAGGTGATGAAACAGGTACTCAATCAAAACCAGGGCGCTATGTACCAGATGGGACAAAAAATGCCGCTGGAAGGTGATGACCTGAACGACCTCCGCATGCAGGCTGACCCCATTGTGGAGTCTCGCTACGCACAGTATGGCCTGACGCCGGTGCTGTTAGGTGTCGATAAGATCAACGAGGAAGAGGTGTATGTAGTCGAACTGCGTAACAACGAAACCGTAAAATCAACAGACTACTTCAGCACAAAAACCGGACTGCGTGTAAAGACGTTTTCTGTGGAGGAAGCGCAGGGACAGGTAGTAACAACAGAAACGCTCTACAATGAATACCTTACCCTCAAGAAGGGTATTCGTTTTCCCTCGTCCGTTACCCAGCGGGCAGGTGGCCAGACTATGGAAATGGTGACCACTTCGGTGTCCCTCAAGCCCAAATTCGAACCGGCAGATTTCGAAATCAAATGACCATGGTGTTTGGACCCTGTAGTTAACTTGGTTCATAAGATACCCAATGAAGAAGGCGTGCATGGAGCATGCCTTCTTTTTTTTGTACCATGCGGTATGCGATGTTAATGGGTTGGCTTACCCTGGCCACACGCTTGTTTGCCCAGGACAGTCTGGCGATAGGTCAGCCCCTGCAGCACCTGGGGATTTTTGCGGGTGCCGGCTACAGTTGGCTTACCATCGAGGCCGGAATGCCCGTTGCGCCTGACTCCGGACAAGCGCCCGGGACACTAACGGCCGTGTCTGCACCCGGCATGTCTGCGGGTGTATTCCTGACCATACCCGCCGGAAAACTCGAGTGGCGTCCCTCTATCACAGCATCGGTCTATCCATTGTCGCTTGACTACGACTTTGGCCGTCCGGTAACGGAAAAGTATGCGGTACACCCTTTCAGTGCAGGCGTCGGCCTCGATCTGACCCGTGGCCTCGGTGCGGCCAACCAGGGAGCGGTTAAACGGCTCTCACCGCTGGCCGGTGTGGAATACCTCTACGCCATTCCGCTCTTCGATGGCAGCCGCCCGGAAAAAAATCCCGATGCCCTCAGGCTCAGGGTTGGCGCCAGCCTCAAAACCCGGCGTACCTCCGACGATGGCAAGGTGCAGCGTTCACACCTCGAAATGGTGCTGTCGTGGCAGGTAAACAACATGGCCCGCAAAGCCGATGACCGCTATACCGCGCCGGTTGAACGCCTGATGAGGCATACCGTCGAGTTGAGGTACTATTTTCAATAGGGACCTGGGCCATGCGCTTCCGATACGGAGGAGCGTTTTCATACAGGGCGCGTTCATAAATAAATATCCCTTCGACCACCTGCCTTTCATGCCGGAATATTTTTGGGCATCTCGAAGCCATGGTAGAAAATTCTTTGGTCATACAACTGGAACATGCAGACATTCTTCAGGATGAAAACGTGATTCTCAAAGACGTCAACCTGGAGGTGCGCCGGGGTGAGTTTATTTACCTCGTAGGCAAAACAGGCAGTGGAAAGAGCTCGCTCCTCAAGACGCTCTACGCGGACCTTCCCCTGCACAAGGGACGTGGGATGTGCTGTGGTTATGACCTCACGCAGATCAGGCGAAAGCAGGTGCCTTACCTGAGGCGTAAACTGGGTATTGTCTTTCAGGATTTTGAATTGCTCACAGACCGCACGGTTCACCAGAACCTCGAATTTGTGCTGCGTGCCACCGGCTGGACCGACAAGAAAGCGATGGCAAGCCGCATGGAACATGTGCTGGCGCTCGTGGGCCTCGAGACACAGGGCTACAAGATGCCCCATGCGCTCTCCGGAGGTGAACAGCAACGGGTGGCCATAGCCCGCGCCCTGCTCAATACGCCGCACCTGATTTTGGCCGATGAACCCACCGGTAACCTCGATCCGCGCACAAGCCTCGAAATTCTCAATATCCTGCTCGCCATCTGCAAAGCAGGTACCGCCGTGCTCATGGCCTCGCATGACTATGAAACGATGCGCAAGTTTTCCTCAAGGATTATCGTCTGCGATGACATGCATCTGAAAGAGGTGAATGACATCCGTCAAATTGCCGAAGCCTGATGATGGAGGCCCGACGTCCTGCCATAAGCGTCGTTATTCCTACGTTCAATGCAGCCCGAACCCTGCGGCGCGCCCTCGACAGTGTGCTCGTCCAGCGCGGTGTGGATTGTGAAGTGCTGGTCATCGATGGTGCTTCCACTGACGGTACCGCGCGCATTGCATCCGAATACGGGACTAAAATCCGTTGGCAGTCAGCCCCCGATGCCGGTATCTATGATGCCATGAACCGGGGCATTCGCCTCGCGGCCGGCACCTGGCTGTACTTCATGGGCGCAGATGATGTGCTGGCCGATGACGAAGCCCTTTGCCGCATGATGGCGGCAGCCGACCCGCAAACCGAAATGCTCTGCGGCGTGGTGCGCAACCACGGTTCGCGGCACCGCCTGGTGCCTGAAGTGGTAGTGTGCAGCTTCGGCCGCGGTCTCTACTGGCGCAATACCCTGCACCAGCAGGGTACGTTCTACCGAAAGGAGCTTTTTGCGGAAATGAATTTCGATACAACCCTGAAGGTGCTCGGCGATTATGACTTTCACCTGAGGCTGCTTGCCCGCGGATGCAGATACCGGTTTGTCAATACCGTTGTGGCGGTCTGCGAGGCACGCGGCACATCCAAGGATTTTCGTCGAGCCCTGTATGCTGAAGAACTCAGGATCAAGCGCAGACGACTGCCATGGCCCGTATACATCGTCAATATTCCGTGGGTATGGATAAAGTACCTGATGAAACGCGGGCTACCCGAACGACCGAAGCCGCAACACCAGTCCGCCTGAATGCATGCGGTCTTCTCACCGCAGAAGTTGTGGGGTAACTTTGCCTGCGGCGGCTGACTGCACAAGCTTTATATCATGGCAAAGCCATCCAACATGCGCAAAAGCAAAACACTAAGCAGGCTGTTTCTCATCCATCATGCTGACCGGGTACGTTTTGCCGCCTATACCACAACGCCTGGCTTGCTGCTCGGTGTGTATCTGTTTACGGTACCCCTGGCGGCCGGGCACGTGTATTTTTTTATTTCACTCCCGCTGGCAGTCTGGGTGTCGGCATGGTTCGGCTGGAAATTGGCCATGAAGCCTGAAGACCGGCATTCCCTGTTGACCCTATTGGGGCTTTCTATTTGGCTCACGTTGTCTTCCACCTGACTCAATTGGGTGATCCTTTTCCTCGGTGCCAAACTTGCGGGCGCCGGCGTATGGCCTGATGCTATGCTCATCTCATTTGCTAATATCACAGGGGTGCAGACTATTCTTTCGCTGTGGATTATGGGATGGCTGGGTGTAATCTTATTCACCTTATGCGCATGGCGGGTGGTAAAAACTTCGGCTGAATAAAAACTGTCCTGATGCGCTGCAGCTGCCGGTTTCACCAGGTATAGAGCCGTCTGAGCACTTCCGACTCACGCTGCCAGTTGTTTTCCGCAACACAGCGCGCAAGTTCAACTGACCAGTGTCTCGCGGGTAGGGCCAACAGCCGGTTGATGCATTCAGCAATCTCTTTGGGACTCACTTCCTTCAGCACAAATCCGATGGGATATGCGGCCAGGAGTTTTTCAAGTTCGGGAAGCGGGGAGACCACCACGGGAATGCCCGCATGCGCGTAGTCGAACACCTTGTTGGGAAGCGAATACGTATAGTTGAGGTGCACCGGCTTATCGAGCGAGAGTCCTGCCGAAGCATGCCGGGTATATTGCTGCAGCATGTCGAACGGCATTTTGTCGCGGAAGAGCACTTTGTCCCGCAGGGCAGGAGCAGAGGCCATTTCCTTCACGGCAGCGAGGTCGCGCCCCGCACCGACGATGAGCAAGATAGCATCGTCGACATATTCCATCGCCCCGACAGCCTCACGCGCCCCGCGGTCGGGATCAATATAGGCTCCCTGCAGGATGATGATGTGCTTGTGCTCCGGGAGGCCGAGTGCAGCCCTTGATTGCAAGGGAGGCAGCGGCCGCAGGGGAGGTACATTTCTCACTACGTGCACCGGAATCTTATACAGGCGCCGGTATATAGATGCTATGGATTCGTTTACCGTGATCATAAAAGGAAGACGGGGCAGGATCCACTTCTCTATGCGGAGCCAGATCCGTTTTTTTAGAGGGTGTCCGGTCAGGCCTTCTGCCTCGGTGAAGTACTCATGGCTGTCGTAAAACAGTTTTTTGCGCCTCAGGCGCGCTGCGATGAAGGCAGCGGGGAGGGTATCAAGGTCATTGGCCAGCAAGGCGTCTGTGCGCGCAAACAGCGCGAAGCACAGCATGCGCAGATTGAGCGCGGCATAAAACAAAATACCCGCACGGAAGGGTAGGCGAAACCTTCGTGTTCGGTAAGGGCGGTTGATGGCAACACTTTCCGGCAAGTGCCGTCCTGCCAGGGTCAGCGTGAATCCCATCGACTGCAGTGTGTCGCATACACGCGCAACGCGTTGGTCGTGTGTCAGGTCGTTGCTGACCAGAACGGTGATATGCTTGGGGGCTGCCAACGGCCGTCAGGCTGATTTCATTTGCTCGCGGATCTCGCGCAGCACTTTTTTCGTGTATAAGGGGAACTCGGCATTCATCATCCAACTGAAATAACCCGGATCGCGCGTCAGCACTTCTTCGACCGGCTGGGCCTTGTATTTGCCAAAATTGAAGGTCACTTTGCCGTCTTCGCTGTACGCGAGGTGTCCGGCCAGGTCGGCTTTCTTCCGTCGTTCTCCCAGCCGGTGAAGTGTATCCATGTCGTTTTGAACGGGCTTGCCCATGGTGCCGTCGGGCATTTCACGCTCTGCATCTTCGTACCGGCCAATCATAGACAAGAGCACCTCGTAGGTAGCCATTGCGTCGGGAAGTGCTTCGTGGGCATCGTCAAGTTGCTTGTCACAGTAAAACTTGAAGGCAGCCCGCAAGTTGCGCGGTTCCATGGTGTGGTAAATAGTCTGCACATCAATCAGCCGCCTGCCTTCCAGGGAAAAATCAATTCCTGCGCGCAAAAACTCTTCGGCCAGCAGCGGAATATCAAATTTGTTTGAATTGAATCCTCCGAGATCGCAGTCAAACAAAAATTTAAACAGGCGTGGGGCGAGATCCCTGAATGTCGGCGCCTGTGCCACGTCTTCATCGTAGATGTGGTGAATCGCTGACGCCCCCACGGGAATAGGTATTTCCGGATTGACGAGCACGCGGTGTTCTTTACCCCGCTTTTCGGGACGACAGACCGTCGTGCCATCAGGCATAATCTTTATCGCGGCAATCTCTACAATGCGGTCCTTCGCTACATCGGTACCGGTGGTTTCGAGGTCGAAAATGACGAGTGGACGGGTCAGGTTAAGTTTCATGATCAGGGAAAAATTCAGGGTTGCAAAATAATCTCATTGGGTTAGGGTTAGACCACTACAAACAGGCCGGAAGTGATTTTGACCTGTTGAGGGTAGCACAAAGCGAACCCCCGGTGGGAGTGCCGGGGGTTCCTTGTTTTATTGTCATCGGGACGCTTATTCTGCCCAGATTTTAATATACTGCCATTGTTCGTAAACGCGCACGTTTTTCTTCGCATCGTTTTCATACACCTTACCCTGCACAAGTTCTTTAGGGGTTGAGAAGGTGTACTGTTTACCCTGTGTGAAGCCGCGCTTGGTCAGCTCCTGTATCACTTGATCGCGGGCAACCTTGTTGCGGTGGGCGGAAAGGTCCTGGTTGGACTTGAAGCGCGAGGAAGGAACATTGGACGCGCTTGACTCCACGACGATGGTTGCAGAGCCCCGCAGGTTGATAATGTTTTCTACCCCGGAGATGAAGTCGGAAAACATGTCTTCGGCTACGCTGTATTCACCCTGGTCGTAGGTGAAGTAGCGCGAGAAGTGGGCGTGTGCATCTGAAATGCTGATGTTGATCGGCGTTTTGGGATCGTAGGCAAATTCTTTCGGGGCCTCAGGCACTACCGGCTTTTCCGGTGCTACAAGCACTTCAGGCTGTTTCGGTTTGTCGGGCGGCAGCACCACCACGGGTTTCTCGGAAGGAAGTTCCACGGGAAGGAGGTATACCTCGCGCTCAATCTCCTTGTACGATGACTCACAGGGCACATTGATATAGTCTTCATGGAATATCTTCTTGCCCTGGATATATTCGAGTTTATATCCGCAGCACGGCTGAAGGATGGCCACATAGCCGCCATCGCGCTTGCGCGGACGGTATTCTGTTACCTCCCCTGTCTTGGCATTGGTCACCAGAATACGGAGGTCGTTGGGAAGATTTTTTCCTTCTTCCCCAATGATGAAACCTTTCAGCACCGCCAGGCTGGATTCGTTGGTGACCTCAGGCAGTTCTACGAGGTAAATGTCTTTCATACCATAGCCACCCGCCTTTGCAGAAGAGTAGTAGGCCCGGCGGCCGTCTGCCATGGGTACGAAAAAGGCGTCGTCATCAACCGTGTTGAGCGGGTAACCCATGTTCATGGGTGTTGACCATTCACCGTCAGCACCGAGCACAGAATAAAAAATATCGAATCCACCCATGCTGCTGTGGCCTGAAGAGGCGAAGTACAGGGTCTGCCCGTCGGGGGTTAGGAAAGGGCTGTCTTCTTCCCAAGGGGTGTTGATTCCGGCTCCGAGGTTCATCGCACGGCTCCATTCACCATTGGGCAGCTTAACGCATTTGTAGATGTCGCGACCGCCAATGCCACCATTACGGTTACTGACAAAGTATAGCGTCTGACCATCCGCGGAAATGGTCGCGTGGGTTTCCCAGTTGGGGGTGTTGATATCGCTGCCGAGCAACTGTGGTTCGCTCCATGTCTCACCCACCAGGCGGCTTTCGAAAATACGGCCGTCCGCTCCGCGCCTGCCTGCCGTGGTATCGCGGTAGATAAACATGGTCTGTCCATCCGGTGAAATGCTGATAGAGGCATCGTTCTCGGTACTGTTCAGGTTGAGCATTTCGGGGGCTGTCCAGTTGCCTTCACGGTCTCTGAAGCTGACATAAACATCTTCAAGCCACTCGCCGGTATCAAG
>DHLU01000250.1:8991-10286 GCA_002405435.1 Flavobacteriales bacterium UBA4660
GCCGGTATCAAGGTCGGTAACGCCACTGTTGGAAGTATCAGGACGAAGGCGGCGGCTGGTGAAAAACATGGCACTCTCATCAATCGACAGCACCGGACTGAACTCGTTGGTGGTGTCATTGATCACAGGGCCAATATTGGTAATGATGTAATTCTGCGGTTCAGCCATTTGTTTTTTGGCATTCTCACATTGCTCAATGCCATGGCGGGCCTTTACAGCGAGAATATGACCTTTGGGAACAACTTTCATGAAGTTGTTGTAGGCATCCGCAGCCATATCCAACTCGTAGTTGAGGTGGTAAGCCAGGGCGAGGTAGTACATCACATCGGGTGGAGCCTTGCGCTCGCCCGCGTTGTAGGGATCATATTTTTTCGTCGTGGGAAACGCGGCCGCATTCTTCAGGTACTCCAGCGCTTTTTCCTTGCTGTTGGCGGTCTGCAGATAACAATAGCCCAATTTGTAATTGACGTTGGCGTTGGTGTTGTCCATGGTGTACAACTGCGTCCACGCCTCGATGGAGCGGTTCCAGAACTTCTCCTCCATCAGCTTGTTGGCCTCAACAAACTTCGCTGTGAAGTCCGCGGGCGGATTGCCGGCCAGCGCGGTCGGGCTGAATGCCACAAGCAAGAGCAAAAATGAAAGTAAGAAACGGGTCATAGTCCTTTGGAATGGATTTTTTCTAGGGTTGCAAAACAGCGCCAAAATAAGCAATTTCAGCCAATATCCAACACGTCAGATTTCTCTGTTTATATCGAAGTTTTCAAGATAGTCGGCCACGCGCCTTACAAAGGTGCCCCCAAGCGCTCCGTCCACCACGCGGTGGTCATAGCTGTGTGAGAGAAACATCATGTGGCGTATGCCGATGAGGTCGCCCTGGGGTGTCTCTATCACCGCCGGTCGCTTGCGGATAGCACCCGTGGCCATAATGGCTACCTGAGGCTGGTTGATGACGGGCGTGCCCATCACGTTGCCAAAGGTTCCAACGTTGGTAAGGGTATAGGTACCACCCTGAATTTCATCAGGTTGCAATCTATTGTTGCGTGCCCTGTCGGCCAGGTCATTCACCTTCCGGGCCAGCCCTACGAGGTTCAGTTGGTCAGCATTGCGGATTACGGGTACAATCAGGTTACCGCTCGGCAGGGCAGCCGCCATGCCAATGTTGATCTCCCCCCGCTTGATGATGCGGTCGCCGTCAACGGAGATGTTGATCATTGGAAAATCCCGGATGGCGCGGGCCACCGCTTCGATAAAGATCGGGGTAAAGGTCAGTTTAGTCTTTTCCTTGGCCTCAAAGG
>DHLU01000250.1:10299-10624 GCA_002405435.1 Flavobacteriales bacterium UBA4660
TGATCTCCCCCCGCTTGATGATGCGGTCGCCGTCAACGGAGATGTTGATCATTGGAAAATCCCGGATGGCCCGGGCCACCGCTTCGATAAAGATCGGGGTAAAGGTCAGTTTGGTCTTTTCCTTGGCCTCAAAGGATTTTTTTATTTTCTCCCTCCAGATCACCAGGTTCGTCACGTCGGCCTCCACGTAAGAGGTGACGTGGGCAGAGGTATGCTTGCTCATCACCATGTGTTCGGCAATGAGCTTGCGCATGCGGTCCATTTCAATAATCTCATCGCTGGCCCCTATGGTGATGGCCGATTTTTTGGGTGCTGCGGCGGCTAC
>DHLU01000250.1:10838-11071 GCA_002405435.1 Flavobacteriales bacterium UBA4660
GGTGGCCGTGCGGTTTTTGAGGTAAGTGAGCAGGTCGTCCTTTGTAACCCTGCCTCCCTGACCCCGTCCGGTGATGGATTCAAGTTCGGCCATGCTTACGCCTTCGGTTTCGGCAATGGTGCGCACCAGAGGCGAATAAAAGCGTCCACTGGTGCCTGTGCGGGCAACAGGACCTGAGGATGAAGCCGGGGCGGGCACAAATGGAACTTCCGCGCTGGCCGCGGCCGGGGCCG
>DHLU01000250.1:11195-20402 GCA_002405435.1 Flavobacteriales bacterium UBA4660
CCGCGCTGGCCGCGGCCGGGGCCGAAGCGGCAACCGGTGCTGCCCGATCAGGAGGTGCCGCGGTGGCGTTACCGGTTGCAATAAGCGCAATGGGTTTGCCGACCTGCACCACCTCGTCGGCCTGAACCAGCCGTTTTACCAGAATCCCGTCTTCAGGGGCCGGAACTTCACTGTCTACTTTGTCGGTGGCAATTTCGATGATAGGTTCGTCCGCCTTTACGGCATCTCCCTCATTCTTAAGCCATTTGATGATGGTGGCTTCGGCGACACTTTCACCCATTTTGGGCAGTAGCAATTCGATCTGTGACATGGTCCGGTTTTTCGCTCGCAAACCTACGCCAATATTGCTCATTAAAGAAAGCCCCGGGCATTTCACATCCCGCAGGGCGACCCCTTGATCGCGATGCAAATTTCTTATCCGTGAAAATGGGGTTTACGACGGGAAGTTTGCGTGGCATGCCGAACGGATGGGCATGGTCGCCTGCTTGAAAAGGGTGCTGGAGAAATAAGACCCGACCATTTTTTGTCGCAAAAGTGGCAGGAAAATCCGGCGTTGACCTCACTTACGTGATGCCTGCCAACCTCCTGTTGCCTCATTTCCCCTTGATTCGAATGAGGAATCTGCCCAGTTTTCCCGATGGTGTTGCCCATAGGGTCGTACGCCCATGATCAGGGTTTTTCCCACGCATGCCCCGGCATGATCCGTTTCATGTATTCATCAAAAAGGGGAACGGTAAAAGCAGTATCTCCATGGCCCGGACTCCAGATCATTCCCTTATGGATGAGCTGTGCCCGAAGGGGCGCAAGTCCCGTTACAGATTTATGAAGTTTTTCTGCAATGTCGCCCGAACGGTGGGGGCCCGGACCAAGGTCTGCCATTGCGCGGAGATACACTTTTTCTGATGGCGTAAGCCGTGCAAAACGCACGCGGAAGAACCCGGCGTCCAATGCGGCAAGGGCCTCTATGGATGCGCGCCGAACATCCTCCCGGGTGATGGGCGAGGCCGAGGAAATGTCCCAGGCATGTTTGGCCCATTCCTGCAGGAAATATGGATAGCCCTGGGTCTCGGCGTAGATGGCATCCAGCGCGGCCGTTTCAAAAATTACCCCTTCCTCTGCAGCGGGAATGGAAATGGCTTCAGCCGTGTGTTCCCGGCTGAGGGGTTCAAGCTCAGGAAACACAAAAAGTCTTTCCGCATACGACTTGGCATCGCCCATCTTACCGCGGATCTGCGGAAGTCCGGCGCCAATAAAAATTACCGGAACGCGGGATTGGGCGCACCGGTGCAGGGCCGTGATGAGTGCAGCCAATTGGTCTTCTTCCACATACTGAAGTTCGTCAATCAGCAAGGCCAGGGCAGTACCCGCCTGCTGTGCAGCAAGTCCAGACGCCTCCATCAGTTCGCTGAGGTCATGCTCAAGGTCACCATTATCGGCGAGGCCCGGCTCTGCGTCGAAGTCAAGCGCCACCTCGATGTCATTGAATTTCAGTTTAAGACCCTTCGCAAATCCGGTAAGCGCTCGCAGCGCGCGGGAGGCCATGTCGCGGGCCTTATCACTTCTGGATATCCGCAACAATGCCTTTCTCAATTGCGGGGCCAGCAGGGCGGGAAGCGATCGTTTTTCAGGTGCTTCCATCCTGAGGGTGTAAATACCCATGGCTTCAGCATCATCGCGAAACTGGTCCAGTAACACGGTTTTACCCACACCCCTCAGGCCCACCATAATCAGGCTTTTGGACTGCTTGCCAATGAGGGTGCGCTGCAAGGCTATACCGATCTGCTCCCGAAGTTCATCTCTGCCGGCTAGCTGTGGCGGCCGTGAACCGGCTCCGGGCGCATAGGGGTTTTTAACGGGGTTCATTTATAGGGATATTACCAAAGTTACAAAGATATTATAAATTTAGTAATTTGACTATAAATGTTGGATACCGACCCTGTATCCCGGTGGGAGGAGATAGAAATCTTCATGGTTTCACAAAATGCTTCCAGACAACGCCAAGGTCTCTTCCTACTTTATAATCGCGGGCATAGACCAGGTTCATCTTGGCGCGCTGTTCTTCGCTCAGGGAAGCGAAGGAATAATGCAGGGCAAAGACGCCAGGTTTCAGGGGAGGAAGGGGAGAGGACGCTCCTGAAACAGGGATGTAGCCGACCCAGGTGTTTTGGCCCGTAAGCACCCTCCAGGTGTCATGCAGCATGGCCAGCGGACGGCGGCGGATAAGCAGCAAAACAGGAAAGATGACGAGCGACAGTAGGCATACAAACAAATCGAACAGGCGTTTCTGACGGCGGTTTCTGGGCAAACTGATGCTGTTCACCTCGAGCAATACATCTCCGGGTGTTTCGATGCTTCCACTGCCTATCACAAACGCCGTTTCCGGAGGCGCAATCTTGAAATCGACACCGCGCTGCGCAACGCCGCTCATGGCAGAAATAATGTCGCTGGCGCTGATATCACGCGCACAAAAAACCACCTGATGAAGGTTGTGTACGCGCACGATGTCATCCAGCCGCAACACCACACCCTCCGGCACTATGGCCAACACATCGCCTACACGGGTACCCGACTGGTTGAGCAACTGCTGCACGCGCGCCACCTCGTCGGAGGCACCGGCAATGCCAATGCGCTCACGCCGGTATGACAGTCCTGCATTGCCTTGCCGCAGGGTGTTAGCCAGCACGCGGTTGAGGAAAAACACGCCCAGCGCGATCACCATCCCCAACAGCAGCAACGCCCGCGAAAAACGCAGGGCTTCGGGCAGCAGGGAATAGGCCATCAGCAGAATGGCCGATGTGATTACTATCGGGCGCACCACCTTCTGGGGCCTTATTGGACTGTCATATCCTCCGGCCAGCCACGTGCCAGCGAGCCACGACAGGGCGCAGGCCATAAACGCAGTACGCACCAGGTTGACGTCGTAAATCTTGTGTTGCCAGGCAGCATACTGCTCCTTTGCCAGCCACAACAGTCCAAGCGTAAAACCCACGTCGAGCGCAGGCAGCCACAGCGCCGCGAAAAAACGGCGTACCACAGCCAGTCCGGCCCGCAGCCAGATGGCCACATGAATGATTCCGCTGAACCATTGCGATTGCTTCGCGGAAAAATGCTTCCGGGCGAATATGACCATCGCCTGGTAAAAGACAAATACATAATTGAGGCTGCCCTTTCGCGTGCTCTCTCCTTTGTAGTGAATGATCCGGGTACCCGGGTAATAGTAGTTTTTCCAGCCGCCCTGCACGATCCGCCACGACAAATCAATGTCTTCGCCATACATAAAAAACGCCTCGTCAAGTAGGCCGACCTGGTCGAGCGCCTTTTTGCGCATCAGCATGAAGGCCCCGCTCAGGACCTCGATCTCATGGGTTTGACCGGCATCCAGGTGTCCGAGGTAATAGCGGTTGAGTTTCGCCGAACGTGGAAAGAGCCGCGAAAGCCCTGAAATCTTGAAAAACGAGGTAGCCGGCGTCGGCAGTCCGCGTTTTGATTCGGGGAGAAAACGGCCCTTACCGTCAACCATTTTTACCCCAAGTCCACCCGCGTCAGGATGGCTGTCCATAAAATCCACCACCTTTGAAAAGGTATCATCTTCCACCACAGTATCGGGATTCAGCAGCAGGATGTATTCGCCGGTCGCCAGACGCATCGCCTGGTTATTGGCCCGAGAGAATCCGGTGTTGTCCTTGTTTTCTATCAGCCTGGCGGAGGGAAACTTCGTTTTCACCATCGCTACGCTGCCGTCCACTGAATTGTTGTCAACCACCCAAACCTCTGTATCCACTGCCGACGCGGCGCGCATCACACTCTGCAGGCATTGCTCGAGGAAATGCTGCACGTTGTAGTTGACAATGATGACTGAGAGGCGGGGCATCAGCGGTAACGGAGAAATACCTGATTTATCGGTTGGGTTTCAGGGAAGCTTCATAGGTCATGCGCTGTTGGATGCTGCGGCCGAGTGTCGCCTCGTCGGTATACTCCAGTTCACCCCCGACGGCAACCCCACGGGCAATGGTGGTGATCTTCACCGGCAGGTCCTGCAATTTCCGAAACAGGTAAAAAGCGGTAGTTTCTCCCTCCATGGTGGCGTTGAGGGCCAGCACGATTTCGCTGATGCCTCCCGCTTGTACGCGCTGCACCAGCGGGGCAATAAACAATTCTGACGGGCCTACGCCCTCCATCGGTGAAATCAGTCCACCCAGCACATGGTAAAGGCCCTGGTACTGCGCCGTATTCTCTACCGCCATTACATCGCGGATGTCGGCCACCACACATACGATTGACGCATCCCGGCCCGGTGACAGGCAAATGGCACAGCGACCGCTGTCGCTCAAATTGTTGCACACTTCGCAATGCCTGATGTTTTCGCGAAGGCTGATCAGGCTATTGGCAAAGCGCAGCACCTCCTCGGGTTTGCGCTTCAGCAGGTCAAGCACCAACCGCAGGGCGGTTTTCCTGCCAATACCGGGCAGGGTGGCCATCTGTGCTGCGGCCTCTTCAATCAGTTTGGACGAATAACTCACCGCGTAAAATTAACAAGAAGCCGCCTGGCAAGGCTTCGATTCACGCCAACGACCACCCGCCGATCAGGCCTGCGCTGCTATCCATGCGGTAGCCTCGATTTCGATAAGCATAGCCGGATCAATTAGTGCGCTGACCTCCACCATGGCGGTAGCGGGTCGCGCAGCCCCGAAAAATTCACCATGTACGCGGCCTGCTTCTTCCCAGCGCGCTATATCGGTGACATACATGCGCGTGCGCACTACATCCGACAGTGAGGCACCGGCCTCCCTGAGCGCGGCTTCAATGATCTGCAGACAGACCCTGGTCTGTCCGGCCATATCGCCAGGATGCTGCAACTGGCCATCTTTCATCGCCGTCGTGCCTGATACTTCAACGAGGTTACCGACCCGCACAGCCCGGGAATAACCGACCACCGACTCCCACGGCGCTCCGGTTGAAATCTTTTTTCTGATCATGCGGCGAAGGTAGCCAGCACCGGCCCGGGAATGCCCCCCGCTCAGTGGGGCGTCATGCTACTTTTGCGCTATGCGCATTCCGTTGTCAAGCCTTCCCGGTGTGGTCATGATAGGCGGCCGATTTCGCGGGGTAAAACTGGCAAGGCACCTCGACAAAGAAGGGTTTCAGGTGGTGCTCATCGACCGCCACAACTACCGCCGCCATTCCCGAGACCTCAGGCTGACCATTCGCCCATTCAGACGGCCTCCAAACACATCACAACCGAAACTTTCCCTTAAATGGATCAGCAATACCTGACGGCGTTTGAACGAGAAGGCGTGCTGGTATGGCCAGATTTCCGCGATACAGCTGCCTGCCGAGCGTTGCTCGCTTTTATGGATACCAGCGAACAGGAAGGCACCATGCGCGATGCTGCCATCGGCCGTGGCACCGACGCGCAGATCAATAAGGAGCAGCGCGGCGACCGGATCGCCTGGCTGGAAGGGTCGGAGTCACCCGAAATGATGGCGTTTACCTTTGACATGCAGGCGCTGGCACGTGATTTCAATGCCGCCTTTTACCTGGGCATCGACCATTTCGAATTTCACCTCACCCGCTATCCGCCAGGCACCTTCTACAGGCGGCACAGCGACCGCCACCACCGCGGAAGTCCGCGCATCGTCTCCTTCATCCTCTACCTCAACGAAGGGTGGGTACCCGCCCATGGGGGTCAATTGGTGATTTACCGGAAAAATGTTGCACCTTTGTCTATCGAACCGCGGATGGGAACGCTGGCCCTTTTCCTTTCCGAGCTCGAACACGAGGTACTAACTACGACCAAAACACGCAGCAGCGTTACCGGATGGATGAGGCAAAGGACCCACTGAACCACCAGCCTGTTTCTGATGTGATCACCGATCATAAGGAATTGCGGCATTTTGAAATGCGCCACCGCGACCATCTTCTTTATATTGAGTACGAAGTGAGGGAGGGCAAGTTGTTTCTCACGCAAACCCATGTGCCCTCAGACAAGGAAGAAGCACAAACCCTCCTGATCGAAAATGTGCTGAAGCACGTGGAAAACACTTCCGGTCTGAAGGTGGTGCCCTGGAGCAAGGCAGTGGCCAACCACATCCGCAAAAACCCCGAGTGGAAGCGGATTCTCAGCACAGGCATACGGTTATGACCGCTCCGGTTACGTACCGCACCGTCTCCCGCACGGGCTCTTCCATGCACCGTGTGCTCGGCAGTCGCCACCTCGGCAAGGCCGTTCCCGTGACAGATTCGGCTTCGGTTCGCGCAGTGCTGGATGGCCTGCGCAGCGAATACCGCGACGCGACCCATATTGCCTATGCCTGGCGGCTGGGTTGGAAAAAAGAGGCCTTCCGGCACAGCGATGACGGCGAACCATCAGGAACCGCCGGCCGCCCCATCTTCGGCCAGTTGCAGTCTTTTGACCTCACCGATGTATGCGTCGCCGTCGTGCGCTACTACGGAGGCACCAAACTGGGCACGGGCGGACTCACAGAAGCCTATAAAACGGCAGCCCGGCTCGCCATCGAAGACGCAGGCTGCACCGAGCAGCCCGTCAGGTCGCAGGTCGATATCGCCTTCGCCTTTTCCGCGATGCCGCAGATTATGAAGCTCACCAAGGTGCCCGCTATCGAAAAAATCAAGCTGGAAACAGGTGAAAATTGCAGGATGTCGCTCAGTATTCCGCTGCACCTGCGCGACCGGCTGCTCGCACAAGTGACCCAGGTTGCAGGCGCACAGGTCATATCCACCTCCTGCTGAACCAAAAAACACCCGAAGGCCCGCGCCGACTACCTTTGCCCCTTCCAGGAACGCTTCCGCATGAAAACGCAAAAAAAAACCCGGTCCATCCGGTTGATTGAAGTACCCAGCGAGGTAGGTGCAGGCACACGGGGCGCCAGCCTTGGCATCGATGCGGTAAAAATTGCAGCCCTCGATTTCCGCTCCAACTTCTTTAAGACGTACCGGAGCATCGTGATCCCCAACGACAACCAGGCACTCTACGGCAACCCTGGTAACCGCTATGCCAAACACATCCGCTCTGTGCTGAAAATGTACGAGCGGGTAGGGGCGGCGGTGCGCGATACCCTGCGCGATGGGAAGTTCCCGCTGCGCATAAGCGGTGACCACAGCAGCGCAGGGGGCACCATCTCGGGTATTCGGATGGCCTATCCCGAATCGCGGCTCGGCGTCATCTGGATCGATGCCCATGCCGACCTGCACTCACCCTACACCACCCCGCGCGGCAACATGCACGGCATGCCCCTGGCCGCATCCCTCAGCGAAGACAACATCGAGGAAAAGACCAACGACCTCGACTATGAAACCATCGAACTCTGGGAGCTGCTCAAGAACGTCGGCGATATTGCACCAAAGATTGAATACAGGGATGTTATCTATATGACCCTCAGGGATAAGGAGGAGCAAGAAACGGCCCTTATCAAGCAGCACAAGGTGCGGGTTCACTCGACCAACGAAATCAGAAAAACAGGCATTACCAAACTCTGCCGTGAAGCGCTCAAATACCTCTCCCACTGCGATAAAATCTATATCAGTTTCGATGTAGATTCGATGGACCCCACCGTTAGCCGCGGAACAGGTAGGCCGGTTAAGGGGGGTATCAACGAACGGGAAGCGGCCGATATCATTCTCGAGTTTCTGCAAAATGAGCGCACATGCTGCCTGGAGTTTACGGAGATCAATCCCACCCTCGACTCGGAAAACGTTATGGCAGAAACCGTCTTCGAGATCCTGCAGAAGGTGGCCAGACAGGTAGAACTCATCTGATGCATGGCATTCGCAAGGGTTAACGAAGAAGACATCCGGTTTTTTGCATCCGTCGTCGGGGAGGCCCACGTGGTATGCGATGGGGAGGCGCTGCGGCACTATGGCCACGATGAAACCGAAGACCTGGTCTTTCTGCCCGAAGTGGTCGTGCGGCCCTCATCTGCCGACGAAATTTCCCGGCTGCTCGTGTGGTGCAACCGCAGACAAATACCCGTTACCCCGGCCGGCGCCCGCACCGGTCTGAGCGGAGGCGCTCTCAGTGTTCACGGTGGATTGCTGCTGAGCACAGAAAGGATGAACCGGATCTTGCATATTGATACCGACAACCTTCAGGTCATCACCCAGCCCGGTGTTATCACCCAGGTGCTGCAGGAAGCCGTAGAAGCCGTCGGCCTCTATTATCCGCCTGATCCGTCAAGCCGCGGCTCCTGTTTCATCGGAGGCAACCTGGCAGAAAATGCCGGAGGACCAAGGGCTGTGAAATACGGTGTTACCAAGGATTTTGTGCTAGATCTCGAGGTAGTGCTTGCCGACGGATCCGTTATCAGAACGGGCGCACGTACGCTGAAAAATGCCACTGGATACAACCTCACCCAACTGATGGTAGGCAGCGAAGGAACCCTCGGAATCATCACAGAGGCCGCGCTGAAACTGGTACCGGCGCCCGCCGTCAAACTCCTGATGCTCATCCCCTTCAACTCGGCTGTTAACGCCTGCCGGGCGGTTAGCGCCATTTTCAGGGCAGGCATCACCCCCAGCGCACTCGAATTTATGGAACGCGACGCGATTGACTACACCCTTCGCTATGTCGATGACGTGGTGCTGCCCATCACCCCTGAACTACAGGCCCACCTGCTGGTAGAGGTGGACGGCCGTGAAGAAGACACGCTGTGGCAGCAGTGCGAACGCATCTCCGAAACCGTCGCAGCCCTCGGCGCAGGCGAGGTACTCATCGCCGAAGATGAAGCCCAGAAAAACCAACTCTGGAAATTGCGCCGAAAGGTCGCTGAGGCTGTCAAGGCCAACGCCGTCTATAAGGAAGAAGACACGGTGGTTCCGCGCTACCAGCTGCCCGAACTGCTCTCTGGTGTGAAGCAGATTGGCGCGCGGTATGGCTTTGCCAGTGTGTGCTACGGCCATGCCGGCGATGGTAACCTTCACGTCAATATCCTGCGGGGCATCCTGCCAGACACCCTCTGTCAAGAAGAACTCCCCAAGGCCATTGCGGAAATTTTCACCCTCACGGTTTCGCTGGGTGGCACCATAAGCGGCGAACACGGCATCGGGCTGGTACAGAAAGAGTATTTGCCGATCGCGGTAGGTCAGCGGGAAATCGGGTTGATGCGGTCCATAAAAAAAATATTTGACCCCAATGGAATACTCAATCCCGGTAAATTGTTTCCTTCGCTACTTCTTTCATAACGCCATGAA
>DHLU01000055.1:0-7459 GCA_002405435.1 Flavobacteriales bacterium UBA4660
CAGGCACTGCACATTTTCAAGGGCAAGGATTACTCCCGGGAAATAAACATCAGGCAATTACTCTCCCATACGTCCGGCCTGCCTGATTATTTCCAGGACAAGCCGCACGGCGGCGTGAGCCTTGAATCGCAAATTATTCGAGGTCAGGATCAATACTGGACGTTTGAAGACGCGATTGTGCGCACCAAAAACCTCACGCCGCACTTTGCCCCGGGCACCAAAGGAAAGGCCCACTACTCCGACACGAACTTTCAATTGCTGGGCCGGATTATAGAAGTGCTTACTGGCCAATCGTATGCGGCAAACTGCCAGGAGCGCATCATACAGCCCCTGGGCCTCAGCCAGACGTATCTGTACAACGATGCCACCGACACCAGGCCGCGCAACATCTATTACGGCCGGCGCGAACTGGTCATCCCAAAGGCCATGGCCTCCTTTGGTGCAGATGGGGGTATGGTTTCCACATCGGCAGACCTGCTGGTTTTTGTGGAGGCATTTTTCACCGGAAAACTCTTCCCGCGAGATTATCTCGACGGCATGCAGGAATGGAAGAAGATATTTGCCCCGCTTCGTTCCGGAACCGGCATTCACCTTTTCAGGCTGCCCGGCATTTTCGGATTGCCCGATTTGCTTGGTCATTCGGGACTTTCAGGGGCGTTGGCCTATTGCGATCCTGTACACAACATCTATATAGCCGGTTCAGTCAACCAGGTTGCGCATCCCTCGGCATCTTTTATGACCATGACGAAGTTGCTCCAGCGCATGCTGATGGAAGACAGGAAGAAGTAAACCAGTCTGCCGCCAGCCCCTTGCGTTTTTCGGGGCGCGTCACCGGGGCGCCATTTGGTCGTGTACTTCAGAGGAAGATTGAAGACGGGCCGGATAAGCGTTGCCGTCTGAGTTGAAATTTATTCGGGATATTGTTACCCGTTGTGGTGTCATTTCAACGCATATTTGACCCGAAAGACACTCAGGCCGGCCGCCATACCGGCGCACAAACGATGATTGAAAACCATTTCCGTGAAGCCCGCGAACTGCTCGACAAAGTGGCCTCAGATGCTGCTTTTCTGGCGTCTGTGGGTCTGGCCGGCGAGCAAATGGTGCAGTCGCTGAATTCAGGCGGCAAGATCATTTCGTGCGGCAATGGCGGCAGCATGTGTGATGCCATGCACTTCGCCGAAGAACTGAGCGGTCGATACCGCAACGACCGGCGGGCCCTGGCCGCGCTCAGCATCAGTGATCCCTCCCACCTCAGTTGTGTGGGCAATGACTACGGATTTGACCACGTATTTGCCCGATACATCGAAGCCGTGGGCAGGCCGGGTGATGTGTTGCTGGCCATATCTACCAGCGGCCAGTCGGCGAATGTGATTGAAGCTGCCAAGTCCGCCCGCCAGCGTGGTATGGTGGTAGTCGGTCTTACCGGCAAGGATGGCGGCAAACTGGCTTCCCTGTGCGCGGTGGAAGTCAGGGTACCATGGCACGGCTATGCCGACCGCATTCAGGAAATTCATATAAAAATTATTCATGCGTTGATAGACCATATAGAAGGAAACGTGAAGTAAGACAAGATGGGTGTATTGGTCAGGACTTTTGGTTCGGCAGTGTTCGGAGTGAATGCGGCTACCATAACAATTGAAGTGAATGTGGACAAGGGAGCCGCGATGTCAATCGTCGGACTTCCAGACGCCGCAGTAAAGGAAGCGCAGCAACGGATCAGGGCTGCACTGGTGAATGCAGGTTTTACCCTGCCCGTGCGGGGCATCACCATCAACATGGCACCGGCCGATGTGCGAAAGGAGGGCAGCGCGTACGACCTTCCGCTCGCGCTGGGCATACTGGGCGCCACAGACCAGCTTCCGCCCGGTCTGCTCGCCGAATACCTCATCATGGGTGAGTTGTCACTCGACGGCAGTGTACGTCCGATCAAGGGAATTCTGCCGATTGCCCTGCAAGCCAAAAAAGAAGGACTCAAAGGCCTGTTTATCCCTAAACAAAACGCACGTGAAGCTGCCATTGTCAGCGACCTGGAGATCTACGGCGTGGAGCACCTCAGCGAGGTGGTTGATTTTGTGAGCGGAAAGGCTGTTCCGGAGCGAACGCGTTTTGATGTCAGTGAGGAATTCTATGCGCGGCTCAACCAATTCAACGTGGATTTCAGCGACGTGAAAGGTCAGGAGAATATTAAACGCGCCTTTGAAATTGCAGCCAGTGGCGGGCATAATGTGATCCTGATTGGTCCGCCCGGTGCCGGAAAAACCATGCTGGCCAAACGCCTGCCTACCGTCTTGCCTCCGCTCAATCTTGACGAGGCGCTCGAGACCACAAAAATCCACAGCGTAGCCGGCAAACTGCGGAAGGGCGATTCGCTTATTAGCATCAGGCCATTTCGCTCTCCGCACCATACCATCAGCGATGTGGCCCTGGTGGGCGGCGGCAGTTTTCCGCAGCCGGGTGAAATCTCGCTGGCCCACAACGGCGTTCTTTTTCTTGATGAACTGCCCGAATTCAAAAGAACCGTGCTGGAGGTCATGCGTCAGCCTCTGGAAGACCGCATCGTGACCATTTCCAGAAGCAAATTTTCCGTTGACTATCCGGCCAGTTTTATGCTCATCGCGAGTATGAACCCCTGCCCCTGCGGTTTTTACAACCATCCCGAGAAAGCCTGTGTTTGCGGGCCCGGTGTCGTGCAGAAATACCTCAACAAGGTAAGCGGACCGCTGCTCGACCGGATTGACATACACATTGAAGTAACACCGGTGAGCTATGATGAACTGAGCACCAAAAGAATGGGAGAAAATAGTGCTGCAATCCGCGAGCGGGTAATCAAGGCACGCCTGCTGCAGCAGCAGCGGTTTTCTGAAAGACCGGGCATGCACTGCAATGCGCAAATGGATGCCCGGATGCTGAAAGAATACTGCCAGGTTGAAGACAGCGGACACAAATTGCTGCGTACGGCCATGGACAGATTGAAGCTCAGTGCCCGGGCCTACGACCGCATCCTGAAAGTGGCCCGAACCATTGCCGACCTCGACGGAGAGGCGTGTATCGGCACACAACACCTGGCCGAAGCCATTCAATACAGAAGCCTCGACCGCGAAAACTGGGCCGGATAGTCTGGTGCACCCATGACATGATTTACACCCCGCATCGAAAAATCCGGCAAGTCAGATGGCCCGGGCTTATTCATCGCATCTTTGCGGCATGGTATTTCTGCGTATCCTGTTTCTTCCCGCCATGATTGCGCTGCTGGCCATCGGATGTAAGCCGGGCATACAGGTCGTGCAACCGGGGGAGAAACCCGATGGGCGCGTTGTTTTTAATCTGTCACTCACCGGTACGTCGACCTGGTGCGGGGGCGCCGAACCACCGCCCTGGCTGTTATCGGAACTTGCCACCCCAAAGGCGCTGCCGTCGAAAAAAGTATATATCAGGCCCGGCTTCACCAACGACCTCTCAGTGCCGGTCTCGGCTGAGGGTGTCACAGACGAACAGGGCGTGGTCTCGTTTTCGCTCAAGCCCGGCGACTACTGCCTTGTCTTTGACAACAAAAAAGACAGTACCTTATATAAAAACACCCTGAATACCCTTCGAAACGGTACCCCTGACTATTCGCCTGTCGACCCTGAATGCCTGTCGAGATGGCTCCACACACCCGAGCTTGCCTTTACCCTCGTGTCCGACACAGTGGACACGGTGCACAATGTTTTTCAGTACTGTCCGTGGTCAACCATACCCTGTACCCAATACACAGGCCCATTACCCCACTGAATGCCGCTTATACTGCCCGTACACAATATACATCCCCGTTTCGGCAATGACTGTTTTATTGCCGAAAACGCCACCATTGCCGGCGATGTGGTCATGGGCAACCAATGCAGCGTCTGGTTTCAGGCCGTCGTGCGGGGTGATGTCCATTATATACGCATCGGCAACAAAGTGAACATACAGGATGGTGCCATCATCCACTGCACATACCAAAAAGCACCGGTCAACATCGGCAACAACGTGAGCATCGGGCACCGGGCCATTGTTCACGGCTGCACCCTGCACGACAATGTGTTGGTGGGCATGGGCAGCATCATTATGGACGGCTGCGTAGTAGAGTCCAACTCTATTGTAGCCGCCGGTGCCGTCTTGCTCGAAGGCACCCATGTTCCTTCCGGAAGCATTTATGCGGGTGTGCCCGCCAGGAAGGTGAAGGAAGTATCCAAAGAATTGTTTGAAGGCGAAATCATGCGGATTGCCGACAACTACGTCCTGTATAAATCGTGGTTTTCATAGCTGCCAGCGCCGGTTGTGCGCACCTCATGGTTCTACCCAATCACCGCCATCCCTGATCAATGCAATCAACTCATCGACTGCATCGCTTTCCGCAATGTTCTTTTTCACCACATTCTTTTCCTTGTACAAGGTAATTTTTCCGGGGCCTGTGCCGACGTATCCGTAATCTGCATCGGCCATTTCTCCCGGTCCGTTGACGATACAACCCATAATACCGATTTTCACTCCTTTCAGGTGTGCTGTACGTGCCCTGATTTTAGCAGTGGTTTCCTGCAGGTCGAAGAGCGTTCGCCCGCATGAGGGGCAAGAGATGTATTCCGTTTTTGAAATGCGGGTGCGCGTGGCCTGCAGTATTCCAAATGCCGTGCTGTTAATGCGTTGAACAGGTTGGTCAGGAGCTGAAATCCAGATGCCGTCGCCGAGTCCGTCTACGAGGAGTGCGCCAAAATCGGTGGCGCTATACAGCATGAAGGCATCTTCGGTAAGGGGCCCGTAGGTGCGCTGCACTATCACGGGAATATCGCAGCCCGCATTCATGAGCCTGAAAAAAGCCGCCCGTTGCTCGGCCATACCGTGTACATTATCAGTCGTGAGCACGAGCACCGCGCGGTGGTCCTGTGCAAGCCGCTCCACGGCAGTTTCGGTGAGTTCCGTTGCGTTGCCACTGACAAAAACAACTTCCGCTTCCGGCGTGTCTCCTTTCAGCCATGCGCTCAGCGAGGTCAGCGGGTAACACCGGTCTTTTCCGCGGTAAGGTCCATAGGCTGCCGCATCAAAGACAAGTGCCAGCGTACCGGGTATCTCAAAGTCAACCTGATGCTGACCGCAAAAAATGATATCACAGGCCTGGTCAGTAATATTCCACTTGTCGAGGGGTACACTGTACTGGTATCCTGCGGCGAAAAGGGAGGCCGCGGTAATTTCCTTTTTGTACGAAAAATCCATGACTATCCTCGGCACATTTTTGCCGCCCAGGTTGAGTACCGTGCGGCTGTGGCGGCGTTCGTGCGCAAAAGGGTTAACTGGAGAAGGCACAGGGGCGATTGGCGCATGACCCGCCCGGTTTGAGTAACGTTCGGCCAGCATACGTGCGACCGGTATCTCCGCTTCGGGTTCTTCCGTCAGCGAAACCCGTATGGTATCGCCCAGGCCATCCTCCAGGAGCGTACCGATGCCCACTGCACTTTTTATGCGGCCGTCTTCCCCGTCACCGGCTTCGGTTACACCCAGGTGAAGGGGATAATTCATGCCCTCCCTCATCATGTGGCTTACCAGGAGCCTGTATGCCTGCACCATTACCAGTGCATTGCTCGCCTTCATGGAGATGACCATGTCGTGAAAATCATGGTCACGGCAGATGCGGATAAACTCCATGGCGCTTTCGACCATGCCCAGCGGGGTATCACCATAACGCGACAGGATACGGTCACTCAGTGAACCGTGGTTGGTACCTATGCGCAAGGCCGTACCATGCTGCTTGCACAGGAGCACAAGCGGAGTGAATCGCTCTCTGATACGCGCTAACTCCGCGCGGTAACTCTCATCGGTATAGACAATTTCTTCAAAGCGTTTTTTGTCGGCATAGTTACCCGGATTCACCCGGACTTTCTCTACCAGTCCGGCGGCAATTTCGGCGGCGCCCGGCGTAAAATGGATATCGGCCACCAGGGGTGTATCGAAACCCAGCCTGCGCAATTCACTTCGGATGTTAGACAGGTTTTCCGCTTCATTCTTGCTCGGCGCGGTAATGCGGACGAGCTGGCAACCCGCCTCAATCATGCGTATGCTTTGGGCTACAGTAGCCGCTGTATCCATGGTATCGGTGGTGGTCATGCTCTGCAGCACGATGGGATGCTCACCGCCGATGAAGAGCGGACCCACCTTTACCGCCCGGGTCGAAAACCGGTGGTAGGCGAACATATCGGGACAATACACTTCCATGCCTGCAAAGGAACAGACAAATCTCCTATGCGGTTCACCGAAATCAGCCGGGCGTTGGGGCAGACAGGCCTCCGTCTGATCTTGTGCCGGACCCGATGCAGACAGTGGCGGGTATTTGCCTCCACAAAGTCCGGTGGCTGCCCCGGGCCCAGACCGACGCAACCCTGGCTGGGCGCGCATTGATTTTTTTCCAAAAAAAACCGGTTGGGGGGCGCCAGAATTTGCCAAACTTGCACCCCAGCATGGAATTCAGGTTTGACAAGGAGTTCGCCGCGGGTATGGACGCTGCCGATCCACTGGCGCCCTTGCGCCGCGCCTATCTTTTCCCTTCGCGCAACGGCACAGACGTGGTCTACTTCATGGGAAATTCCCTTGGACTTCAGCCCGCCGGTGTATCACAGGCGCTGCAGGAAGAATGTGAAGACTGGCAACGTTACGGTGTCGAGGGCCACTACAAGGCCCGCAGGCCCTGGTTCAGCTACCACGAGCAGTTTGCCGAAGGCGCCGCCGCCCTTGTGGGTGCGCTTCCCGAAGAAGTCGTGATAATGAACCAGTTGACCGTCAACCTCCACCTGCTCCTCATCAGTTTTTACCGGCCTTCCGGCAAGAGAAAGAAGCTGTTGTTTGAAACCAGGCCCTTTCCGAGCGACCGCTATGCGTTTGAGACGCAGGCCCGGCTTCATGGCTTAGACCCCGAAGAGGTGCTGGTCGAGATGCAGCCGCGCGAGGGAGAGCACACCCTGCGGACGGAAGACATTGTAAGCCGGATCCGCACCCTGGGCGATGAACTGGCTGTGGTGTGTTTCGGGGGCGTGAACTATTATACCGGCCAGTATTTTGACCTCCAGGCCATCACTGCGGCGGCGCATGGTGTTGGCGCTTACGCCGGATTTGACCTTGCCCATGCGGCCGGCAACGTTCCGCTGCAGCTGCACGACTGGAAGGCGGATTTTGCCTGTTGGTGCACCTACAAGTACCTGAATTCGGGCCCGGGAAGCGTCGGCGGGGTGTTTGTACACCAGCAACATGCCGAAAACCGTTCACTGCTCCGCCTCGGGGGCTGGTGGGGCCATAACAAAGAAACGCGGTTCAGGATGGCGCCCGGTTTCGATCCGATTCCCACGGCGGAATCATGGCAATTGAGTAATGCCCCGGTCTTTTCCATGGCTGTTCACCGCGTTGCGCTCGACTTGTTCACACAGGTGGGTATGAACCGGCTGCGGAGCAAATCACT
>DHLU01000055.1:7609-8325 GCA_002405435.1 Flavobacteriales bacterium UBA4660
GAACCGGCTGCGGAGCAAATCACTGCTGCTAACCGCCTACCTGGAATACATGTTGGGTGAGGTGGCCAGGCAAACCGGCACCACGCTGGAGGTCATTACGCCCGCCGATGCCGACAGCAGGGGCTGCCAGTTATCTGTAATAATCCACGGGCACAGCCGCGGCCTCGTGGAAGCACTCTCAGCGCGCGGAGTCATCACCGATTGGCGTGAACCCAATGTGATGCGGCTGGCACCGGTTCCGATGTACAATTCGTTCTCCGATATTACGACCTTTGGAGAAATATTTAGTAACCTCCTTCTGACCTGAAATGCCCAACAAAAGATTTGCTCTTATCGGGGTCGGCCGCTATGGCCAACAGATTGCCATGAAACTTTCTTCTCAGGGTGCGCAGGTATTCGCCTTCGACTCGGATGAAGAAAAAATAGAAGAAATCAAGGATTCCGTGGCGCTCGCTGTTGCACTCGACTCCACCGACAAAAAAGCGCTGGAAGCCAACCGCATCGGTGAAATGGACGCTGCGATTATCGCCATTGGTGAAAACTTCGAAGCGACTGTGCTGACCGCGCTGAACCTGATCGACCTGGAGGTGCCGCGCGTCATTGCGCGGGCAAGTGGAGAAAACCAGATCAGGATCCTGGAGAAGATCGGCATCACCGAGGTGCTCTCGCCTGAAAGCGAGGTAGCCGGCATCATTGCCGAAAGGCTCATCAATCCG
>DHLU01000055.1:8470-8885 GCA_002405435.1 Flavobacteriales bacterium UBA4660
GCATTACCGCCTTCCTGCGCCTGCCTGACGAATATGAGATCGCCGAGATCAAATGTCCGCGCGGTATTGTCAACCGCACGTTGGAAGATATCGGACTGCGCAACAAGTACGGTCTTACCCTTATCACACTAAAACGCGCCTATGAGATGAAAGAGGGCGACGATGGTGAAGTGGAAACCGAAGAGCACATCATGGGTGTTGTGAAATCGGAAACTGTTATCTACGAATCAGATACCCTCGTGGTGTTCGGGACGATTCAAAACGTTAAGCGGTTTATCGACATCAACGAATAAACCTCAGAGCCGTTTCTTCGGAGGAATGGCGATAAAATCCTTGAGGTAGTGCGGTTCGAAATAAGCGAGATCTTCTGACTGGCCATGATGTCTTTTTTCCTCAGCTACTGAGGCCATGGCGG
>DHLU01000054.1:0-5122 GCA_002405435.1 Flavobacteriales bacterium UBA4660
GGCTGCTTCGATGCCGGGTTTGTTTTTGTTACTTTCGTCCGCTCAAACCAATAAGACCGATGAAAACCCTGATGTTTCCCCTGGCCTGTGCATTGGCAGTGGCCCTGGTATTGCCTTCCTGTTCTTCCGATACATCCGAAAAAGCCGCCGGGCTGGAGCCCTGTGTAGAAGATACGGCCGGCTTCCAGTGGGAAGTGGACCGTTTTGAAGACATCAGGATTCTCCGCTACCGCATCCCTTGCTGGAACAGGCTCACGGTCAGACAAAAAGAACTGGTGTATTACCTGACACAGGCCGGGCTGGCCGGACGCGATATCGTGTGGGACCAGAACTATGAGCACAACCTGGCCATTCGCAATGTCCTGGAAAAAATCTATACTTCGTACACCGGCGACAAGAAAGCGGAGGGATGGGGTCATTTTGAAACCTATGTAAAACAGGTATGGATGAGCAACGGCATCCATCACCATTATTCGAACCTTAAACACCAGCCCCGTTTTGACCGGGCATATTTTGCCGCATTGCTCTCTGCAACGGGCACCGCATGTGCACCCGAACTGGTGGAAGTCATCTTTGATCCGGCTGTTGATGCGCGCAAGGTGGAAAAAGATGCTTCCCGCGGACTCGTAGAAAACAGTGCGGGCAATTTTTACGGGGAAGGTGTGAGTACTGCAGAGGCTCAGGCTTTTTATGAGAAGATGAACCAACCGGGTGACCGTGCACCGCTGAGTTACGGGCTCAATTCCAGGCTGGTAAAGGAGAACGGTACACTCAAGGAAGAAGTGTACAAGATCGGTGGCCTTTACAGCGCTGCGCTTGAGCAAGTGGTGATGTGGCTCGAAAAGGCAGAAAAGGTAGCGGAGAACGACAAACAGGCCGTGGCGCTGCGCAAACTGGCGGAGTATTACAAAACGGGAGACCTGCGTACCTGGGACGATTTCAACATCGCATGGGTGCGTGCTACCGAAGGCGACATTGATTTTATTCACGGGTTTGTGGAGGTCTACAATGATCCGCTGGGCCTGCGCGGTTCGTATGAAAGTATTGTCGAAATCAATGATTTTGAAGCCAGTGACCGCATGAAGGTTATGATGGAAAACGCCCAGTGGTTTGAAGACAACTCACCCATCATGGACCAGCACAAAAAGAAAGAGGTGAAAGGCATTACCTACAAGGTAGTCAGTGTGGCCGGTGAAGCCGGCGATGCCTCGCCTGCCACTCCGGTAGGGGTAAACCTTCCGAATGCGCAGTGGATACGCGCCATGCACGGATCAAAAAGTGTTTCGCTCGGCAACATAGAAGATGCGTATAGCCGTGCTGCGGGCTCCGGACTGCTCGATGAGTTTTGCCATGATCAGGAAGAGATTGACCGCGCAAAGAAGCACGGTGATATGGCCGGTAAGCTGCACACTGCCATGCACGAGGTTATCGGGCACGCCAGCGGACAGCTGGAAGAGAACGTGCAAGCCTCCTCGCTCTCACTCAAGGAATACCACAGCACCATCGAAGAAGGACGGGCAGACCTGGTGGCTCTCTACTACGTGATGGACCAGAAACTGGTCGATATGGGCCTGATGCCCGACCTCGAAGTGGGCAAGGCGGAATACGATGCCTACCTGCGCAACGGATTGCTGGTGCAGTTGCGCCGGCTCAAGGTGGGTGAAGACATCGAGGAGGCCCACATGCGCAATCGCGCCTGGGTGAGCAACTGGGTGGTTGAAAAGGGAAGCGCTGATGGTGTGGTTGTCAAGGTGGTTCGGGATGGAAAAACCTATTACGATGTCCGTGATTACGCAAAACTGCGCGGTCTGTTTGGGGAACTGCTGAAGGAAGTACAACGGATCACTTCACAGGGCGATTACGAGGCCGCACGTGCACTCGCCGACGGCTACGGAAAGAAGGTTGTACCTGCAGTGCATGCGGAAGTGCTTGAACGTTCGGCGCGGCTCAACATTCCCCCGTATGCCGGCTTCCTCAATCCGGTGCTTGAACCCGTAACCGATGCCTCCGGAAACATCACTGATGTGAAGGTGAGCTATATGGAGTCGTTTCCAGAGCAGATGCTCTACTACAGCGACAAATACGGTTTCCTATCGCGCTGAGCGAAGGCATTAGACAACGGGCCGGCGCTGGTTCAGCGAATGGATGCAAACCATTGCTGAAAATACTCACCCACAATGGGCAGGGGTTCTGCCTTTTCGCTGGCTGCCTGTATGAGGCTGACCACCCAAAGGATGATGCAGACCAGACCGACGAGCCAGCCCAACAGGGGTATCCACGCCAACAGCGACATCAGCATAAGCCCGAGTGTCTGGCGTATGTAAAAGGCCCCAAACGAACTTTGTTCGTTTTGATTGAGAATGAGTGCCACTACCCAGCCGATGATGGTGATGTGCGCCACAATGGCAATGGTCTTGGCCTGAGGGGTATCCGGAGAAAATGCTTCCATGGGTAAAAGATTTTACGCCAAGGTAGGGCGAATTCACCCCCGTGTCAAAGGCATCGATATAAAGAAGCTGCTTTAGCCCTGTTTGGGCTTGAAGGGTTTTGGGGTGAACTTCGGCGCCTTGGCCTTAGGGGGTTGTTGGGTGAGTTTGATGCCAAACTTGGTAAACTCAATCTTTTCCTGCTTCAGCAACACACCCGCTGCGCGCTTAAATGTTTTTTTACTCATGCGCAGACGCATCTTGATCTCTTCCGGCGGCGTGTCATCGTTGATGCGCGCATAACCCCCATTAATGGTGAGGAAGTCCATGAGTTTGGCGATGGCATCTTCAATCAGTTCCATGCCTTCCTTCTGCATGGAAACCTGTATGTCTTTGCCTTCGATTTTCCTTATATAACCTACAACGATGTCGCCCTGTCGCACAGGCCGCGTGATCTCCTGTTCGAATAGTATCGCGCTGTATTTGCCGTCGAGGATTACCCGCCGGCCGATGTCAATTTTTTCCCAGATCATCATAGTCACCTCGTCGCCGCGTTTGTAGGTGTGCTCTTCGTTGCGCAGGTATTTCAGCAACCGGGTTGTGCCAAAGAGGCGCCTGTGCAAGACATCTTCCTTTAGTGTAATCAGCACATAGGTACCGGCGCCCAGTGCCTTGGTCTGCTCGCGCTCGGGAATGAGTATGTCGCGCGAAGTGCCGATGTCGGCAAAAGCCCCCGGTGCGCTCACACTTCTGATTTTAACGCCCGCAATGCCGTCGAGTTCCAGCACGGGCAGGCGGGTGGAGGCCTGCAATTCGCTCTTGTCGTTGTAATAGATGAATACCTCAAGCGTGTCGCCCGGTTTAACATCCTTCCTGACTTCCTTCACCGGAAGTTGCACCTGGTGCTGCTCGTCTCCAAGCCATAGGATGCCATCTGCGATCGTGTGGATCGGGAGTGTTTGTATTTTACCGGGAATAATCTTCATCAGTCGTTGGGGGGTGTGTAGCCGGTGAGGCGGCGTATTTCGTTGGAAACTACCGCATGCGGCTTCTCAGTTCGTGGTCTATGGCATCGAGGAAATCCTCGGTATTCAGGTAATGCGATTCCGTGACGGCGCCTCCGTGGATGCAAACGGCGAGGTCCTTGGTCATCCGTCCTGATTCCACAAGGTCAACACATACCTGTTCAAGGGTGCCTGCGAAGCGCACGAGCGCCTCATTGCCATCGGTCTTCCCCCTGAAGGCCAGACCCTGGGTCCAGGCGTAGATAGAGGCGATGGGGTTGGTCGATGTCTTTTTGCCTTGCTGGTGCTGCCTGAAGTGCCGGGTCACGGTGCCGTGTGCGGCTTCCGCCTCCATGGTCTTGCCATCGGGCGTGATCAGCGCACTGGTCATGAGTCCGAGCGACCCGAACCCCTGGGCGACTATATCGCTCTGCACATCTCCGTCGTAGTTTTTGCAGGCCCAGACAAAACCGCCTTCGCTCTTGAGGCAGAAGGCTACCATGTCATCGATGAGTCGGTGTTCGTAGGTGATGCCCAGTTGCGCAAAACGGTTCCTGTATTCGCGCTCATAGACCTCCTCAAAAATGTCTTTGAACCGACCGTCGTAGGCCTTTAGGATGGTGTTTTTTGAACTGAAGTACAGGTTCCACCCGCGCATCAGCGCCTGGTTGAAACATGACCGCGCAAAACCGTAAATGCTCTCGTCGGTGTTGTACATCGCCATGGCTACGCCGTCTCCTTCAAAGTTATATACGTCCCAGGTGCGGCTTTCCCCGCGCTCCGGGGTGAAGGTCATGGTCAGTTTTCCCTTACCCTTCACCACCGCATCTGTGGCGCGGTACTGGTCGCCGAAAGCATGGCGGCCTATGTTGATGGGCTTGGTCCAGCCAGGCACCAGCCGGGGAATGTTGCGGCAGATGATGGGTTCGCGGAAAACCGTTCCCCCCACAATGTTTCGGATGGTACCGTTTGGCGATTTCCACATTTTTTTCAGACCGAACTCCTTCACCCGCGATTCATCAGGTGTAATGGTGGCGCATTTGACTGCCACGTTGTAGCGGAGTGTCGCCTCGGCCGCTTCTGACGTCACCTGGTCATCGGTACGGTCGCGGTTTTCTAAGCCGAGATCAAAATACCGGATGTCGAGATCAAGGTAGGGGAAGATCAGTTTTTCCTTGATGAAAGACCAGATAATTCGGGTCATTTCATCGCCATCCATCTCTACGATGGGTTGCGCCACTTTTATTTTTTGCATCACCGGAAGGGTAGCGCCGGCAAGGGTCAGGCGTGTTCGCGGGCAGAGAAGAAGAAGGCGCCTTCGATGGCGGCATTGTCATCGCTGTCGCTCCCGTGCACGGCATTGGCGGCAATGCTGGTGGCAAACTGCCTGCGGATGGTGCCTTCTGCGGCCTTCTGCGGGTCGGTGGCTCCGATGAGGTTGCGGAAAGACTCGACCGCGTTGTCTTTTTCGAGGATGGCAGCTACTATGGGCCCGCTGGTCATGTATTCGACCAGTTCTCCAAAAAACGGCCGCTCGCGGTGAATAGCGTAAAACTTACCGGCCTCTTCGCCCGAAAGCCGGGTCCACTTGAGCGCTACGATGCGGAAGCCGTCTCCGATGATTTTATCGAGAATTTTGCCGGTGTGCCCTGCGCCGGTTGCGTCGGGCTTGATCATGGTAAATGTCCTGTT
>DHLU01000054.1:5240-8969 GCA_002405435.1 Flavobacteriales bacterium UBA4660
ATGATCATGGTAAATGTCCTGTTGGTTGCCATACGGGTTTAATTTCAGGGTGCAAAAGTAGGCAGGGCAGGCGCCTTGAGGCCGGATTAATTGCCGCCTTTTTTGGTCGCGGCGTCATTCGCCCTGAGCGAAAGGGCCGTCGGACGGGGTGGAGGTTGTGGCCGGTTGCCATTACCTTTGTATCCTCAAAATCAGCCTATGACCTCCACCATGCCGCACTTGTCGAAGGGTAACCACAGCATCGCCCTGGAAGACCGTTACGGAGCCCACAACTATCATCCGCTGCCGGTGGTGCTGGCGCGCGGAGAGGGCGTCTATGTATGGGACGCCGACGGCAAGCGTTATTACGATTTTCTTTCGGCTTATTCGGCCGTGAACCAGGGCCACTGTCACCCGGCTATCGTAGGGGCGCTCGTGCAGCAGGCCTCTACATTGGCCCTTACCTCGCGGGCGTTTTACAATAATGTGCTCGGAGACTATGAGAAGTATGTCTGTGAGTTATTTGGCTACGACAAACTGTTGCCGATGAATACCGGCGCCGAAGGGGTGGAAACGGCCATTAAGCTTTGCCGGAAATGGGCGTACGAGGTAAAGGGCATTCCCGACAATGCCGCTAAAATTCTGGTCTGCAGCGCTAATTTTCACGGCCGCACCACCACCATCGTTTCTTTCTCCACGGACCCCGGAAGCAGCGGACATTTTGGTCCGCATACCCCCGGATTTGAAGTGATTCCCTACAACGACCTGGGTGCGCTTGAACGCGCCCTCGCCGATAAAAACGTAGCCGGCTTCCTTATTGAGCCCATTCAGGGGGAGGCGGGCGTGGTAGTGCCCTTTGAGGGCTACCTGTCTGGGGCATGGGCGCTGTGCAAAAAGCACAATGTGCTCTTTATTGATGATGAAATTCAGACCGGTATAGGTCGGACGGGAAAAATGCTTGCCGTTGACCACGAAGGTGTCAGGCCCGACATGGTCATTCTGGGTAAGGCCCTCAGTGGCGGTGTGTACCCGGTTTCATGTGTGCTGGCCGATGACGCGGTGATGCTGACCATCAAACCCGGTCAGCATGGCAGCACCTATGGCGGGAATCCGCTGGGCGCCCGCGTGGCCATGGCCGCCCTCCAGGTGGTACTTGACGAGCATCTTGCCGACAATGCGGCCGCGCTCGGCGAAGTGTTCAGGCGCCGTATGGAAGAACTCCGGTCGCGTTCACCCCTGGTTTCGCTGGTCAGGGGCAAGGGGTTGCTTAATGCAGTGGTCGTCAACGACAGTGCGGACAGTGATACGGCATGGAACCTGTGCATGCGGCTGGCGGAAAACGGTCTGCTGGCCAAGCCCACCCACGGCAACATCATTCGTTTTGCCCCTCCGCTGGTGATCACGCCCGATCAACTGGAAGCGTGCTGCGACATCATTACCCGTACGGTATTGGAATTTTCGCGCTGATTTACGGCCAGCGCCCCAGGAGGGTCCAGGCTTCCGCAGCCTTTTCAAACCATGATTTGGTCTGGGGCCATACCACCCCAAAGAGCGGACTCTGCCGGTAGGCCTCAAGATAGACAGCGTCTTCCCAGAGGCTGCGTGTAAAGAAGATGTTTTCGCAGGAGGTATCTTGCAGCAATTCGAGCGACAAACAGCCGGGGGTCGCGGCAATGCGGTCGCGGTGGGTCTGAAAGAGTGCCAGGAAATCGGGCACACATTCCTCACGAAAAGTCATCTTTACTATCCTCGTTATCTGCTGAGCCATAGAATTCGATTCTTATGAGGTCCTGTAGGGCGAAACCAAACAAACTCGCGGCACTGCCGCCATGGCCTGTAACTCCGCCGTTGATGGCAATCAGCAGGTAGCCGTTTGTACCGAACATGGCGAGTCTGTCTCCATCCCCTACGTCGCTGTAGTCTGTAGAAATGCGCGAGATGGTGTATGACGAGCGCTTGAAAACGATGCTGAACCTGCGGCCCCTGCGCTGTTTTTCAAACAAATCGCGGTGCACGTTGGTGATCACGTTGCCATAGTGGTCAATGCTCATCACCATCCCTTTCAGCACATCCTGTTCGGGCAACGGAACATTCTTCTGTACGTGCCGGTAACCCGAACGCCGGCGGCCCACTACTTCCGGCGTCCCGCCGCGTATGAGGTGGGCGGCTGCAGTGGCAAAAACACCGCGCAGCGGGAAGGTGAACCAGGCGCCCTGCGGGAGGTTGATTTCAAACAGGTCTTCGGGCTCTTCCTCAAACAACAGCGAGAAGATGCCGTTGTCGGCCGCGATAAAATAATGCCCCATGTATTGCACAATGAGCTGCGCCTGATCCACTGTCAGCATCGGGTTGATGCCGATGACGTGCACGCTTCCAAGCGGAAATTCGGCAAAAACGGAACGCACCTGGTAGGCGGCATCCTCAATGGAGAAGGGCTGCACCTGGTGACTCAGGTCCACAATGGTAGCGTCAGGGGCCTGGCTTAGTATGGCAGCCTTGACCGCTGCGAGATACCAGTCGCGGGTTCCGAGGTCAGTGGTGAGCGTTACTACCGGCATGTGAATTACGTGTTGTTTTCGGCAGTTCTTTGCGTTCGGGAGGAACGAAAAATGCCACTACTTTCGGCCAAAATTAAATTGTCGTCCGGGTACCTGGCAGGTATTGAAGGCGGTTTGCCAACATAGCTTTCAACCGACGCGACGGCATTATGTGTAACCGACCCAATACGTTTTCTCATTGAACGAAAGAGAAATTCTGTTACCACCGATTGATCCGCTTGAGCTGTTTGGTCCGTCCAACACGAAGTGGAATATCATCACCGCCCAATTTCCCAAGCTGAAGATTATCGCAAGGGGAAATTCCATCAAGGCCCACGGAGACGAAGAAGAACTGGACCGCTTCGAAAGCAAGCTGAGCCTGGTGTTTTTTCATCTGGAGCACTACAACCACATCAACCTGCAGCAATTGGAGCGCATCCTCCGCGGTGAGTCTGAAGACGCTCCGGCAGGCTCTGCCAATGGGGACGTTCTCGTATTTGGACCCGGTGGTACCCGGGTTACGGCCCGCACACCCAACCAGAAAAGGATGGTGGAGGCGCTGGATGCGAACGATATGGTGTTCGCCGTGGGACCGGCCGGAACAGGCAAGACATACACTGCCGTGGCCCTTGCGGTGCGGGCACTCAAGGAAAAGCAGGTTAAGCGCATCATTCTGACCCGACCTGCTGTAGAAGCCGGAGAAAACCTCGGCTTCCTGCCCGGAGACCTGAAAGAAAAACTTGATCCCTATCTGCAGCCTTTGTACGATGCCCTGATGGACATGATCCCCTATGAAAAGCTGGCGGATTACATGGACAAGGGGGTGATAGAAATTGCGCCGTTGGCTTTTATGCGCGGACGCACCCTCGACCGCGCCTTTGTTATCCTCGACGAAGCGCAAAACGCCACAGTTTCGCAGATGAAGATGTTTCTGACCCGCATGGGACAGCATGCCAAATTCATTATAACCGGTGATGCCACCCAGGTCGATTTGCCCAAAAAGCAAATGTCGGGGCTCAGGAAGAGTACCGAATTGCTGAGACATGTGGAAGGAATAGCGGTGATCGATCTCGATGCAAGCGACATTATCAGGCACAAGCTGGTCACCCGGATCATCAATGCGTTTGAAAAAGACGAAAACGAAGCAGAATGATGGCGCAAACGATTTCGAATACTGAATTTCAATTTCCTGATCAACGCGCCCTCTATCACG
>DHLU01000253.1 GCA_002405435.1 Flavobacteriales bacterium UBA4660
TACAGCACACCGGCACACCACCGGAGAAGTATCTTTCATCTTCTGCAGCGACGCCCACCTGCTAGCGCTCAACACACGCTTTCTCCAACATGATTATTATACCGATGTGATCACCTTTGATTACTGCGAAGACAAGCGGATATCCGGTGATGTATTTATCTCGGTGGACCGTGTGCGCGACAACGCGAAAAAACACGGAATACCCTCACCGGAAGAATTCAGGAGGGTCATGCTCCACGGATGCCTGCACCTGCTGGGGTACGGCGACAAAAGCCCGGCAGAAACGAGGCGCATGCGTGCAGCCGAGCAGAAATGGCTCCGCACCTTCACGCGATGAGCGGTTTTCAGGCCTGTTGGCCCGCACATTCTGACTTCCTTTGTTGACTTCGCCTTATAATGGTGGAGATTTGCAAACGCAATACCTCAGGCCGTGAGTGAAATGATCATATACGCCAACGCGGACGACACCACTTCGGTTGAAGTGCGCATGGAACGCGACACCGTGTGGTTGTCGCTCAACCAGATGGCCGCCCTCTTTGACCGGCACAAAAGCGTCATCAGCCGTCACCTGAAAAATGTGTTTTCCACAGGTGAGCTGGAGCGGGATTCAGTTGTTGCCATTTTTGCAACAACTGCGACTGATGGTAAAACCTATGAAACAGAGCACTTTAACCTCGACGCTATCCTTTCGGTCGGTTACCGGGTGAACTCACGCAGCGGCACAAGGTTTCGACAGTGGGCCACACGGAGGCTGCACGAGCACCTGGTACAGGGCTATTCACTCAACGAAAGGCGCCTGCAGGAATACCGAGAAGGGTGGACACACCTGAAGCGCGCGATCGGACTTGCCCAATCGGCAAGCGGGTCTAAAGAGTTGAAAGCCAATGAAATAAGTGGCTTGCTGGATATCATAGCCCGGTACGCAGATGCGCTGACCACCCTCGACCGGTTTGACCGTCGCGAACTGGAGAATCTTGGTCTTAACGCGGAAATCACTTTCGTAATTGAGCTGGAGGAGGCGCGAGGCGTCATCAGGGCGCTTCGAAAAAACCTCAAAGCCACACCCTTGTTTGGCAGTGAGCGGGACGAAAGTTTTGGCGGCATACTGCGCTCAGTGGTGCAGACCTGGGACGGAGAGTACCTCTATAACTCCATTGAAGAGCAGGCAGCGCACCTCTTGTACTTTGTGATCAAGAACCACCCCTTTACCGACGGAAATAAGCGTATCGGGGCGTTTTTGTTTGTTTGGTTCCTTGACCGCAACCAGCACAGGCTCGACCCTGACGGACAGCCCAAGATCAACGCCAACGGATTGGCAGCCCTGGCGCTGCTGGTTGCCCAGAGCGACCCGGCCCATAAGGAGGATATTATCAAGCTCATCATCAACCTCGTGAAAAATCCGCTGGAAATTTCACGTGAAACAAGGCCCGGGGCCTGAAACTGAATAGCAGTGGAAAGAAAATATGACGTCATCGTAGTGGGTGCAGGCCATGCCGGTAATGAAGCCGCGGCCGCTGCTGCAAACATGGGATGCAGCACCCTGCTGATTACGATGGACATGACCAAGATCGGGCAAATGAGCTGCAACCCGGCCATGGGTGGCATTGCCAAAGGACAGATCGTTCGTGAAATAGATGCACTGGGCGGTTACAGCGGCATTGTGTCGGACCGCACGGCCATACAGTTTCGGATGCTCAATCGCAGCAAGGGACCGGCCATGTGGAGTCCCAGGACCCAAAATGACCGTATGCGGTTTTCCGAAACCTGGCGTTACCTGCTCGAACAAACGCCCAAGATTGACTTCTGGCAGGATATGGTAGTGGAAATACTGGTCGGCGGAGGAAAGGTGCAAGGTGTGCGAACGGGCTTGGGCATTTGTTTCACGGGAAACAACGTCATTATTACCAGCGGAACCTTTCTCAATGGCGTCATCCATATCGGAGAAAAGCAGTTTGGTGGAGGCCGTATCGGGGAGAAGCGCGCCGAGGGCTTAACAGAACAGCTGGTTAGCCTGGGTTTCACGGCGGGTCGCATGAAGACGGGAACACCGCCGCGCATCGACGGGCGCAGCCTTGATTACACCCGCATGGAAGAACAGCAGGGCGACGCGGTTCCGGGCAAGTTCTCCTACCTCGATACGCCCCGGCTGGAAAAGCAGCGCTCGTGCTGGATTACTTATACCAACCCTCTGGTACATGAGATGCTGGCTACCGGATTTGAGCAATCACCCATGTTTGCCGGCCGTATCCAGGGTGTGGGGCCCCGCTATTGTCCGAGCATTGAGGACAAAATCACCCGTTTTGCTGACCGCGATAGGCACCAGCTGTTTGCCGAACCGGAGGGTTGGGACACCGTGGAGGTCTATGTGAACGGCTTTTCGACCAGCCTGCCGGAAGACGTGCAGCAGAAGGCTTTGGAGCTGATTCCCGGATTTGAAAAGGCCAGGATGTTCCGCCCCGGATATGCCATAGAGTACGATTTTTTTCCGCCAGACCAGCTCAAGCACACCCTGGAGACCAAAGACCTGCCTGGACTCTTTATGGCCGGCCAGATCAACGGCACTACGGGGTATGAAGAAGCCGCCTGCCAGGGCCTGGTTGCGGGGATCAATGCGGCGCTCAGGGTCCGTGACGAGGCTCCCTTTGTGCTCGGCCGCGATGAGGCCTACATCGGTGTCCTGATCGACGACCTTATCAGCAAGGGTACCGATGAGCCCTACAGAATGTTTACCAGCCGCGCTGAGTTTCGCACCCTGCTCAGGCAAGATAATGCCGACCTGCGCCTCACCCCACGCGCTCATGCCATCGGACTGGCCTCTGAAGAGCGTCTGCGCCGAGTGGGGTCTAAGAGAGAAGGCACCGTTGCGTTGGAAAAGTTGCTGGCCTCGCATAAACCGGATGCGGAAACGTGGGCGCCGCTGCTCAGCCACTTCGGCACCGACCCGGTTAGCCAGCGAACGGCGCTGGCAGCCATTTTGGCCAGGCCACAATCGGATATGGCCACCTTGCGCTCCGCGTTCCCCGAAGTGGAGGCCGTTTTAAGGCCATACGGGCCGTTAGGTGATGAAATTGCCGAGCAAGCGGAGATCAGTGCCAAATACGCCGGATACCTCGCTAAAGAGCGCGAAATGGCCTCCAAGATGTCGCGCCTTGACCACATCCCGCTGCCGCTCGACTACGATTACCAGCGGTTGCAGTCGCTCAGCACCGAAGCGCGCAACAAGCTCTCCCATATACGACCCGAAACCCTCGGCCAGGCCAGCAGAATCTCTGGCGTGAATC
Organism: Flavobacteriales bacterium UBA4660; assembly: GCA_002405435.1. Lineage (GTDB taxonomy): Bacteria > Bacteroidota > Bacteroidia > Flavobacteriales_D > Sanyastnellaceae > UBA4660. The sequence goes on from DHLU01000253.1 coordinate 3,282, forward strand.
CAACCGATATCGCGGTCCTGCTGGTCTCTCTCGGGCGTTAGTTCCACGTGAAACAGTAGGTTGTCGACTCGGCCGCAATCCGGCCTTTCTTCCGTTTTTCTTCTCAGACGGTTTAGCGGCCCATTACGCGCCCGAAGGGGGCTTTGGCCAGTAGGTGTCAGGCCTGGAGAGATCTGCGCTGTAACGCGCTGCAAATGCGCCTGGCTCAACCCATGGGGTGCTGCGCACTAGCCCCATCGGACAGCGGAATGGATATTTCTGACCCGTAAGGGGCCTAGACGCCCCAGACCAGCTTCAGACCAGCTGCAGCCAGCACCAGCGCCAGCAGCGCGCGGATTATCTCAGCGGAAAAGCGTGTGCTGCCCAGCCAGGCCCCCACCGAGCCGCCTGCAACCACAGCCGGAATCCACCACGCCATGCCCTCAGGAACGGACTGAAGCGAACCCAGATGCCCTGCCAGTCCTGCGCAGGAGTTGACCAGAATGAATGCGGCAGACACCGCCGCCGTGGTCTTCATGCTGGCCCACCGGCACATAATCAGCAGCGGGCTCAGAAAGATGCCGCCACCTACCCCGGTAAGACCTGAAACGAAGCCTATAACGGCCCCTGCGGTTAGTGTAATGCCTGCTGTAAGGGGCAGTATAGGCTTACCGGAGTCTGTTTTTTTCCAAAGGATAATACAGGCCGAAAACAAGAGCATGCCGCCCATCAGCGCTTTGAGCCAAGGCAGCGGCAACTGCAGGTATCCGCCGAGAAATGCCGCGGGTACAGAGGTCGCGGCGAAGGGCCAGAAGAGTGGAAGGGAGAAGTGGCCGGCCCTGTAAAAGCGATAGCCAGCAATCAGGGCCACCACGATGTTAAGGCAAAGCGCCGTGGGTTTGATTTCCTGGGGCAAAAACCCCCATAACGCCATCACGGCGATATAGCCCGATGCACCGGCATGACCAACGGAAGCGTACAGAAAAGCCACCAGCAGAAAAGGCAAGAGGAGTTCCGTCGGATGCATGGGCAAAAGTAGCCGCGTCAGGTCAGGATAAACCCTAACGCTGCGTCGCTAAATAAAGCAAAACCGCCGGGCCTGTCTAGACGCCGGGGGTTTGCTATAAGCTTTTTTAGGGTCAGCGCACAGCGACGAACCTGTTGCGGAGCACCAGGCCGCTGCGGGTTTCCAACAGAAGGATGTATGCCCCCTGTACAAGCGCACTGTTGAAATGAACCACAAGGTCTTCGTCCCCCATGGTTTCTGTGGTGCCACTCATCACTTCTCGGCCGGCTTGGTCAAGGCAGCGGATTTCAACGATGTCTGAGGAGGAAACGCCCTGCAGGTTGACAAACAAATCACTGCCTGCAAGCGGGTTCGGGTATAAAGACGCTGAGGCCTCCATACTTTCGGTAAATCCTTCCTGCTCCATCCACTCAATGTCAAAACTTGAAGGCGGTGTTTCTGTTTCTCCCCCTTCTGCTGCCGCTATCGAAGACGAAACGGTCGACATACACAGCGCAGGTCCCCAATTACCCGCGCCATAGCTGAAGATCGGGCGAACCCTTACCTGGTAAGTGGCATTGGCTACAAGACCGGGCACTGAATTCAATACGATAAACCGTGTGGCAGCGCCCCGCAAACGGTAAATCGGCGGCTGGGGAATGTCGGTGCGTGTAAACTCCCACTGGTAGTCAGTGGACATGCAGACAAAAGGCTCACCCGCAATGCTGCTGCCGAGCAGGTTTGGTCCGTCGGCACACTGGTCTTGCGGACGAATGCTCATCAGGGGTTGCGGACCGATGACCATGGTCGTGATTTCATCACTGATAATGGAGAGCGCATCCACTCCGCCAGCGGCATCAAGCAACTGGTGGGTGGTGTTCACCCTAACGTTAAAATCCTGGTTCCAACGCATGCCCGGGACATCTCTGAGCACGAAATAGGTGCTGTTGGTGGTGGTCAGTGACGTGGTCACCAGGGTGGCATTGTTGGTAAACTGAAAATGGTACTGGTAGGCGCCGGTCCAATCGGCCTTGGCAACCAGACAGGTGTTGCTGTAAAGGGGAATCGGATTGTCTATGCGGCTGTCGGGCACTTCTTGCAGGCAGATGTCAACCCAGCCGGTCCCGAAACCGCTGTTATTGTTGCGAACAACGAGGTAGTAAGTATTGCCGAGGATGAACGCATCCTTGTTCATGTATTCATAGCCGGTACCCGCAATGACGTTTTCCTGGTCGATCATAACGCCCGCTGCATCCTGCAATTCAACGACCACATCGAGCGCACCGCTGAACACTTCCACGCGCACCCCGGTGCTGGCCGGCTGAAACGAATACCAGAGGTCCTCTCCGGTCACTACCGTGCTGAAGGTGTTGGCAGAAGGGGTGGCGAAACCTATGAAGGCCGCAAGGATGTTGTTGCAGGTGCCGAAGGGAGACGGTGTCAGGGCCACAGCTCCGGCCTTTTCATCGTTGAGCGGCTGGCCTATGCAATTGCAATCAGGCTGCACCACATCGGGGAATGTGCTGAGATCTCCGTCGTCGCAGCTGGCACCTACAACGATACATGAGCCGTCGTCACAGCCGGCGGCAGGGTCGTAGTTGCAGGCAATGGCATTGTTGCAGCCCGGATACACACACGAGCCATCGTTCACGTTGGCGGCAGGATTGTAGTTGCACGCGATGGGATCAGTGCAGCCAGACACGGGGAGGGCTGTCACAGTGCCATTCAGCGAAAGGTTGGTCAGACGCTGTTGGCCTGCCAGCGAAGCCGCGCCAAACGCAAATACACGCACCAGCAGGGGGTTAGTGGTGGAGAAGTCTGCCATGTTCCACGTCAGGGGGGCGGGGTTGGAGCAAACGCCGGAAGGCAATAGTATGTTGCTACCGTTGTTGATCCAGGTACTTCCACCATCAAGGCTGTAGGCGACGCGGTACAACGTTGGCCCAGACGAATTGCGCTGGTTGTCGGTGTAGAATGAAGTCACGTTCAGCTGGTAGCCCGGCGCCGGTGTTACGGTGAATTGTATTGCAGACAGAGACGGCAAATAGACGGTCGTGCTGGGGAAATTCCGGGAACGAAAACCGTCAAGACAACCCGAGGTAAGGGAAAGAACGCCGTTGACCCGGCCAAGTCCGGTCCCTGTGGCATTGGCAGCCACAAAGCTTGGAACCCCGTTGATGTCATTGGTGAATTGGTAAATCTGAGCGCGCGTGTCGCTGAATACGAAGGCATAAAACGCCAGCAGAAATAGCACTTTTCTCATGGGAAATCTAATTTTGGTGTCAATTGTTTTTTATACGCTGAAAGGAAGGAAAGGTTAATCATTCAATGGTGTTTATTCAAACGGAGGTCAAAGTCCCTCTCGTTTTCTGCCGTATTGTTCAAGACAGGGTCATTCCTTAATAAAACGGGTATATCCTCGGTAATTCTTGCGTTTTCACACCCAACATACAGCACTCTTTTTCATGTGCTACATGAATTTGCAAAAGGGTCGGAGCAAATGCGGTTAAGCCGGGCGCAAGGTAACCACAAGGTCTTGGGTGTCAAAAAAGAAAGTATCCCCATCCGCCTGTGGGTAAACCCGGGTTCGCTTTAACGGATAGGCCCGGGCAATGGCCGCGTCTGTGCCAGCTTCTAAGAAATGAGGCCGCTTTTGGCCGCGCGGGCGACCAATGCCGCCGTGTTGAGCACGCCAAATTTGGTCAGCAGGTTTTTGCGGTGGCTGTCTACGGTAGAAATGCTGACAAAGAGCTTTTCGGCGATCTCCTTGTTGGTGAAGCCGGTCGCAATCAGCGCCAGCACTTCGCGTTCCCTTCGCGTGATCACCGGACCCTCCTGCTGCGAGAACGAAAGGGGTTTCTGCTCGGTGAGTAGGTCGCCCACCCAGGTTTCGCCCTGCAGGGCTTTGCGGATGGCTGTTTCGAATTCGGTTACCGACGCGTTTTTGGTCACGAAGCATGAGCCTCCGCAATTGAGCAGCTCCCGCGCATAGGCGGGGTCGTGGAAGGTGCTTATGCCAATGACCCGGGTATGTGGAAACGCCGTGCGGATGCGCCGGCACAGCTCGATGCCGCTGATCTCAGGTAGGTTTATGTCGGTAATGACAAGGTCCACGGGTTCTTTTCGCAGCACTGCCATGGTGGCGATTGCATCTGCACAACCGGCGACCAGCTTGATGGAGTCCAGGCTGTGGAGCATGTTTGTCAACCCCTCCAGTACGACTGGATGGTCATCAACAATCACGATGCGGGTTTCAGTCGGCATCGGTCAGGGGGAGTTCAACCAGGAAAGAGGAGCCTTCTCCCGGTGTTGTGGTCAAGTGGATTTTTCCATGGAGATACTCCACGCGGTTTTTCAGGTTCTGGAAGCCCATACCCGTCGAGTTTTCCCATTGCGCAGGGTCAAATCCCTTCCCGTCATCTTCCACCACGAGGTTGATGGTCTGCTCGTGAATGCTCAGCTGCACAATGGCCTGCCGCGCCCCCGCATGCTTGATGATGTTATTGAGCAACTCCTGCACCAGCCGGTAAAGGATGATTTCACATTCGGAGGCAAGCCGCCGGTCGAAATGGAGGTGCTCAAAAAGGATCTCCGGACCGCCGGAGTGGTTGAGCGAGCGCACCAGGTCGTTTACCGCGGGCACAACGCCGCTGCGCACGAGCACCTCGGGCATCATGTTGTGTGCAACCCGGCGCATTTCGGCGATGGCGGCATCGAGCTGCTGTAGCGAGCGTTCGTAGGTTCGGGCCTGCTCGCCGCTAATGATCATGTTTCCCTGCATAGACGAAAGTGAAAGTTTGACACCGCTGAGCATACTGCCCACGCCGTCGTGGAGGTCTTTGGCCACGCGGCTTCGCTCGGCCTCCTGCCCCTTGAGCATCGAGTCGAGCACGGCCACCTCACGCTCTTTCTCATAGCGCCTGATCTTCTCTTCCTGCAGGGCAGCGGCCTGCCGCCCAAGTTCAGTGCGCCGGCGCTGTATGATGTAAAGAAGAACGAAGAGGGCGATGGCCAGCGCAGCAATCACCAGCGAGGTGAGGTACACACGCCGCGCGTGGACAGAACGGGTGGCGATGAGTTGGTTTTTCTGCTCTAGGTTGCTTACTTCGAGCAGGAGTTTTTCGTTACGGTAGCGCGTTTCCATTTCCAGCATACGTTCCGTTGCCTCTTCCTGCCGCAGGCTGTCGTTGAAAAGTGCGTACTGCAGGTGGTATTGGTATGCTTCGTCCCAGCGCCGGTCAAGCGCAGCGGTTTCCGAGAGGCTCAGACAGATTTCCCGTGCGATTTTGTAGTCGGAATGCGCGCGTGCAATAGGCAGGGCTTCCAACAGGTAGCGCATGCCTTCTTCGCTGCGGCCGGTCTGAATCAGGGCCAGTCCCTTCGACATGCGGATGGCAGCGGCCATGTTGCTTCGGTCTTGGCTGTCGAGGTAGAGCAGGGCGGAGTCGGCGTAGCGGTCGGCTTCCACATAACGGCCGTTGTCGTAATAGATGCCGCTGATGTTTTGGTAGAGCGATGAGGTATAATAGGGGTTGTCAAACTGCGGGAAATAGGGCAGGGCCTCCAGCACCTGTTTTTCCGCAGCGGCAAATTGGCCCTGGTCCTGGTTGATGAGCGCCCCCGTGATGCAGAGGTTGACAAACTGCAGCGGGAAACGCCCGTACCCCGCGATGTTTTTTCCTTGCTCCACGTAGCGCAGGGCCTCGCTGTATTGGCCGGCCTCCTCCAGCAAGCTGGCAATGGAAATGGTGTTGACACAAATCGACAGGGAATCTCCGGCGGCATAATTGGCTTCCAGCCCTTCCAGCGCATAATGCATGGCACTGTCGGGCGTGTAGAGGTTGCTGAATGAATTGGCCAGGTTGATATAAGCCGCTCCGAGGCGTCGGAGGTTCCCGGCTTCCTGTGCCTGGCCGGCGGACTGTCGGTAGAAACGTATGGCTTCAGGGAAGTTGCCGGCATTGTATTGTACGCTTCCGAAGTCGAGCCAGGCCATGCTTTTCATCAGCGGCGACCGGCAGCGAATGGCCAGATTCATCTCCGCGCGGTAATAGCGCATGGCCCGCGAAGAGTCATCAAATTCGAAGAGGTAGCCCAGGTCGCGGTAGACAAAAAAACGCGCACTGTCTGTATCAGCCTGTTCGGCAAGATGCAACAGACGCGCCTCTTCCTCATGCTGGCTCCGGCCTCCGAAAGAAAGCAGCATGACCCCGAGCAGCAGCAGATAGCGCATGCGGTAAAAATAGACGGCATGCCACCGGGGCTGTATTTCGCCCCGTGAAATCCCCTTTTCAGGGGATGCGTTTTCGCTGATTGGCAGGATGGCGCAGGCCTGATGGAAAACGGAACGTTGCAGCCTAAAATCATTCGCATGAAAACACACTTACTCGTAACACTTTTTGTCTTGGCTGGTTACGCGGCCGGTGCACAGACGATTGGCCTTTCATGGGTCAAGCAGTACGGAGGACCCTCCACCATTACGCCAAACAGCTGCATAACGGACGCCGCGGGCGCGGTGATCACCTGCGGATCGCTCGAAGGCGTTTCTGACTTTGATCCCGGACCGGGAAGCGAGGCCTTCAGCTCCAATGGAGCCAAGGATGCATACATTGCCAAACTTACCCCCGACGGCAACTATGCCTGGGCGGTGGTGTTCGGTGCCTCGCTAGACGATGCGGCCTTTGATGTCGCGACCGATGCGGCGGGCAATGTCTATTGCACGGGTGAATTCCGTGGCACGGTCAACTTCAACCCAAACGGCACCGCCTTCTCTCTGACCGCTTTCTCCGGGTTTAACGCGTTTATTGCCAAGTACACCTCCGGCGGACAACTCGAGTGGGTGAGAAAGTTTGCCGGAACTAGCGGCTACGAATCGGGTAAGACCCTCGTGGCAGACCCCTCTGGCAATGTAATCAGCAGCGGTACGTTTTACGGCATCGCCGATTTTGATCCGGGCGTAAACATCTATGAATTGGGAGGCTCTGGATACTATGGCGCCTATACCGTAAAACTCTCCACCAACGGAGAATTTGTTTGGGCCAAAACGACACCGGGATCATATACCGTACCCAACGAAACGGCAATAGATGAAAATGGCAACATCTACAATGTCGGTATTTTTTATTCGTCGGTGGATTTTAATCCGGGCGCGGGCACCTTTACCCTTGTGGGGCAGTATTACGACACGTACATCCAGAAACTAACGCCCCAGGGGGATTTTGTTTGGGCAAGGCACCTCACTTCATCCTATTACTGCTACGCCCACGAAATTTTAGTGGACGAAGATGAAAATGTTTATCTGGCCGGAGCATTCAACGGAACCACCGATTTCGATCCCGACCTGGTAGCCACGCAAACCATTACCATTACCAACTACCAATACCGGGCGTATCTGCTGAAACTCGACGAAAACGGACTCTTTCAATACCTCAGGCAGCTGGCGCCCAATTGCGTTAGTATTGCCACGGGACTGGCCCGCGATGCGGAGAACAACATTTACGTGGCTGGATATTTTGCCGGATCCAGTGACTTCAATCCTGATCCCCTGTCGGAGTTTCCGATGTCGTCACTCAACGGCTATGAACACATTTTTCTGACGAAGTTTGATCCGTCGGCCAACTTCATCACCACCGTCAGCATGGGGGGCACCAACTATGATTACGTCACAGGCCTCAGTGTCACCAATGCGGGACCACTTGTTCTCTCGGGCAGTTTTTTGGGAACCTCAGACTTTGATCCTTCGGTAGCAACAGCCAACCTCACGTCGGCCGGAATGGCTGATGCCTACATCGCCCGACTCACGCAGTGCACGCCCGTGACTACGACAGAATCTGTTGCTGCCTGTGGATCATTAAACTACAACGGCGTGGTTTACACAGAGAGCGGCGCATACCAACACACGTTCACCACGGTAGGTGGCTGCGACAGCACGGTCACGCTCAATGTCACCATAAACGAAAGCACCTTTGCCAATATTACCCTCTACGTAACGGGAGAAATTGAATACAACGGCCAGCTGTATACCCAGGAGGGCAACTACCAGCAAAGCCTGACCAACGCATCAGGGTGCGACAGCACCTTGTATATCTACGTTGACTTGCTGCAAACCACCTTCTCCCCGACCAACAACGGCGGCGTTCTCAGCAGCGGCCAGGCGGGCACGGGCTACCAGTGGGTTGACTGCAACAACGGAAACGCGGTGATACCCGGCGCCAACGATCCGACGTTCACCCCTGAGGTGACGGGAAGTTACGCCGTGATTGTATATGGCAACAACGGCAGTGTCACCTCGCAATGCGTTGAGGTGCTGGTGGTGGGCCTGGAAGAGTCAGCGCTGTTGCGTCCGCAGGCTTTCCCCAACCCATGCCGCGAAGGCTTTTATATACAGGCTGATGCATCACGGTTTACGCAAGCCCTGCTGCTCGATGCGACAGGCCGCGTATTATGGCAGGGCAATATTCCTCCCGGACCCCAGTGGATTTCGATGGAGATGTACCAAAGTGGCTTATACATCGTTCGTTTTTCCGGTCATTCATCCGATGTGCTGAGTGTTGTAAAAATGTGAATGATTCTTACGTAAACTGGAAAACTAGTGCGGGCTGCAAGGCCCGCACTTTTTTTATGCCCGTGTGTTGCGGGAGAAAGGAAAGAGGCGCCGCATAGGCCATCACGGCCTGTATTCCACGCATTTTTCCAGGATATAATTCATCTGGTAAATGTCGTCGGCGTTGAGTTTGAGAATTCCCTTAAAGGTGAGGCGTTCGTCGGTTTTGTACTCCCGGTTCTTGCCGGCAAAACGCAGGTCAACGACGGTTTCGGGTCCGCCCCCTCCGCAGAAAAAACAATTGGCAAATGGCGTTTTGGAAACAACGTAAAAATTTTCGTCATAATCAACCGGAATCACATAGCCGGTAATAAAGACCTCCTTGCCTTCCAGCGCTTTCACCTTCGGCCCGAAGGTAGGCTTCCAGTAATACTGGTCGAGCTGGGCCACGTAAACATCTTTAAACTGCACATCGGCCAGCGTGGTCCAGGTAACTTCAACCGGCGCCGGTGCCGGAGCAAAACTGCTGAGGGATAACAGGGCCACCAGCAGCGTTGCCGGAAGGGAGTAGAAGCGTATCTGTTTATTCATTCGCAAGGGTCTTAGAAATATCTATCCGCAGGGCACGCCATGCGGGCAATAATGAGGCCATAACACCTACGGCGAGCGTGACGGCCAGCAACCACCACTCACGTCCGATCAGTCCCATGCCCTCAAAGGAATAATGAAAACTTTCGTCCATGTAATGGCTCATGGTGGCCAGGGCGGTCCGGCTAAACAGCAGGCCCAAAGCATAACCGGTGAGTGAAAGCAACACGCCTTCTCCGAGCATCAGTTGAAACATCCCAATGCGCGAACTGCCCATGGTGCGCATCAGGGCGAGCTCATAACGGCGTTCTTTCAGTGAGTTGTAGAGCGATATAAAAACGCTCAGAAAGGAGATCAC
>DHLU01000034.1:0-2964 GCA_002405435.1 Flavobacteriales bacterium UBA4660
TATCCGGTTGCGGCTATGACATTGAACGTTCGGCCACCGCTACCGACGATTGCGGCAACAGCGTAACGGTCTCTCAGGTAGTACATGTGGGTGACTTCACAGCCCCGGTGGTTGTGTCGGCGCCTTCGGATGTGACGGTGGAATGCGGTGCAGGGTTTCCCATGGATTTCCCGGTATTTGCCGATAACTGTGACGACAACGTGCAGGTAACACACTCTTCATCCATTACCGTGCTTACGTGCGGCCGGATTATTCACCAGACCTGGGTGGCCGTGGATGATTGCGGCAATGAGACGATCGTGTCGCGCGATATCACCGAAGCGGATACCACACCGCCTGTTATCAGCGGTGTGCCCGGCAGTGTGGCCATTGACTGTGCTCAAGCGATCTTGCCTGTGTTCCCGACGGTAGGCGACAACTGTGATGTGAATCCTCAGTTGTTTTATCAAGAACAGGTTAACCTGCAGGAATGCGGCGGCACTGTTGTGCGCTCTTGGTGGGCGACCGATGACTGTGGTAATACGGCCTATGCGACGCAGGTAATTACCCTGGTTGATAACACAGCGCCCTATCAGACCAACGTGCCGCCGGCATTCATCAGTGCATCATGCGATGAAGAAATACCGGCCTTCAATCCGACATTCGCTGACAATTGTGATAATACCTTGTCTATAACGTCAGCCAGCGGGTTTGCCAATGTTACTGAATGCAGCTATGACATCCACCGCTCGGTCACGGCCACGGACGGCTGCGGAAACAGTGTTACCGTTTCACAGGTGGTACATGTATCAGACAATACGCTGCCTCAGCTGACCAATCCGCCTGCCAATCTGGTGGTGGAATGTGATGAAGACATCCCGGCCTATACACCCGTTTGGTCAGACAACTGTGATACGGAACTTACACTGGGACTGACAGTCGCTACGGAAAATGATGACTGCTACACGGTTGTGCAGGAGACCTACACGGCTACTGACAATTGCGGCAACACGGCCAGTGTTGTGCGCACCGTCAATATAGTGGACACAACCCCGCCGGTTATCAGCGGAGCAACCGCGTTACTCACCGTTGAGTGCGACAACATTCCGGATCCTTCTGAGGTGTCGGCAACCGATAACTGCGACCCGTCGGTTCAATTGTCGCTGCAAGAACAGGAGTTACCCGGAGCATCGTGCGTATATACACTGGTTCGCACATGGACTGCGGTAGACGATTGTGGTAACACCACCACCACCGTGCAGGAGATTACTGTGGTGGATACCACGGCGCCTGTTCTTGTCGGTGTGCCAGCTGATGCAACCGTAGACTGCACCGCCATACCGGATCAGGCCCCAGTTGTGGCGGAAGACAATTGTGATGAGTCACCTCAGTTGACCTTCAGCGAACAGATAATTCCGATTGATGATTGTTCATACCGGATAGTGCGCACCTGGTCTGCAGCGGACGATTGTCAGAACGCGCAGAGTGCAACACAGGTTATCACGGTAACAGACCTCTACGGTCCTACCTTCTCAGGCTCCGATACGGAGACTACACTTGAGTGCACTGAAGTTGCCTTGGTAGTGCCGCCCACAGTTACCGATAACTGCGACGGTTCACCGGAGGTGGTTTACAGTTTCCAGTCGATTCCTGGGGCATGCCCGAATGCATGGACAGAGGTGTACACATGGACGGCCACAGACAACTGTGGTAATATCAGCGTGCGCACCTTCACCTTCAACTTTGCTGATACAACGCCGCCATCCATCAATGGTGTGCCCGCAGACCTCGTGATCGATTGCCAGGCTACACCGCTTCCGGCATTCCCGACGGTGAGTGACAACTGTGATCAGGCTCCTTCATTGAGTGCAGAGGAGGCGTATATTCAGGAAGATTGCGCCCAGTTGGTGGTGCGCACCTGGACAGCCACGGATGCATGCGGAAATACGGCTATTGCCACCCAGACCATCACCTTGCTGGATACCACCCCACCCGTGGTTTTGTATCAACCGGAAGATGTGACCATTCAGTGTGATGAAGCCGCGCCTTTCGAAGAGCCCGTATTCGCCGATAACTGCGATGCTTCGCTTACCATTGAGTTCAACGATAACGTAGAAGGCAATTGTCCCTGGTACTGGATCTGCACCTGGACAGCGACAGACGATTGCGGAAACGCAACTTCGGTGACGCGTATTGTGACCATCGTGGATGATACGGCGCCTGTTTTCAATGATTACCAGGTGGAAATTACTGTGGGATGTAACGAGGCATCTGAATGCATTCTGACAGCAACGGACAATTGTGACAGTGATGTTTACGTTGAAATATTTGATGAGTTTATTTCCAGCGGAGGTTGCCTCAACACCGTTGAACGGACATGCATTGCCTATGATGACTGCGGAAACTCTTCAACAGCCACCCAGATCCTTCATATCGTAGACGAGCTGGCTCCGGAACTGGTGAATATTCCTGTGGATATAACTATTGAATGCGGTGACCAGATTCCGCCGGTACCTGCGGATGTCACAGCTACCGACGATTGCGATGGTGAGGTAGACTTGTCCTTCAGTCAAATACAGACCGGAAACGACTGCCCCTACGATATCATCCGCACCTGGCTGGCAGTAGACCAGTGTTTGAATGTAACTGAAGGGGTTCAGGTGATTCATGTACTTGCTGCGGAGCCCCAGCCCGAACAGTGTACAGCTGACTTTAACCAGGATGGAGTCATCAACCTGCTGGATCTTCTCGTGCTGACCGCAACTTATGGTTGCGCGGGAGAATGCGGGCTTGCAGATATTAATACAGACGGAGTCGTGAATATCACTGACTTCCTGATTTTCACTTCTTACTTTGGAATGTTGTGTGATTAATGGAGTTTGTGGAATTAAAAAAGCCCCGGTTTCGGGGCTTTTTTTTTGGATATACTTTCGGTGGCTGTGCTGCGCTGATTGATCGTTTGTTGACAATGCCATTATGGGTTAG
>DHLU01000034.1:3092-10826 GCA_002405435.1 Flavobacteriales bacterium UBA4660
GAGCCATTATGGGTTAGCACCGGAAATTTTCCATCGAATGCCGAGATAGGCCATCCTTCCGAATACGGGGCCCCAGATAAGTGAGGCATCAAAATTTTCCGATGAGGGATTCTCTCCGGATATGATGGGATCGTGTTGCATAAAGTTGGTGAGATTTTCTCCGCCGGCATAAATTTCAAGATCGGTGCGCAGCACCCAGGTGGCTTGTGCATTGACGAGCATGAAAGGATCGGAACGCTCGGGCGTCCTGTGTTCGGCATGTTCGCCCGCGAGCGGAATGCGTTTGGAGGAAATCCATTGTGCCGTCAGGTCAAACCGCCATTGCTGTCCGCGTTCACCCGCCCTGGTTTCGTAAGCGATGTTGGTGAACGCCCGGTGCGGGTTTATCAGGGGTTTTTCGAGCAGTCCGGCGCGGTAGTTCGTTTTCACGTCAAGCCAACGGTAGGCCAGGCGCACTTCAGTTCTACGGAAAGGCGACCAGTGAAACTCCACCTGCGCGCTGTTGCTGTAACTAGGGCCTTTGAGGTTATAGAATCGCACCTCACGGGCGGTTTCAATGTCCATCACCACCTGGTTTTCGAACCGCGTATGAAAAAAGTCCAAGGTCAGCACCGCAGGGCGGTAGTAGATTTCTGTTTTGTAGGCGAGCAGGATGCCGGAATTCCAAGATTCTTCCATATCAAGTCCGAAAGGAAACTGGCCGGTAAAGCCTTCAATGCGGATATCGCGGTTGCTTGCCAGTATGCCGACATTGTCCATCAGCATTTGGGCTGTGCGGTATCCTTTTCCCGCAGAAACCTTGCAGGTGAAAGCAGGGCTGATCGAAAAACGTGCGTGCATGCGGGGTGTAATAAGCCAGTTAAACCGGTTGTGGTAATCGGCCCTAATGCCGGCGACAAGCACAAACCAGTCCTTATGCCGGGCCGTATATTCAAGCGCGCCACCTGCGGTTTCTTCCAGCCGGTCGAGCAGATAGGGCGTAAATACCCGGGTTGTATCGCTGCCCTGATACAGTGATTCATGGAAGTTGTTATGCTGGTAATTGAGGGCAGCCGTGTAGGAATGGTTTTCACCGAAGCGCGAAGCAAAAAGCAGGTTGACGCGCATATCGCTTTCCGATCCCTCATACATGCGATAGCCATAGCGCCCTTCCTGGTCATGCAGGGTATAGGAGACCTGAGATCCGAAACTCTGCCATTCCCTCGAAGGGAAAGTATAGCCAGTTTTCGCCATCGCATCCAGTCGGCGCGTAGTAAGATGGGCGCCCCATAGCCTTGAGCGGATGTCGTCTGCCGGTGAATAGTCAAGTTGGCCGCTGGTATTCTCCAGGTTCATCCAGGTTACTGCATAGTGACCACCGAGACCGCCGGGTGTTTCCATTACCCATTCATTGCGCAGGATGACATTGGTGAAAAGCGGATTGTCCATAAAGCCATCTTCATTCATGTCGGTGCGGGTTTCAGAAAAAGCGCCATGGGCCAGCAGGGTGGGGTAGAACGACAGGCGGGCATCCTTGTTGGCATGCACACGGTCAAAACGCGGATTCCATACCAGGTTAAGCTCCATTCTTCCCCAAGAACCCGCATAGGCATTGAGCTGCATTTTTTCTGCGTTATCGGCGTTCTTATGCGCCACGTTGATTTGTCCGGCCATACTCTCGTAACCGCTGAGTACCGAACCTGCCCCTTTGGCAATAACAATTGATTTGATCCACGGACCCGGCACGTAGGTCAATCCATACGTACTTGCCAATCCGCGCACAGCCGGCACATTATCGAACATAATCTGCGTATAGCGTCCTTCCAGTCCGAGCATGCGGATTTGCCGCGTGCCCGTGACGGCGTCTGTGAATGCGGCATCAATGGAGGCGTTTGTTTCAAAACTCTCGGAGAGGTTACAGCACGCAGCCTTGCACAACTCTTTTTCCGTGATGGTCTGAAAGCGCATCGGATCGCGGGTATTGACCTGGGTAGCTTCCATACGCCCATGAATTTCCACTCCTTGAGCGACCGACGGCTCGAGCAGTATGCTGAGGTCTGCGGGTCCGTTGCAGGCGATGGTGTCAGGCGTGTAGCCGATGTAGGAAACCACGAGCAGTTGTGCGCCGGGGGGAAGGCTGATGGAGAATTTCCCCTGGTCATCAGCCACGGTACCGCTGCGTGTTCCGGCCCAAACGAGGGTGGCGCCCGGAAGTATTTCCGATTTTTCCGGACCGAGTTTGCCGCGCACCGTGCCGGTCACCTGCGCATAAAGGCTGCCCGCCATCAGCGACAGCAGGCAGCTAATCCAAATGAGACGCATCTGCCTGGTTAATGGTCTGACATTTCGCGGTACTTGCAGCAGGAGTGTGTCCGGCTGTACTGCTCATCGGTGCAGCGTGATGACGCGGTGTCATAGCCTACCTCGTTGAGGAGCACGTGAATGTCTGCTTCCGATATTTTAGAAGGGTTGAAAACAACGGTCAGCTCATGGGCTTTCAGATCGTAATCGGCGGTGATGATGCCTCGGGTATCGAGGGCCTTTTCGATGGTGGTTTCACAGCGACTGCAAACACCGGCTACCCAGAAGGAAGCGGTTAAGGGTTTTGCCTTTTGCGCATGGCTGGTTGCAGCGCCAAGCGTCAGCAGAATTGCAGCCAGTATATGGGAATATGCGTTCATGATTTTTTACGGATTTAAAATGAATAATGACGGCTTCAGGTCACCCGGAGGTGCTGCAATCCGGCACTAACCGTAAAAAACAAATTGCGAAAGCGCAGCATAGCGTCGCAGTGGAGGCGGTGGGTCTTCGGTCGGGTGAATACGGGGTTCATGCCATGGCGCTGGGGAAAGACCTGAAATGTTGCTTGGTTTGTGCGGCTCTCCGCTGAACAACTCGGCTTGTTGCAGCAGCGGTGTGCGCTGGTCTCCGCTGACCTGGTAGCGCTCATCTTCAAATGTGCAGCATTTTTTTTGAAAAGCATCTTGTGCAGGCCACTCATACATGCAGCATCGGTCGTGGGCCTTGAAGATGGAGACCTCAGCCAGTTTGCCGCAGCAGAAATGGAAGTGCACAACCAGCCCGGCGGACATTACCAGGTATTGCACTGCGAGTACTATGGCAACAATTTTTTTCACTACGGTCAGAAGAAAACTTCGGGTCACAACCAATCGATGGGTGTGGCACCACGGCGATCAATGCTTTTTACATTAATGTTACCTCAAAAATACAAAATCTACGGTCTTTGGGGCAGGATTAAATAATAGTTTCCAGATGTTCCCCCGGCCACAGCCTTTGTTACCTTTCGACACCATTAACGGTGTTGGAAACAATTTTACTATGCTAATACGCCTTACCTTTCTTGTGGGTTATGTCGTGCTATGCAGCAGCGACCTGTGCGGACAGATTCTCGGAGCTCCGGTCTTCTATGAAGATTTTTCGGACGGTATCCCATCCGGGTGGGACAGTCTGGATGCATCGGGCATTGCGCATTGGGAATACCGGGGTCCATTTACGTCGCCGGATATCAGTGTGGCATCAAGAGGTTCTTGCGGTGCCAGCGGTTCGCTCATTCAGTCGCAAACCTACAGCAACGGATTTGTCATTTTCGATTCCAACTATTGGGATGACGATGGCACAGTATGCGGAAACCTCGGGTCGGGCCAGGATCCTGCGCCCCACGACGCCTCACTCGTGACCCCGCCCATCAACCTCAGTGGTGTCAATACCGTTGTGCTCACCTGGCAGCAACATTTCAAACGTTTTCAGAGTACGTTGACGGTGGATGTCAGTACGAACGCCGGACAGACCTGGTCAAATGTTTTCACCGCCTCACCGGTTTTTACCAGTAACACCATCTGGCAAACAGTCAATATCACCTCCCTTGCGGCCAACCAGCCCGATGTCAGAATCAGGTTCAGGTTTACCGGCACTTACTACTGGTGGCAACTGGATGACATTGCCCTGTATGCGCCAAACCCGAATGACATCAGAATCCTGAATCCCAAATACACCACATACAATCCGGCGGATACCATTTTGTTTAACAATATGGAGTATGACAGTTATCCTTCGGTGATGATTCCTCCTTTTAAGTTCTCTGCACAGGACCAAAACATAGGGGGCAATACCCAGACCGGATGCAGGCTGATCACCAGGGTCAGGAGGGCCAATGACCTGACGCAGGTATTTAACGTGCAGAGCGGTTCGGTTACCATTGCACCCGGTCAAACCGTCACGCACAATATTGCCACTACCTACACGGCGCCAGCCGCACCGCAGTCTTATATCATCACCTACAACGTCGACCAGACCCAGGTGGACGACAATGAATCCAACAACTGGGATACGCTCGACTTTAGGATAACGCCGTTTACCTATGCGCGCGATGAGCGCCGGATGGATGATGCGCTCATCCCCGCGCTTGCCTACCAGGACGAAACCCAGCAGATTGGCAATACGTACCAGGCGCGGCTTGATGCGCCCAAAAAATGTCATGCCATTGGGGTAGGTTTTTCCAACCAGACCTTGCCGGGCACCGTGGTACACGGGGTCATTTACCGGTTGAATACCTGGGAGGTGCTTGCCGAAACCGAAGACTACATAGTGAACATAGCAGACCTCAATGCGCCCGGCGATGAGAAAATCGTCTCGCTTCCCCTGATCACGCCGTTAAACCTGACGCGGGATTCTGTCTATGTTGTCATGGTAAGCCACAATGCAGCTGAGGGAGGCGCCATGCGCATAGCCCGCAGCGGAGAAGCCCTGCCCAACGTGTCGCTGTTGCGCTATCCCGACTCTAACGCGCTTTTTTATCTGCTGAAACACCCGATGGTACGCATGCATATATTCTCTGCTTCCAGCAATCCGGGCTGCACCAATCCGCTTGCCGACAATTACTTGCCGGAGGCCAATATTGATGACGGCGGTTGTCGTTTCTACGGCTGCACTGCTCAGGCGGCCTGCAATTATGACCCTGTGGCAAATTATGACGACGGGAGTTGTTGTTTTGGAGATTGTGCGACACTGACGGTGTCAGGCAGCCCAGAGGCTTCGATGGGCTGGCAACTGACCAATGGAGAAGGCACGGTGCTGGCTTCCGGTCAGGGCAACGGCGAAGTGGATGTATGCCTCTTGCCGTCGTGTTACAGCGTCTCTCTTTCAGATGCCCAGGGAGATGAATCTAATGGTGCCACCCTCTCGGTGATTTCCGGAAATGGGACGGTATATTTTTCAGGAACCCTCAGTGATGGAAATGCTGTCACCGCCCAATTCGCGGTAGGAGGTGCTGCTGGCTGCACAGATCCGGGTGCATGCAACTATCAACCGGCTGCCTTATGCGATGACGGCAGTTGCGTGTCTCCGTCTTGCGCTGATCCCGAAGCGCTCAACTATGATTCGGGTTTTGTCTGCGGAGGTGGTCAGTGCCTTTACTGCCAGGGTGATTTTAACGATGACCTGGTCGTCAACACGGTGGACTTCCTCTTATTCACTACTGCCTTCGGCTGCTCCTCGCAGTGCGGGGGCTATGACTTTGACGCAAACGGAACAGTCAACACTGTAGACTTTCTCCTCTTTACGACCTATTTCGGTCAGGTTTGCAGTGGAACGGACTGAGCCTATAGCCTATAGCCGAGGGCCAGGGCAACGGGAGGTAAACCGTTGTCATCATAAGCCGGCTGCTCGGTGCCGGGTGAAATGCGGGCGGTTCAATTGCTTCGCCATCATCGGTTTTGCTCAAATTTTTCGAAAGAAGATGGCAGCGAATGGGTTGTCCGGGTGGGCGTTTTTTGTTAGTTTGACACTTGTAAAACCTTAAAAACTATAACGATGTCTCAATCTGCTTTTGTGGCGGTTTGCGCTGCAGTTTTGCTGTGCATTCAGCCTGGCTCAGGCCAGAAAAATTTGCCTTCCTGGGAAACCCCTTTCGTCGAAGGAGAACTTCTTGTCATGCTTCATGCGGGTGTAACACCCGACGCCGTTGTGCGGGCATGGGCCCGCTATGAGGGCCATGAAACCGGAATCAACCTCGCCGAAACGCTAAGTGACGGTGCGGGCATCTACCTGTACCGTTTTGACCACAACGCATGCGACCAGTATGCATTGCTGGAAAGTATCCGCGGTATGCGCGAAGTGGTAGCAGCGCAGTTTAACCACTTCATTGAGCAGCGGCTGGTTCCTTCTGATCCCCAGTTTGGATCCTAATGGCACCATATTGACGGAACGGATAATGACATTGATACAGACCTTGCATGGAATATTACGACCGGGGGCAATACCGGTGATGGCCACAATGTGGTGGCTTGTGTGGTGGAGCAAGGGGGCATCAACTGGGCCCATAGTGATCTTGTAGCCAACCACTGGACGAACGTACATGAAATTGCCAATGATGGTATCGACAACGACGGCAACGGCCGTATTGATGATGTTGACGGATGGTGTTCAAGTTGCGGCAACGACAACCTTCCCGCCTTATCACACGGCACCGCATGTATGGGTATGCTGGGCGCAAGCGCCAACAACGGAAATGGCGGTGCAGGGGTGTGCTGGAACACGGACCTTATGGCGGTTACCTTCGCACCCCTTACGGAATCCAATGTCGTTGCAGCCTATGACTACCCTTACGACATGCGCGTGCAGTACAATACCACGAATGGCGCGCTGGGCGCATTCGTGACAGTAATGAGTTCGTCATGGGGAATAGACAATGCGAATCCGGCCAGCTATCCCATCTGGTGCGCTTTCTACGATACCATGGGCAGTGCCGGAATACTCAATTGTGCGGCTACCACCAACAACAATGCGAACGTAGATGTTGTGGGCGATATGCCGACCGGTTGTGGAAGCCAGTATCTCATTTCCGTGACCGCTACCAACAGCAGCGATGTGCGCACCTTTTCTGGCTTTGGCGCCACCAGTGTTGATCTCGCTGCACCCGGTACGGCCGTTTGGATACCCAACCTGACTGGTTACAGTTCGCAGACCGGGACCAGTTTTGCCACTCCCTGCGTGGCCGGTGCTGTGGCTTTGTTGTACTCATTGCCAGGCGCCAATCTCGGTGCCCTGGGGATTTCAAGTCCCGGATCTACAGCGCTGTTGGTGAAAAATGCCATTCTCAACGGAGTGGATGCCGTACCCGGCCTTTCCGGATTTGTTGCCACCGGCGGCAGGCTGAACGTATTTAACGCGCTAAACCTGCTCGCTGCCAGTATCTCCGTTCCCGGCTGTACCGACCCTGCCGCGTGCAACTTCGACGCTTCGGCTACTGAGAATGACGGAACCTGCATCTATGCCGATCCCGTAACGATTTCTATGTCCGATAGTTTCGGCGACAGCTGGAACGGTGCCGTCTATCAGATCTATGATTCTTCGGGCAGCCTTGTGCTGACAGGAACGCATAGCGGCGGCCTCACCAGCAGCAATACCATCTGCCTTAGCAAAGGATGTTATACCATTTCGGTAACATCGGGTGCATTCCCTGCAGAAATCGGATGGGTACTTACCGGAGCAGACAGCCCACTTTCGGGCGGAGCACCGGTATCCGGACTCTCATTCAGTGTTGAACAGCCCTTTGGCTGCACGGACATAACGGCCTGCAACTACGACTCCGCTGCGTGCGTTGACGATGGCAGCTGCTGCTACTCCGTATGTGCAGGCATCGCGGTTACAGGCGGATTTTTCCCTTCGGAAATTGCCTGGACACTGGTAGATCCTTTTGGTGCATCGGTGCTCTCAGGCGGAGCGCCATTTGTGGGA
>DHLU01000038.1:0-2569 GCA_002405435.1 Flavobacteriales bacterium UBA4660
CCGGAGTCTAGTCGTAACAAAATGGGCCAAGCAAGGCATAGTCTAACATTGGTCTATGAAAAAAGAATGTTGGCTGATTCTACTGCTGTTGGCAGTGCTCTGGTCACCGGTGGCTGCGCAGGATGACGAGGAATTGCTCCTGGAAGAAGAGGAAGAGGAAGATCCCTGGCGGGGCTGGAGCATAGGACTCAATTTCGGCGGTTATTTCGCTTCCAAAAAAACCGGCGGTTTTTACAACGGACTTTGCGGCGTTGATGCACTCAACGACCCCAACGATGTGCGCTGTTATACCATCGAAGAGCGGCTCAGCCCAGACTTCTTTCTCCGCGATTGGCAAGACATCACCAACTATTACCAGATCCTCGGCATTAGCGTGCCCAACGATTCTTACCCGATGATGATGCGCTACAATCCCGGCCTGGCGGTGGGGGTGAATATCGTCTACAGGTTTAACCGGTACAACGGCATCGTTTTCAATTCTAACTTTTCAGCCCTCAAGGCCGTTGACCAGTTTTCGCTCATTTTTCTGGGCGGACCGCTGCCGGAGAACCAGCAGAATGACGTTCGGCTCTTTCAGATTATCGGCAGGGAAGACAGGGTCAGCATGAACCTCGGCTACAGAATGGGTATTGAATCCGGGGAACCCGCCAACTGGTATCTCCAACTCGGACCGGCTGCCCTGTTTACCACCATGCGCAGCAATGAAATCTTTTTGGCTGACCGGAGTTACCAGTTGTTTCTGGGCGCGGCCAACCCTAACCAGATCCTGCAGATGCAGACAAGAACCGATGAGGGGCTGGGCGGTTATGCCGCAGTGGGATACGAGTTTTTTCTGAAGGATAAGTACACTTTCGATATCAGTGTAGGCATGCAGAACGACAATGTGACTTTGCTGTCATACCGCGAACGGGTATGGAATAAGTGGCTTCAGCTCACTTTTACCATCTGAGAATCAGACCCGGTATGTCCGGAGAATCCAGGCCCTTCCGGCCGAACTTTTCAGGAAGTTTTCGCGTTTTTTTGCAGCGGGTCGGGTCGGGGCCTCTTCCGTGTGCAGGAGGCGCCAGGGCGTAAACGGGGCAGTGGAAATAACCCGCCCGGCATTGTGCATGTCGAGTATTTCATCGGCGTCCTCGGTAATGCCGATGTGCTGGCGCTGGTGTGATTCACTGTAAATGACATACACCACTTGTTGTCCTTCTTCTTCTGTTGTCTTACGCATGCGAATTCAAACATAGCAAAGATGCGGGGTTTATGCATGCCTGAGGCGAAAAAAAGCAGGCCGAAAGTGCGTGCTCAGCGGAGTACCCGGGCACAGGCCCGCGTAAGGCAAGATGATGGCTTTCGGCTTTCTCCGGCTTATGGAAAAGGAAACGACCCCACCAGGAAGGCCTTCGTGCGATGACGCACGCACAGCAAAGTTTCTGCGTGTTGCCGATAGATGCGCCGGCGTGGGCTTAATAGTCCTGAACCGCAACCCGGGCGAACGCCGGGTGTAGCCGGCTTGTGCAAGGTGTCTCAGCACGTAGGTACCGCCAGCAAGGGTATATGCGCACTTGCTGTGCAGCGGCTGATGAACTTTTAGTCGGCAGGGCGCTTAAAATACAGCCCGGGCAATGGCCTGTGTGCTTTTTGCTTTGCCCATGGTGTAATAGTGAAGCACGGGCACACCGGCGGCCATCAGTTCCTTCGACTGGCGGATGCACCAATCAATGCCGATGCGGCGCACCTCTTCATCGGATGCGGCGCGGTCAACGAGTTGTACCAGTTCGTCAGGCAGGTTGATGTGAAAGTGATGGGGAATTACATTGAGTTGTGCCTTGCTCGCCAATGGTTTTAGTCCCGGTATAATCGGTACATTGATTCCAGCCGCCCTGCACTCTTCCACAAAACGGAAATAGGCCTTGTTGTCATAAAACATCTGTGTGACGATGTATTCGGCTCCCGCGTCAATTTTGGCTTTCAGGTTGCGGATATCGCTCTGGCGGTTGGGTGCCTCAAAATGCTTTTCCGGGTAGCCGGCCACACCGATGCAAAAACCTGTTTGCGTGGTGTCCTTCAGGTCAGGATCCAGGTATTTACCTTCGTTCATGGCCAGCACCTGGCTAACCAGGTCTACGGCATAGGCATGTCCGTCAGGATCAGGTACAAAACGGCCTTCGCTTTTTATAGGATCACCGCGCAGCACCAGCACATTGTCCACGCCAACAAAATTGAGGTCAATCAGGGCGTCCTCGGTATCCTGCCGGCTGAATCCGCCGCAGATGATGTGAGGCACGGTGTCAATTTTATACCGGTTCGACAGCGCGGCGCAAATGCCCACGGTCCCCGGACGCTTACGCACCACATGTTTCTCGAGAAGGCCGTTTCCGGCGTTCCGGAATACGTATTCTTCCCTGTGGTATGTAACATCGACAAAGGCGGGAGAAAACTCCATCAGTTGGTCCATGGTTTCAAAAATGGAGTTGATGTTTTGTCCCTTAAGCGGCGGCAAGAGTTCGATGGAGAATAGCGTTGACTTTGCTTGCTTAATGTGTTCAGTAACCTTCATAGTATTATTTAATAATTA
>DHLU01000038.1:2663-4994 GCA_002405435.1 Flavobacteriales bacterium UBA4660
TAGTATTATTTAATAATTGAGTACGGGGGCCAGCCACTTTTCGGCGTGCTCCCGGGTAATTCCTTTTCTGGCAGCATAGTCTTCTACCTGGTCTGATGCAATCTTGCCGAGTCCGAAATACCGCGCTTCGGGATGGGCGAAGTAATAGCCGCTCACGGAGGCAGCCGGATGCATGGCCATGGATGGCGTGAGCTGAATGCCAGTTGCAGCTTCCACACCGAGCAGTTTCCAGAGGGTCTCTTTTTCCAGATGGTCAGGACAGGCCGGATACCCGGGGGCTGGCCGGATACCGCGGTACGATTCGTCAATCAGCGCTTCGTTTGTGAGCGATTCGCTGGCCGCATAGCCCCAGTGGCGCGTGCGTACCAGCCTGTGGAGGTATTCGGCCAGGGCCTCTGCGAGCCTGTCTGCCAGCGCCTTCAGCAGGATGGCGGAATAGTCGTCATGCTGGCGCTCAAACCGCGCCACATGAGCCTCCAGTCCGAATCCCGCACTTACAGCGAAACAGCCGAGGTAGTCCTGAATGCCATCCGATGGCGATGCGATAAAGTCTGCCAGCGCGAGGTTGGGCTGACCCGCTGCTTTTTTGGTCTGCTGGCGCAGCGTGTGAAAGGTGAAGTGCCCGGAATGGTGGGTGACCTGTATGTCATCACCTTGCCGAACGGCCGGGAACAGGCCGAAGACTGCGCGCGCCGCGAGCCATTTTTCCTTTACCAGGGTGTTGAGCATCTGTATGGCGTCGTCATAGAGCTGTCGTGCCTGCTGTCCGACCACTTCATCATCCAGTATGGCGGGGAATTTTCCGGCCAGTTCCCACGACTGAAAGAAGGGCGTCCAGTCAATCAGAGGTACCAGTTCATCCAGCGGGATATCCTCCATAACATGAATGCCTGGCATGGCGGGAGGTGTCACCTCTGTGGGGGTGAAGGCCAGGTGGGCGGCGTTTTCGCGGGCAACGCTGAGCGAAACGAATTCTTTTCCCGATGCATGTTGCTGATAATGGTTACGCACCTTCTCGTATTCGCGCCTGAGGTCGGCGGTGAATGCGGTTTTCTGGTCATCACTCATCAGCGAACCCACCACGGTCACGGCGCGGCTGGCATCCGCGACATGCACGACAGGTTGGCTGTAATGGGGTTCTATCTTCACGGCGGTGTGCACACGCGAGGTGGTGGCGCCGCCGATGAGCAGCGGTATGCCCAGTTTGCGGCGTTCCATTTCCCGCGCTACGTGCACCATTTCATCAAGGGAGGGGGTAATGAGTCCCGATAGTCCAATCGCCACGGCACCTTCGGCCACGGCGGTATCAAGAATCTTCTCGGCGGGCACCATCACCCCAAGGTCCACAATTTCGTAGTTGTTGCAGGCCAGCACTACCCCGACGATGTTCTTTCCGATGTCGTGCACATCGCCCTTTACGGTAGCCAGCACCACCTTGCCGTTTTGACGGCGCTGGCCGGCGTCCATGCCCGCGTCTTTCTCTGCCTGGAGGTAGGGCTCTAGCCACGCTACAGCCTTTTTCATTACCCGCGCAGACTTTACTACCTGGGGTAAAAACATTTTACCGCTCCCGAAGAGATCTCCCACGATGCCCATTCCCGCCATGAGCGGACCTTCGATGACGTGCAGAGGTCGACCGTATTTTTTCAGGGCCTCTGCGGTATCCTCTTCGATGAATTCTACGATGCCCTTGATCAAGGCTTGACTGATGCGCGCCTCTACGCTGTCGCTTCGCCAGGCGAGGTCACCCTTCAGTTCTTTGCGCGCAGCCGACTTATGGCGGTCGGCAAACTCCAGCAGGCGCTCTGTGGCATCGGACCGGCGGTTGAGTACCACATCCTCCACGAGTTCCAGAAGCTCTTTGGGTATTTCGTCATAGACCTCCAGTTGAGACGGATTTACAATGCCCATATCCAAACCGTGCTGAATCCCGTGGTAGAGAAATGCAGCATGGATGGCTTCCCGCACCTGGTTGTTGCCGCGGAAGGAAAAAGAAACATTGGACACACCGCCGCTCACGAGTGCACCGGGCAGGTTTTCCTTAATCCATCGTGTCGCCCTGAAGAAGTTCACCGCATTGTCTCGGTGTTCTTCCATGCCGGTTCCGACCGGGAAGATATTTGGGTCAAAAATGATGTCGGAAGGATCAAACCTGGCGGTGTCAACGAGCAGCCGGTATGCACGTTCACATATGCTGATGCGTCTTTCATAACTGTCTGCCTGGCCCTGCTCGTCGAAGGCCATCACCACCACGGCTGCGCCAAATCGGTTGATCTTCTTGGCTTTTTCCAGAAAGTCGGCTTCTCCTTCCTTGAGGGAGATGGAGTTGAC
>DHLU01000038.1:5088-9344 GCA_002405435.1 Flavobacteriales bacterium UBA4660
GTCGAAGGCCATCACCACCACGGCTGCGCCAAATCGGTTGATCTTCTTGGCTTTTTCCAGAAAGTCGGCTTCTCCTTCCTTGAGGGAGATGGAGTTGACCACTGCCTTTCCCTGCACACACTTCAATCCGGCTTCGATGATTTCCCACTTCGAGGAGTCAATCATCAGTGGAATTTTTGCGATATCAGGTTCGCTGGCAATGAGGTGCAGAAACCGCGTCATGGCAGCGGCTCCGTCGATGAGCCCTTCATCCATGTTGACGTCTAGGATCTGGGCACCGCCCTCTACCTGTTCGCGTGCAATGGCGAGGGCTTCTTCATACTGGTTGTTGCTGATCAGTTGCAGAAACTTTCGCGAACCTGTCACATTGCAGCGTTCACCGACATTGATGAAATTCGTTTCACGGGTGGCCACCAGGGGTTCGAGCCCGCTCAGTTTCAGTTTTATGCGCGTTTGGGTAAGTATATCCTGCACGTCAGTGGTCTTTAGAAGCGTTTGGATGATGAAGCCAGGGCAGAGGCCGGCAGGGGTCTGGGGGCAAAGTGACGCGCGGTCGCTGCGATGGCCCTGATATGGTCGGGTGTGGTACCGCAGCACCCCCCTAGCACATTGACTATCCCCCGTTCGCAGTAGTCGCGCACCAGCGCTGCCATTACTTCGGGTGACTGGTCGTAATGCCCCATCGCATTGGGCAGGCCCGCATTGGGGTAGGCGCTTACGAGGCAGTTGGCATGTTCGCTCAGAATTTCTACGTAGTGAATAAGTTGTTCGGCGCCGAGTGCACAATTGAATCCAATGCTTAGCAGTGGTGCATGCGACATGGAAATCAGAAAGGCTTCAGCGGTCTGACCGCTCAGCGTGCGTCCGCTGGCATCGGTGATGGTGCCGCTCACCATCAGCGGAACCTGCTGGTTTCGTTCTTCCATTATTTCCATAGCGGCATAGAGGGCGGCCTTCGCATTGAGGGTGTCAAAGACTGTTTCAATCAGCAGCACGTCGGCGCCGCCGTCGAGCAGTCCACGTATCTGCTCACCATAGGCAAGGGTCAGTTCATCAAAGTTGACTGCCCGGAATCCCGGATCGTTGACATCCGGCGAGAGCGACGCCGTGCGGTTGGTTGGCCCGATGGCTCCGGCCACAAAGGGCCTAACCGCTCCTGGATGCTGCTGCAGGTATTTTTCCACTGCATGACGCGCACAGTGCACGGCGGCCACATTCAGTTCGTGGGCAATGTCTTCCAGGGCGTAGTCGGCCTGCGAAATGCGCTGTGCATTAAAGGTGTTGGTTTCAATGATGTCGGCCCCGGCCTCGAGGTATTGCAGGTGAATGTCTTCTATGATATCAGGTCTGGTGAGGCACAACAGGTCGTTGTTGCCTTTGAGGTCGCGGCTGTGGCTCGCGAAACGGGTGCCTCTGAAATCACGTTCTTCCAGCGGGTGTCGCTGTATCATCGTACCCATCGCCCCGTCGAGAATCAGTATCCGCTCGCGGGCCAGGGCTTCAATTCGCTCTTGTGTGTCCATGCACAGGTGTTGTTGGGCGGGATTACCGCCGTGTGTGCCGTACCATGAAACTCCTGAGGAACTGTAGCGATTACCTGAAGTAACCGCCGCCTCATCTTACCCGGAATATGTATGGCCCGGGTAGGAATTGGCACCCGCCTTTAACCGGGTTGCCAGGACATCTCAGGGCCTAATCCCTCCGTCCTTCTTGATAAAGCGTGGCGAATTTAGGCAAGGCTCAGGGGTGTGAACAAATTCGATTTACCAACACCCGCCGGTTTTCTACTTTTGACGACTTAAAAAAAATGCTACATGCCATACCTCTTTACGTCCGAATCCGTTTCTGAAGGCCACCCCGATAAGGTGGCTGACCAGATCTCCGATGCACTGATTGACCATTTTCTGGCCTATGATGCCCAGTCAAAGGTAGCGTGCGAGACCCTCGTCACTACCGGTCAGGTGGTACTTGCCGGTGAAGTGAAATCACAGGCCTACCTCGATGTGCAGGAAATTGCGCGCGAGGTGATCAGGAAGATTGGCTACACCCGCAGCGAGTACATGTTTGAGGCAAACAGCTGCGGCATCCTGTCTGCCATTCACGAGCAGTCTCCGGACATCAACCAGGGCGTGGAGCGCAAGCGCCCCGAGGACCAGGGGGCCGGTGACCAGGGAATGATGTTTGGCTACGCCTCCAGGGAGACCGACAACTACATGCCGTTGCCGCTCGAACTGGCGCACCTGCTCTTGCGTGAACTGGCGGTAATCCGCAGGGAAAAGAAGGTAATGACCTACCTGCGTCCTGATGCGAAAAGCCAGGTAACCATTGAGTACGATGATGATAACCGCCCTGTGCGTATCGACGCCATTGTCATCAGCACACAGCACGATGATTTCGCGAAAGATGCGGCCATGCTGAAAAAAATCCGTGAGGATGTTGTCAGCATTCTGATTCCGCGCATTCTCAAGAAACTGCCGAAACGCGTGCAGGTGTTGTTCAACGACAAAATCAAATACCACGTCAATCCCACAGGCAAATTTGTCATCGGTGGTCCCCACGGGGATACCGGCCTTACCGGGCGCAAAATCATCGTTGACACTTACGGTGGTAAGGGTGCCCACGGCGGCGGCGCTTTTTCGGGTAAAGACCCTTCAAAGGTTGACCGCAGTGCAGCCTATGCCACCCGGCACATTGCCAAGCACCTGGTGGCTGCCGGGGTATGCGATGAAGTGCTGGTGCAGGTAGCCTACGCGATTGGTGTAGCGCAGCCTGTAGGCTTGTATGTCAATACCTATGGAACCGCAAAGGTGAAATTATCTGATGGCGAAATTGCCCGCCGTTTGCAGAAAATGCCCGAATTTGACCTGCGTCCGTACTTTATCGAGAAGCGTTTTTCGCTGCGCACGCCCATTTACTCCGAAACAGCGTCTTACGGCCACATGGGCCGCGAATGCAAGGTGGTGGAGAAGGTATTCAACAAGGGGAAAAAGGACGAGAAGAAAATGAAGGTTAAACTTTTCCCGTGGGAAGAGTTGAATGCCATCGCTGCCGTTAAGAAGAGTTTTGGTCTCTGACCGGAGTCCGGCAGCAGCGCCGGCGCTTGCTGATTTTCGGCCTGCCGGCAACAGCCGCTGGCCCTATATACCCTGCACCAGGTGAGCCATGCCCGCCAATAAATACGCCCTGCTTCGCTACCGCATCATTGACCGGTGCCTCAATAACCCCGGGAAGCCTTTTCCTTCCCGTGAAGACCTCCGCGATGCGTGTGAAGAAGCGCTCTATGGCAGCGGTGCCGGGAAGGTGTCGCTCAGTACCATTGACAAGGACATCTGGGCCATGAAAAACGAAAGTGAGCTCGGCTACCATGCACCCATTTTTTTCGACCGGGCACACAACGGTTACTGTTATACTGAAGCAGGCTATACCATCAGCAACCTCAGCCTTGCTGAAGAAGAGCTGGAGGCCATCAGGTTTGCCGCGGCGACGCTTGACCAGTTCAGGAATGTGCCGGTCTTCCGCCATTACGAGAGCGCCATTGCAAAAATTATCAACCGCGTCAACATTTCAGCCCGTCCCGACGACCAGGCGTTGGAGAAATATGTTCAGTTTGAAAAGTCGACCGTCAGCGCGGGTAATGAGTTTCTCGGTCCACTGCTTGAGGCCATCAGAAAGCGAAAGTCAACCCGGGTGGCCTACCGCAAGTTTACCGACGACGGTGTTAATCACTATCTGCTGCATCCTTACCTGCTGAAGGAGTACCACAACCGATGGTACCTTGTGGCCTTTGATCCGGAGGTTGAAAAGATCAGGACCTTCGGCGTTGAACGCATAGAATCCATCACCACCGGAGAAAAGAAGATTACGGTGAGGCAGGAATTTGATCACGACCTATATATCAAGCACAGCATTGGCATTACGGAGAAGAAAGAAAAACCTTATGTGGTACGGCTGGCCTGCGATCCCGTAGTGGGAAAGTTTCTCCTTACCCAGCCGGTGCACCCCTCTCAGCAACTGGTGAAGCAGGATGAAAAGCAGATTGAGCTTTCCCTGCACGTGCTTATCACCCCCGAACTGCTCAGTTTTATTCTCAGCTATGGTCATCAGCTTAGGGTGCTCGCGCCTTCTGTGCTGAAGCATCAGGTGCGTGCGGCGCTGCTGGAGGCCCTGGGGGCCTACAGGGCCTGATCCCGCCACCCGGGCGGGCCAGCGCCGGTTTTCAAGAAATTCAAAAAAAAAAATAGCGTTGTAAATAGGTT
>DHLU01000194.1:0-3357 GCA_002405435.1 Flavobacteriales bacterium UBA4660
GGCCAGGGCGCGCTGCAGGGTGGAGGGGTACTTCGCCAGGTCGGCCGCATTGTTAAATTGTGTGGGGTTGACGAAAATAGAGGCCACCACCCTGTCACATTCCTGCATGGCCGCCCGTACAAGAGAGATATGACCGGCATGGAGGGCCCCCATCGTAGGCACAAATCCCAGTGTATAACCGCGCTGGCGGCAGCTGGCCGACCACTGACGGATTTCAAGTGCGGTTTCGGTTATCTGCATCAAATTGGGTAAAATGAGGAAAAAAATGCGGGTAAAACTACCAGAACCGGACAATATGCACTAGAATATGCGTAAATTTGCAATCTCTTTTCGAAAACAATCTCCCTGTATGAGTAAAACCAAGGTTCTTTTTGTTTCACAGGAAATTTTGCCCTTCTCCGCCGAATCACCCAACGCATCCTCCGCCAGATACCTGCCCCAGGCCGTTCACGAAAAAGGTAAAGAAACCCGGATCTTTATGCCGCGTTACGGCAAGATCAATGAGCGCAGGCACCAGTTGCATGAGGTCATACGTCTTTCGGGCATGAATCTGATTGTCAACGACACAGACCACCCACTGATTATCAAGGTAGCCTCGATTCCCCAAATCAGGATCCAGGTCTATTTTATCGATAATGAAGAATACTTCCACCGCAAAGCCTTTTTCCACGGAGAAGACGGCGGCCTGTTTGAAGACAATGACATGCGTATGATTTTCTTCACCAAAGGTGTGCTGGAAACTGTTAAGCGGCTGGGATGGTCACCCGACATTATCCACTGCCACGGCTGGTTTTCTGCCCTAATGCCGTTGTACGTGAAGGAACTTTACAAGCGTGCCCCCTATTTCGCCGCTGCCAAAATCGTGTATTCGCTCTACGACGATGCCTTTGAAGGGAAGTTGCACAAAGACATCGCTGCCAAAATTGCCTTTGACGGTATAGAGACCGCGGGCATGGGCGGCCTGAAAGACCCTGATTTCGTCAACCTGTCCAAACTCGCCTTACAATACTCCGATGCCGTGGTAATGGGCAGTGCAGGCGTCAACGCGCAGCTGAAACAGCATGTGGATACCCTCGACGTGCCCGTTTTGCGTCAATACGATGAAGAAGATTACCTCACAGCGGTGGATGAGTTTTATGACGGCGTCGTGCTCGGAAAGTCTGTCCTCGTTGACTAAGGTTTTCCCCCCGATTATTTTGAAAATCAGCCTCAGTGCACGGGGGCTGTTTTCCTTTATGGCGGTGCTTGTGCTGGCGTCGTGCAGTCGCCCCGAGAGCACAGTAGGCCTGGGCATTCAGCCCGGTGAAGACCTGCTAAACGCTTATTTCTCCGATACAACTTCACTGGAGGCCGAAGTTGTGGCTGAAGATACCCTGCGCTCCGATGAATTGTCTTCCGTCATGCTCGGGAATTATGCCGACCCGGTATTTGGGTATACCGAAACCTCTTTCTACAGCCAGTTGCGCCTCTCGGGCTCGGGCATCACCTTTCCACTTTCCTATGCGGTGGACTCGGTGGTTCTTTCCCTGCCCTATAGCGGAAGGAGTTACGGTAAGCGCATTCCACAGTCTTTCAGCGTGTATGCGGTCACCGATGCCCTTTACCCCGACTCGGTGTACTACACCAACTCCACGGTCGCCACCGACAAGTCGGTCAACTGGATAGAGGATCCCGGCGACACCTATGCAATCAGGCCTAATTCCGTGGTGGTTATCGGCAACGACTCACTGATACCCCAGTTGCGGCTGAAACTGAAGGCCTCCTTTGCCGACCTGTTTTTTACCGCACCCCCCGAGAACTTTCAGAGCAACGACGCTTTTTTGGAGTTTTTCAGGGGCATACACGTTCAATCGGCCACCACAGACGGCAGCGTGTTTAACCTCGACCTCGGCCGCTCTGATGCCGGTATAACCATTTACTACCGCGACCTTGACAACGCAGAGCCCGATACCGCCCTGTATAGCTTTGTCATCGGCGATCAGGCTGCCCGCTTCACACATGTAAGACGCAGTTACGCGGGAACTGCATTGAGCGGACTCACCGAAACCACACCGGTGGACGCGAGCGTTTTCGGTTATGTGCAGGCGGGGGCATCGTGCAAAAGCCATATCACCCTGCCCCACCTGGAGGCTTATGCAGCGGCAGGAAGGGTAATCAACAAGGCCGAGCTGATTGTGCCCGCAGAGGACATCGACATTCGGCGGTATCCGCCCCAGGGGCAGTTGTTTTTGCTCACGCGCAATGAGGAGGGTCAGGATGTGATTCTCCCCGACCAACTCACCGCAAGCCACGACATCGGCGGTGTGTTTGAACCCGATACGCTGCAATACCGCTTCAATATCACCCGCTGGGTGCAGCAGGTGCTGACGGGAGAGCTGGTCAATACCGGGCTCTTTCTGGTGTCTAACAATTCGGGTGTAAGCGTAAACCGCGTGGTGCTGCATGGTCCGCACTTCAGCGAGGCCGAGCCCGCGAGGAATATGCGCCTGAGACTAACTTTTTCTGACTAGTCGCCGGAAATTACCACCTTTGTACCCATAACCCCTCTAACCCTTAACCATGTGCGGCATCGTCGGATATATTGGCAATGACCAGGCTTATCCCCTCCTGGTGCGCGGACTTCACCGGCTCGAATACCGCGGTTATGACAGCGCGGGTGTGTCGGTCATCGGAGATGCCGGCATGCAACTCTTCAAATGCAAGGGTAAGGTGAACGACCTTGAATCACTGGTGAGCGGAAAGAATGCCAGCGGCACCATCGGCATTGGCCACACACGCTGGGCTACGCACGGTGTGCCCAACGATGTCAACGCACACCCCCATTTGTCCGGTGACGGAAACATCGCGCTCATCCACAACGGCATCATAGAAAATTATGCTACCCTCAAGGAGGAACTCATCAACCGGGGCCACACCTTCGTCAGTGATACAGACACAGAGGTGCTTACCCATTTTATTGAGGAGGTGCGCGCCAAAACAGGGGTCGATCTGTTTGAGGCCGTGCGCATCGCCCTCTCTGAAGTAGTGGGCGCCTACGCCATCGTGCTGGTGGATAAAAACAACCCCAACCAGCTGATCGCGGCGAAGAAAAGTTCACCGCTTGTGATCGGCATCGGAGGCGACGGTGATTTCTATGTGGCCTCAGATGCCACACCGATTATTGAGTACACCAAAAACGTGGTCTACCTGGAAGATGAAGAAGTGGCGCTGATGGATCGCAACGGGGAGCTCAAGATTGTGACGATTTCCAACCAACAGAAAACACCATACATCCAGGCGCTCGAACTGAAACTGGAAGCGATAGAAAAGGGCGGATATGATTCCTTCATGCTCAAGGAAATCCATGAGCAGCCGCGG
>DHLU01000194.1:3505-3962 GCA_002405435.1 Flavobacteriales bacterium UBA4660
AAGGAAATCCATGAGCAGCCGCGGTCTATCATGGACAGTATCCGGGGACGCGTGAACCTTCAGGCCGGATTTATCAAAATGAGCGGGATTGACCAGCACGAAGAGAAATGGCTGAGCGCGCGGCGCATCATTATTGTGGCCTGCGGAACGTCGTGGCACGCAGGACTGGTGGCCGAATACCTGATTGAGGAGTTTGCGCGCATTCCGGTGGAAGTAGAGTATGCCTCTGAATTCAGGTACCGCAATCCGGTGATTGAGGCCGGCGATATCGTCATTGCCATATCACAGTCGGGAGAAACAGCCGATACGCTTGCGGCCATTGAACTGGCCAAGGAAAAGGGCGCATTCATTTTCGGCGTTTGCAATGTGGTGGGCTCGACAATTTCACGCGCGACCCACACCGGCGCCTATACACACGCGGGTCCGGAGATCGGGGTGGCTTCCACCAAGGCCTTCA
>DHLU01000067.1 GCA_002405435.1 Flavobacteriales bacterium UBA4660
TATCGGCCTGGAGGAATAGGATTTCAGCAGTCCTTTGGTCTACCCGAATCCCTGCGTTGGAGAAATATTTGTCGATACTACCGGGGCCTATGCACTCTATGATGCCAGCGGAAGGGAAGTTTTTAGCGGCATACACCCTGATCGCCTCGAGGCTATTGAGGTCTTCGGCCTCAGGGAAGGATTTTATATATTGAAAATCAATGAAATAAGAGTCCCGTTTTTGCGGTTGAGTCACTGAGTTACTGCTATGGGCGCAGTGGTGCGCAATACACAGACAGAAAAGCCCCCGAATAAGCAGAAATACCTCGTATATTCGCGCCCCCAAACCGGAAAATCCGGAGGCCAGCCCCAGTACATTCCCGGGGCTGGAAAACCCAAATAACCGCTCCTGTCTCAAGGAATGGCGGAGAAGGCGACGGCCCGGCACGCGACAGGATACAAAACACAAACCCTCAGCCATGGCTGAAACAAAAAGAACAAAGGCCGAAGAAGAGGCCGATCTGAACCTCCAAAACGAGGAAACTGCAGCACCGGAAGAAACGGTGACAGAAGTTCCGTTAGTCGAAGAAGAAAAAGTGGAGGCAGAAGAAGTCATCGAAGTGTTTTCCACAGCAGATGACGCAGCATTCCTCACTCCGACAGGAGAATTTAACTGGGACGCATACGAAAGAGAAGGCAAAGGCAACGCGGAGGAACGCGCGCGCTATGACGAATTGTATGAGCGCACCCTTTCAACCATCAACGAACATGAAGTCGTAGAAGGCACCGTGGTGCAGGTGGGTAAGAAAGAGGTGGTCGTCAACATCGGTTACAAAAGCGAAGGTGTGATTCCGGTGACCGAATTCCGTTACAACCCCGATCTCGCCATAGGGGACAAAGTGCCGGTTTATGTAGAACAGCAGGAAGACAAAAACGGTCAGCTCCGTGTTTCCCATAAAACAGCCCGCGTATTCAGCGCATGGGGTCTGGTGAACGCTGCGCTCGATAGCGGCGAAATCATCAAGGGCGACGTGAAATGCCGCACCAAGGGTGGTCTCATTGTCGATGTGTTTGGCATTGAGGCCTTCCTTCCCGGCTCACAAATTGACGTGAAGCCTATCCGCGATTACGACATCTACGTCGGCAAACAGATGGAGTTGAAAGTGGTGAAGATCAACGCCGAATTCAAAAACATCGTTGTATCGCACAAGGCGCTTATTGAGGCGGAGATTGAAGAGCAGAAGAAGCAAATCATGAGTGGCCTCGAGAAAGGTCAGGTACTGGAGGGAGTGGTGAAGAACATCACCTCTTATGGTGTATTCGTTGACCTCGGCGGCGTAGACGGACTGATTCACATCACCGACCTCGCCTGGGGACGTATTTCGCACCCTGAAGAAATCGTCAAACTTGATGACAAGATCAACGTGGTTATTCTCGACTTTGATGATGAGAAAAAGCGTATTGCCCTCGGTTTGAAACAACTTTCAGCCCACCCATGGGATGCGCTGGCCGATACCCTCGAGGTAGGCAAGAAGGTTCAGGGCAAAGTGGTATTGCTTCAGGACTATGGCGCTTTCGTAGAAGTAGCCCCCGGCGTAGAAGGCCTGATTCACGTCTCAGAAATGAGCTGGAGCCAGCACCTGCGTTCTGCGCAGGACTTCCTCAAGGAAGGGGATATTGTGGAGGCAGTCATCATCAACATTGACCGTGACGCCCGCAAACTCTCACTGGGTCTCAAACAACTGAAGCCGGATCCATGGGAAAGCATCGAAGACCGTTACCCGGTTAACTCGAAGCACAACGTCATTGTGCGTGCCTTTACCAATTTCGGAATTTTCTGTGAGCTGGAAGAGGGCGTAGACGGCCTCGTGCACATCAGTGACCTCTCCTGGAATAAGCGCATCAAAAACCCGGGTGAGTTTTGCCAGATCGGCGATAAACTTGATGTGGTAGTACTCGAGTTGGATAAGGAAAACCGCAGGATTAGTCTCGGCCACAAACAGCTGGAGGAGAATCCGTGGGATGTTTTCGAAACCGTATTCAGCGAAGGCTCACGTCACCAGGGTACCATTGTGCGCAAGGAAGGTAGCACCGCTGTGGTAGCACTTCCCTACGGTGTTGAAGGCTATGCCCTGTCGCGCATGTTGAAGAAAGCCGACGGCTCTGCGGCCCGTGTAGACGAGACGCTTGAGTTTGAAGTGGTGGAATTCAACAAGAATGCCCGTCGCATCACTGTTTCCCACACCCGCACCTTCCAAGCCGAAGAAGACGCGCCCAAGGTGGAAGCCGGCGCAAGAAAGGGTGGAAGGAAAGGCGGCGCTCCCCGCGAAGAAGGCACCCACAGCGACGCTGTTAAGGCCATCAACGCACAGGTGGAACGCACCACGCTCGGTGACCTCAGCGCACTCGCTGACTTAAAAGAGAGTATGGACGCCTCCGAAAGCAAGGCTAAAAAAGACAAAAAGGATGAGGGCAGTGCAGAAGAATAAGCACCGTCTTTCGTAATACTGAAAACGCCCTGGAAACAGGGCGTTTTCGTTTTCTGTCCAACGCAGGCGGAGAATCCCGGCAAGGGCCTTTGTTGTATTACTAAAAAGTTAATCCAGCGTTAGGTTGTAGTATGGATGATGTTACCGAAATCCGATTTATTGTTCAGCTAATCATAACGTACCCGAGGGGGAAGGGCGGTTCACGGAATTTTAGCTTCGCAGCCTACTCTTATCTTCTCTAAAGTATGCGTGTAATCCTTTCCCTGTTGCTGCTTTCAGTCACCTCAGTATGCCTGTCACAAAGTGTCATTAAGGGCAAGGTGACCGATGAACTGGGACAGCCCGTGGCCTTTGCGGCTGTTACAGTAAAGGATATAGCGGGTCTTGGCTGCAATACCAATCTCGATGGAGATTACCAGTTGAAATTACCGGACAGCAATCCGCACACCCTAGTCGTTCAATACCTGGGATACGAGAACGTTGAGTTTGAAGTAGCGCCTTCACCGGGTGAGACCCTGATCCGGAATGTTGACCTTATGCCGGAAGCCGTGGAAATCGGTCCGGCGATCGTTGAGGCCAAGGCCAAGCGCTCAAATGACAATTACATGGAAAAGATGAAGCAGAAGGCGCCGGTGAGCATGGACTACATCTCTCAGGCTACCATCAAGCGCACAGGTGATTCCAATGTGCGGGACGCGGTCAGGAGGGTACCGGGTGTTTCCACGGTAGGCGGTTTTATTTCGGTTCGTGGACTCGCTGACCGGTATATCAAGACTACCGTGAATGGTTCTCGGGTGCCTACGCTTGATCCCTTTACCAATAACATCAAGTTGGATATATTTCCTTCAGGACTTATCGATAACCTCATCATAACCAAGAGCGAAACGCCTGATCTTCCGGGTGACTGGAGCGGGGCTTTTCTTTCTATTGAAACCAAGGACTATCCTGACGAACTGGTGGTAGAATTCAGCACCTCGTTTGGGTACAATACACAAGCCTCCTTGCGCAATATCGTGTCTTCGGTCAGAAGCAGTAGTGACTTCTGGGGATTCGACAACGGATACAGGGAAATTCCTGATGGGGTGCCGGTCGGACAGGAAATCTATCCGACACCGGTTACCAATCCGACGTATTACCAGCAGTTTCAAGCGCTGGGGCTGGAAAGTTTTCTTAATGGCTATGGCATTACTGACCAGACCAACATTGAAGAAGGGGACATCTTTTATCAGGTGGCGATGAGCGAACTCGGCCTGATGGGGCCGGCCCAGTTTTACGACCACCAGGCTATCAATGCGGCCATTGCTGAATATCAGTCCGTTTACGGTCCCTCATTCTTTGAGTACTTCAATAGAGACCTCGCACGTTACAGCCAGTCTTTTGCCAATAACTGGTTCACCATACAAAGGCAGGCTCCCCTAGACATGAGCAACAGCATTACGATCGGCAATGAAGTTACCTTTCTTAAGCGGAAACTGGGTTTTATGGTGGGATTGCGCAGGAGCAACAACACCGTTTTTGATCCGGTATCCATCATCAGAAGAACGAACGCGGTCCCTGAATATGTACCCACGCTGGAGTTCCCTGCTCCTGATGCAGATGAATTGTTGCTCGACCAACAGGTGAGCACCGAAGTATATGGATGGAGCGGACTGCTGAATCTGGCTTACCAGCTCAGCCCTAACTGCAACATCGGTTTTGTGGTGATGCCTAATTTTATTGGTGAAAACCGGGCACGAAAGTACCAGGGCAGAGACGGGGTAACCAGTCCGCAGGAAACCCTGTATGGCGAGGATCAATACTACGAGG
Organism: Flavobacteriales bacterium UBA4660; assembly: GCA_002405435.1. GTDB lineage: Bacteria > Bacteroidota > Bacteroidia > Flavobacteriales_D > Sanyastnellaceae > UBA4660. The sequence goes on from DHLU01000067.1 coordinate 4,275, forward strand.
AAAGGCGCCAGATGATTTACGAGGCCAAGGCTGAATACCTTATTCCGAAATCTTCTACGCGCATTGAGTTACACGGCGCCTTTACAGACGGTCTCAGAAATGTGCTCGACTTTCGCGATATGCAGTACGTCTATGATGCACTGGACAGTGTTTACCAGGTGCAAACTTCATTCTCTCCCGACCGCCGCTTCAGGTACCTTAATGAAGACCTGCTCGATACGAGGCTGTCGGTAGAGCATCCGCTTAACGAAAAGACGAAACTCAAACTTGGCCTTGCTTACCAGCGCAATGAGCGCAACAGTTCCCAGGTAATGTACAGCATGCAGGGCGTCGGTGGTTCCATCATTCAGGGCGCCGTTGAGAACATATTTGCGCCTGAGCGCTTTTCCATCGAAGGCAAACAGGGGTTTGACCTCTTTTATCTCAACGGATCCACTTTCCTCGATAACGATATCGGTATAAGCCAGGTTTCTGCGGCCTATGCAATGACCGATGCGCAGGTAACACCGAAACTCAGGGTGGTAGGAGGATTGCGGTTAGAGAAAACGGATATGATCGCTGATATTGAGCGTTATTACCAGGCCGGACTTGATCCGAATGCCGAAGAACGCGTTAACATCGGTGGTGTGAAGGCCAAAGCAGGTTTGGTAGATACACTCAACGTGCTTCCCAGCGTAAACGTGATCTATACCCTGTCATCGAGTGAAAACAGGCTTTCTAATTTCAGAATAAATTATTTCCGTTCGCTGGCCCGTCCCAGTTTCCGGGAGTTATCAGCCGTATCGCTTGAGGACTTTGAATTCAGGAACCGGATCCAGGGAAACCCGTCACTCAAAATGACCGATGTAAACAACATTGACCTCAGGCTTGAGAATTATTATGCATCCGGAGCCAACCTGTCAGTGAGTGTGTTTTACAAGCAGTTCACCAACCACATTGAATTGCTGAAGGTTCCCGGTGGCATCGACTTTACCTGGCAGAATGCAGAGGACTCCCATGTACTCGGGCTTGAAGTAGAAGGAAAAATACCGATTACAGACGCGCTGGATGCCAGGGTCAATGTATCCCTCATCTACTCTGAAACCACCGTCACGGTGCCTGTGAGAGAAACCCGGCCCATGTTTGGGCAGGCGCCGTGGATTGTCAATGGCATGCTCTCCTATTCACCTGATACCCTGGGCTGGAACCTGAGCGCTTCATACAATGTGCAGGGGCCGAAAATTGCGGTGGTGGCAAACAGCGGAGAAGCTGAGCCTGATATTTATGAGTTACCCAGGCACATGCTCGACCTTAACATTTCCAAAAAATTTGGAAAACACTACACATTAGGATTCCAGGTGCGCAATGTCTTCAATGCTCCGCTCCGCAGGACATACCGATTCGATGCAGGTTGGCTGCTCGATTTCGACAGGTTTGTGTACGGACAGAATTTTGTACTTAATTTTTCGTACGCGCTATGATCACCGACCGATACAACGCCTTAAGAAATACAACTATGCAGCGATGGATTTTTCGAGCCCTCGTTTCGCTCGGGGCAATCAGCTGTGCGGGAACTACGGTTGCCGCCCAAAACGATATAGAAGGGGTATCTGTGGAGGTGTATTACATCAGTGATGAAAATGATGCGACTGATACAGACGGCGGTATCCTTCAAGCCGGCACATATACCTACAGGGTTTTCATTGACCTGCTGCCGTGTTCACGGTTAAGGGCATTGTACGGCGATGAGAACCACGCTGTTACATTCTCCAGCACAGAGATTTTCTTTAACAATGAAGACCGGGGGAAAGCCTATGGCTTTGAAATCGATGAGGGCCGCATTGATGAAAATACCGTGGCCATCGATTCATGGCTGACCCTTGGTGCTGCTACACGCGCCCATTTCGGAGTGCTGAAGTCGGAAGACCCGGATAGTTCCGTTGTGGGAGGCGCCAACAATGACGGCGGAAGCAGCGGAATAGCGGACGGCCTGCTTTCCAACACAGATGAATTGATGGGGATACCACTGGTGGAAAAAGACGGTCTGTTCGAACGGGTAGATACCTTGCTTGACGATGTGGTCATAGCAGGCGACAACCCATCCGCAATCCTGGATGATGCTTCCACTGGCAGTTCTTTTTCAAGCAATGCGATGCCCCTGCTCATAACGGAAGGCATACCAGGTTCTGAGG
>DHLU01000052.1:0-126 GCA_002405435.1 Flavobacteriales bacterium UBA4660
TTTTTCTTTTTCTTTTCTGTTTTTGCCATGGCAATTGCAATATGGTTATTAACCGGGCTGTTATTTCACTGCTTTCTTTTTGTTAGCGACCGTTTTGCGCTTTCCCTTACGGGTACGGGCATTGGT
>DHLU01000052.1:270-3714 GCA_002405435.1 Flavobacteriales bacterium UBA4660
GTGGCGCAGGCCGCGGTAGCAGCCTATGTCCATCAGGCGCTTGATGGACAGCTGAACATCACCCCGCAGGGCACCTTCAACCTTCACTTCATTGGTAATGAATGCGCGGATACGGCCCAGTTCATCGTCGTTCCATTCCTGTACTTTCTTGTTCAGGTCCACATTGCATTCCTGCAGAATGCGGCGAGAAGTGCTGCGGCCAATTCCGAAGATGTAGGTGAGCCCTATTTCTCCTCTTTTGTTACGGGGTAAGTCAATACCTGCTATACGTGCCATATGTTTTTTATTGTTGGCTGCACCCGGTTACCCGGACGCGGCGTTTATCCTTGTCTTTGTTTAAACTTAGGGTTCTTTTTATTGATGATATAAAGTTTGCCCTTTCTGCTCACGATTTTGCAATCGGCAGATCTTTTTTTCAGTGATGCTCTGACTTTCATCGTTTCTCTTATTTGTATCTCAATGATATTCTTCCTTTTGTCAAATCATAAGGTGAGAGCTCAACCTTCACCTTGTCTCCCGGCAGAATGCGGATGTAGTGCATGCGCATTTTACCGGAGATATGGGCCGTAATTATGTGACCGTTTTCCAACTCAACACGAAACATCGCGTTGGAAAGGGCTTCGATAATTGTACCGTCTAATTCTATTGACGTTTGTTTGGCCATATCTCTATTTTCACTCCTTGCCTGCAAGGATTTTTTCTATCCATTCAAAACTGGATAAAACTTCAGCTTTTCCTTCCCTCACCACCACGGTATGTTCGAAGTGGGCAGAGGGTTTGCCATCTGCGGTGCTTACGGTCCAACCGTCGCGGTGTTGTTTGACGTTGCGTGTGCCCATGTTGATCATGGGTGCTATGGCCAGCACCAGGCCTTCTTTCATCAGGAGTCCGGTTCCCCGTTTCCCGAAGTTGGGTACTTCGGGGGCTTCGTGGAGGTTTCTCCCGACCCCATGTCCCACCAGTTCGCGTACCACGCCATATCCGTGTTGTTCGGCGTGTTGCTGCACGGCGAAACCGATATCTCCGGTGCGGTGTCCTTGCACGGCCTGGGCAATGCCTGCATGCAGGCATTCGCGGGTTACTTCGAGCAAGCGGCGAACCTCGTTGTTGATGGTACCGACAGCGAAAGTGTAGGCGGAATCTCCAAAGAAGCCGTTCCACTTAACGCCGCAGTCTACCGATACGATATCGCCTTCGAGCAGCGGGGTCTGGTTGGGTATCCCGTGCACCACAACGTCATTGACGGAGGTACACAGGGTATGTTTAAAACCGTTGTAGCCTTTGAATCCCGGCTCGGCGCCATGGTCTCTGATAAATGTTTCAGCGATGGCATCGAGCTGGAGGGTGGTGACCCCCGGCGCGATTGCAGCGGCTACTTCTGCTAAAGTTTTTCCAACAAGTAAAGAACTCTGCCTGATGAGGTTTATCTCCTCTGCGGTCTTCAGGTTGACCATTCGTTCTCTCATCTCTCCCGGTCCGTTCGGACGCCTCTGTTATCAGCTGCCTACCGGCGTGGCTTGAGACATACGTCCTTTCACCCTTCCGGATTTCATCAATCCGTCGTAGTGATGCGACAGCAGGTGACTTTCAATCTGCTGGAGCAGATCGAGCAGTACCCCGACGCTGATCAGCAGCGACGATCCGCCGAAAAACCTTCCGAAGGCAGGCGTTTCTACCAGTCCGACCATGTTGAGCAGGAACGGTGTGATGGCAATGAGTCCGAGCATAATACCTCCGGGGAGGGTAATTTTCGAAAGCACGTCATCGATAAAGTCTGCAGTGGGTTTACCGGGTTTTACGCCAGGAATAAAATTGCCATTCCGCTTCAGGTCGTCTGCCATTTGCATGGGGTTGGTAGTGATAGCGGTATAGAAGTAGGTAAATACGATAATGAGCAGGAAGAAGAGCAGGTTATGCATCCAGCCGTAATAATCGGCGAGGCTTTGCAGGAAAGTGCTTTCTGCGAAGGATTCGCTTTGCTGGATAAGAGCCGGCAGGAACATGATCGCCTGAGCGAAGATGATGGGCATAACGCCGGCGGTATTGAGGCGAATGGGGATATAGGACCGCGCGCCGCTGCCGGTGGGCAGGTGCGTGCTGCCCATGTTCATCTTGGCCATCTGCACGGGAATGCGCCTGATGGCCTGTATAATGGCCACGCAGAGCCCTACAATGAGGGTTACGATGGCTACCTCAATAATCATAAAGAAGGCATTCTGAGCGAGGGCTTCGCCGACGAAGGCAGAGGGCAGGTCGGCGAGGATACCAATCATGATGATCAGGGAGGTGCCGTTTCCGATTCCGCGGTCGGTAATTTTTTCACCCAGCCACATCACGAAGAGGGTAGAGCAGGTGAGGATGATTACGGCTGCAGCAAACCAAAGGCTTCCGGCGGGTCTTGCTTCGGGCGTGATATAGGTGGCCACATACCCCGGTGCCTGAAACAGGCAGACGCCGATGGTGAGGAAGCGGGTCCACTGGGTAATTTTTTTCCGTCCGCTTTCGCCTTCGCGCTGCATTTTCTGGATGCTGGGCACGGCCAGACTCAGCAGCTGGATGATGATCGAAGCGGAGATATACGGCATGATACCCAGGGCGAAAATGGACGCCTTGGCGAATGCACCTCCGGTGAACATCGACAGGAAGTCGAGCAGTCCGCCGGAAGCTGCCGCAGTGTTGGCTTTTTCCAGGGCCACGGAATCTACGCCGGGTAGAATGATAAAGGAACCCACACGGTAGATAAGGATAAGACCCAGGGTAAACAGGATCTTGTTCCTCAGCTCTTCGTGGTGGTAGATGTTTTTTATTTTCTGAATGAAATTCTTCATAAACGCTATGGGTTGAGCGTGTTGGTTGAGCCTCCGGTATTCTCAATGGCTGTTTTTGCCGTTGCTGAGAATGCGTGGGCGGTGACATTCACTTTGGATTTCAGTTCGCCGCGTCCGAGGATTTTCACCAACTCGTTTTTGGAAGCGATTCCGTTAGCCACGAGGATGGCGGGTGTGACTTCACTCAGGTTGTGTTTGTCAATAACCTGTTGCAGGGTATCGAGGTTGATGCCCTTGTACGCTACGCGGTTATGGTTTTTGAAGCCAAACTTGGGCAACCGGCGCTGGAGTGGCATCTGGCCACCCTCAAATCCGATTTTGCGGCGGGTTCCAGAGCGTTGTCCCGCTCCTTTGTGTCCGCGACCACTGGTTTCACCAAGTCCTGAGCCCTGACCGCGGCCCAGGCGTTTGCGCGAGCGAACGGAGCCTTTGGCGGGTTTAATGCTATGCAGATTCATGTCTTCCTGTTATTTGTATTCAACTTTGAGCAAATGCTTTACGGCGCGGATCATTCCCTCGATGTTGGGAGAAATTTCCTTTTCAACCGGCACATTGAGTTTTTTAATGCCCAGGGCCTGAATGGTTAGTTTCTGGCGCTTGGGCTGGTCGATGGCGC
>DHLU01000052.1:3858-8398 GCA_002405435.1 Flavobacteriales bacterium UBA4660
CGCTGCGCACCTGTGTAATGGTCACTTTTGGCATGGTTCGGTTCCTCCTCAATAATTATCCGTTATATACACGGTCAAGAGAAATTCCGCGGATGGCGGCGATCTCGTGAGCGCTTCTGAGGTTACTCAATGCGTTGAGCGTGGCTTTAACCACGTTGTGTGGGTTTGAAGAGCCTTTGGATTTGGCCAGTACGTCTGTTACACCGGCTGATTCGAGCACAGCGCGCATGGCACCACCGGCGATTACGCCTGTACCGTGTGAGGCGGGCTTGAGAAATACCCGGGCTCCGCCGAATTTTCCTGACTGTTCGTGGGGAATGGTTCCCTTAAACACAGGCACCTGCACGAGGTTTTTCTTGGCGTCTTCGATGCCCTTGTTGACGGCATCAGCCACTTCCTTGGACTTGCCGAGGCCGTGTCCGACGACACCATTTTCGTTACCCACTACCACGATGGCAGCGAAGCCGAAGGCGCGTCCTCCTTTGGTCACCTTGGTAACCCGGTTAACGGCTACCAGTTTGTCTTTCAGTTCTGTTTCGCTGGCGCGAACTGTTTTTGTTTCTCTTGCCATCTTGTGTTAGAATTTTAATCCGCCTTCGCGGGCTCCTTCTGCCAATGATTTTACGCGGCCGTGGTAGAGGTATCCACCGCGGTCAAACACCACCGTTTCGATTCCGGCGGCTTTGGCTCTTTCGGCAATGGAGATACCTACCTGTTTGGCCTGATCCACCTTATTCTGGCCTTTAGAATTGAGGCTGATCGTAGAGGCAGACACCAGTGTGGTGCCGTTTTCATCGTTGATCACCTGGCAATAGATCTGTTTATTGCTTCTAAATACAGAAAGTCGCGGTGTAGCGGAGGTGCCTTTTACCTGGGCACGAATCCGCTTTCTGATTTTCGCCCTGCGGGCGTCTTTGCTGAATGCCATTTTTTTTAAACTAAACGGGTTATTATTTAGCTGCAGTCTTACCTGCTTTCTTTCTTACAAATTCACCGAGGTAGCGAACGCCTTTTCCTTTGTACGGTTCAGGCTTGCGCAGTGAACGGATTTTGGCCGCTGCCAGTCCGAGCAGCTGGTTATCGTAACACTCGAGGGTGATTAGGGGGTTTTCTCCTTTTTCGGCTTTGGCGGTAACCTTGATTTCCTTGGGCAGTTGGATAACAATCGGGTGAGAGTATCCGAGCGTGAGTTCAAGCAGTTGTCCGGTTACCTTGGCACGGTAACCTACACCGATCAGTTCGAGTTCTTTCTTAAAGCCGCTGCTCACGCCGCTTACCATATTGCTGGCCAGCGCGCGGTAGAGTCCGTGCTTTGAGCGGATGGCTTTATCGTCGCTGCTTCGCGAGAAGGTAATGGTGGCTCCGTCGATGGCTACGCTGATGGCCGGATCGATCCACTGTGTCAGTTCGCCTTTCTGACCTTTCACCGTGAGGACATTATCCGAGAAGGATACATCTACCCCTTTGGTGATCGTTACCGGTAATTTTCCAATTCTAGACATGGTGATAATCTTACTCTGTTATTAATACACGTAGCACAATACTTCGCCGCCTACATTTTCTTTCCGGGCTTCCTTGTCGGTCATTACTCCTTTGGAGGTTGACAGGATGGAGATGCCCATTCCATTGAGCACGCGGGGCAAGTCTTCCGAGCCGGCGTATTTCCGGAGACCGGGTTTGCTGATGCGTTCGATGTTGCTGATAGCGGGCGTTTTGGTTTTGGTGTTGTATTTCAGCGCGATCTTGATAACGCCGGGTTTACCCTCTTCAAACTTGTAGTTGAGGATATATCCTTTGTCATGGAGGATGCGCGTGATTTCCTTCTTCAGGTTTGAAGCAGGTATTTCCACCACTTTATGCCTCGCTTTCTGCGCGTTGCGGATGCGGGTCAGGTAATCTGCGATCGGATCTGTATACATGTTTTTGTGTCTCCGTTAAATGGTTTACCAGCTGGCTTTTTTAATTCCGGGGATGCGGCCTGACAGGGCAAGTTCCCTGAACTGGTTGCGGCAAAGGCCGAACTGGCGCATGTATCCGCGCGGCCGGCCGGTGAGCATGCAGCGGTTGCGGACGCGGGTTTTGCTTGAGTTGCGCGGAAGCTTTTGCAGGGCATCCCAATCGCCGGCTTTTTTCAGCGCTTCGCGTTTCTTATCATACCTGGCTGCGAGAGCGATTCTTTTCACTTCGCGGGCCTTCATTGATTCCTTTGCCATGTCTGGTGTTTTCTTTGGTTATTTAGTAAATGGGAATCCGAATTCTTCCAACAGTGCCTTGGCCTCTTCGGTGGTTTGGGCGGACGTTACCAGGGTAATGTCCATGCCGTTAATCTGCTTCACCTTATCGAGGTCGATTTCAGGGAAGATGATTTGTTCCTTGATGCCGAAGGTGAAATTGCCGCGGTCGTCGAAGCCTGAAGCCTTTACACCTCTGAAGTCGCGGGTACGCGGGAGGGCGGCAGAAATCAGGCGGTCGAGGAATTCCCACATCCGTTCGCCGCGCAGGGTCACCTTCACACCGATGGGCACTCCTTTCCTCAGTTTGAAGTTGGAGATATCCTTTCCGGCGTAGGTCGGAACGGCTTTCTGGCCAGTGATAAGGGTCATTTCTTCGACGGCGGCGTCGATGAGCTTTTTGTCAGCGGTAGCCTTACCCATTCCCTGGTTGATGCAGATCTTCTTAATCCGCGGAATCTGCATGGGGGATGAGTATTCAAAGCGCTTCTGCAGATTGGGCGCTACTTCATCCATGTAAATTTTTCTGAGTCTCGGAGTGTATGTCATTTGAGTGCCTCCCCTGATTTTTTGCTGAAACGTTCAAGTTTTCCTTCGCTGCCGACGCGGCGGCCAACGCGGGTGGCGTTGCCTTTGCCATCGAGCAGTTTTACATTGCTGATGTGGATGCCGGCTGCAATGGTCTCACGGCCGCCTTGTGGATTTTTCGCATCCGGCTTGCGGTGTTTGGTTACCATATTGATTCCTTCAACCACTACGCGGTCGTTTTTGCGGTCGACTTCGATCACACGGCCTTGTTTGCCGTTGTGGTCTCCGGCGGTTACCACCACCAGGTCATTTTTCTTTATTTTAAATCTCTTGAACATCGTATTGCTGTTTTTCGCTGCACCGGTCAGAGCACTTCGGGTGCAAGCGAGATGATTTTCATGTAGTCTTTTTCACGCAGTTCGCGGGCAACGGGTCCGAATATGCGGGTGCCGCGCAGTTCGCCCTGCGGGTTGAGCAGTACCACGGCATTGTCGTCAAAACGGATATAACTTCCGTCGGCACGGCGTACTTCTTTTTTGGTCCGCACGATTACGGCTTTTGACACACTGCCTTTTTTCACGTTTCCGCTCGGCAACGCGTCCTTTACGGTTACCACTATCTGGTCGCCCAGGGAGGCGTAGCGCCGGCGTGTGCCGCCCAGCACGCGGATTACCAGCACTTCGCGGGCTCCGCTGTTGTCGGCCACTTTCAGCCTTGATTCATTCTGTATCATCGCTCTGTCTACTTTATAGCGTTACTTGGCTTTTTCAATAACTTCCACCATCCTCCAGCGCTTCAGTTTGCTCAGCGGACGGGTTTCCATGATGCGCACGGTATCACCGATGCCGCATTCCTGTTTTTCGTCATGCGCCATGAATTTGTTTGAGCTCTTAACGAACTTACCATACTTGGGGTGCATCACCTTCGTTTCCACCGTTACCACGACGGATTTGTTCATTTTGTTGGAGGTAACGATACCGATACGCTCTTTCCTGAGGTTCCTCTTCATGACTCAGTCTTATTTGGATTGATTTTTTTCATTTAACAGGGTCATCATCCGGGCGATGTCGCGGCGCTTGCTGCGCAGGATCATCGGGTTTTCCGTACCGGCAATGGTGTGGCTGAACTTCAGTTTGGCAAGTGCTGCCTTCTCCTCGGCGATTTTTTCGCGGAGGATTTCTGCGGTCATATTTCTGATTTCTGATGCTTTCATGGCCTCTGTGCTTATCGGTATTATTCGGTATAGTCAGGACGAACTACAAACTTGGTCTTGCAGGGGAGCTTTTGGGCGGCCAGGCGCAGCGCTTCTTCAGCGGTAGCGCGTGGAACACCGTCGGCTTCGAATATGATGTTGCCGGGTTTTACAACGGCGACGTAGTATTCTACCGCTCCTTTACCCTTACCCATACGCACCTCTGCAGGTTTTTTGGTAATGGGTTTGTCGGGGAATATGCGTATCCACACTTTTCCTTCGCGTTTCATGAAGCGGGTCAGCGCCACCCGCGCAGCTTCGAGCTGCCGTGAGGTGATAAAGCCCTCGTCCATGGTCTTGATTGCAAAACTTCCGAAGGAGATCTGCGCACCGCGTGTGGCAAGGCCCTTGATTTTGCCTTTCTGCTGTTTTCTGTGTTTTGTCCTTTTGGGTTGTAACATGATGTTCTGGCTTAATCGGTCTCCCGGTTAATTTTCATTTCTGCGTGCACCACCGCCCCTGCGGCCGCCACGGTCCATACGGTCTCCTCTGCCTTCGGGGCGGAGGCCTGGGCCGCGTTTCTGTTGGG
>DHLU01000052.1:8478-12408 GCA_002405435.1 Flavobacteriales bacterium UBA4660
TCTGCCATCGGGGCGGAGGCCAGGGCCGCGTTTCTGTTGGGCGGTCTGGCCTACGTGGGGGGAGAGGTCGCGGTTGCCATAAACCTCTCCGCGGCAAATCCACACTTTCACCCCGATACGTCCGTAGCTGGTATGAGCCTCGGCGTGGGCATAATCAATATCGGCGCGGAAGGTGTGCAGGGGGGTTCTGCCTTCCTTGTACGTTTCGGTACGGGCGATTTCGGCGCCGTTTACGCGGCCTGCAATCGTTACCTTGATGCCTTCAGCACCCATGCGCATGCTGGTCTGAATGGACATCTTGGTCGCGCGGCGGTAAGAAATACGGCCTTCAATCTGGCGGGCAATTCCATCGGCAACCAGGCGCGCATCGAGTTCGGGGCGCTTGATCTCGAAAATATTGATCTGCACGTCCTTCGAAGTGAGCTTCTTCAATTCCTCTTTCAACTTGTCCACCTCAGTACCGGCTTTACCGATGATGACACCGGGGCGGGCGGTATTGATGGTGACGGTTACCAGTTTCAGGGTACGCTCAATTACAATTTTTGAAATTGAAGCCTTCTTAAGACGGGCAGTGAGGTATTTGCGGACCTTATCGTCTTCGACAATTTTATCGCCGTAGTTTTTTCCGCCGTACCAATTGCTGTCCCAGCCTTTAATAAAGCCTAACCGGTTTCCTATAGGGTTACATTTTTGTCCCATTCGAGTTGTTTATGCGCGTGAGTTTATTTTTTGTCGAGGATGATGGTAACATGGTTGGAGCGCTTGCGTATGCGGTGCGCGCGGCCCTGGGGTGCAGGACTGATCCGCTTCAGGGTGCGGCCGCCGTCAACCAAAATATCTTTCACATACAGCGAAACCTTTGAAGCGTCTTCTCCTTCATTTTTGGCCTGCCAGTTTGCAATGGCTGAGCGGAGCAGTTTTTCCATCGGGATGGCGGCATGCCGGCGGGTGAACTTCAGCAGGTTCAGCGCGTGGAATGCGTCTTTGCCGCGGATAATATCCGCCACCAGCCGCATCTTGCGGGGTGAGGAGGGTTCGTTGTTCAGCTTAGCCACTGCGGTGACTTTTTTGTCAGCCTTGAGGCGGTTAGCCATTTCTCTTTTTCGTGCGCCCATGTTGTGTATCTGTTAACGTATTGACGTTTGGCGTTTATTTCTTTTCGTCTTTCCTGTTGCCGGAGTGTCCGCTGTATTTGCGGGTAGGTGCGAACTCTCCCAGTTTGTGTCCTACCATGTTTTCCGTCACGTACACGGGAATAAACTGCTTCCCGTTATGCACACCGATGGTCAGGCCTACAAAGTCAGGCGTGATGGTGCTGGTGCGGCTCCATGTTTTGATGACGTTCTTTTTACCCGATGACTGGGCGGAGTCAACCTTCTTCTGGAGGCTGATGTGAACGAATGGTGGTTTTTTTAACGACCTTGGCATGGCTTACTGGTTATTTCTTTCTTCTTTCAATGATGAATTTGGATGAAGGCTTCTTCGGCTGGCGTGTTTTCAGGCCTTTGGAAACCTTGCCTTTTCTTGAGCGGGGGTGACCTCCGGAGGCACGGCCTTCGCCGCCACCCATGGGGTGATCTACCGGGTTCATGGCTACACCGCGTACACGGGGCTTTCTGCCGAGCCAGCGTGTGCGACCGGCTTTACCGCTGCGCACCTGGTTGTGTTCTGCGTTGCCCACCACACCGATGGTAGCCAGTCCGTCTGCGAGCACCTTACGCGTTTCGCCTGAAGGCATGCTCAGGATGGCGTAGATGCCGTCGCGGGCGCTGAGCTGGGCAAAACTTCCGGCACTGCGGGCGATAGCACCACCGCGACCGGGCATGGCCTCGATGTTGTGAATGACAGTTCCAAGCGGAATGTCACGCATAAACAGGGTGTTTCCGACTTCGGGGGCTGCAGTGCTTCCGCTCATGACGGTCTGTCCGACACGGATACCCTGTGGGGCCAGTATGTAGCGCTTTTCTCCGTCTGCATACTCCAGCAGGCAGATGCGTGCTGAGCGGTTGGGATCATATTCTACGGTGAGCACCTTGGCACTCACATCGTGTTTGTCACGTCTAAAATCTACCAGCCTGTAGTGGCGTTTGTGGCCGCCACCAATATGGCGCATGGTGCGCTTACCGGTGTTGTTGCGGCCGCCGGTCTTCTTCAGGCGAACCAGCAGCGGTGCGTGCGGCTGGTCGGTCGTCAGTTCATCAAACGTATGCGCTATCTTATGGCGCGAGCCGGCATTTGTCGGGTTAAGCTTTTTAATTCCCATGGCGTAATTCGGTGCTTGATTATTGCATGTTGGCGTAGAAGTCGATGGTATCGCCGACTTTCAGTTTAACGATCGCTTTTTTGTAAGGCTTGCTCCGTCCTTCCGTAACACCGGTTTTGGTGTAGCGGAATTTGCGTTTGCCATCGTAACGGAGGGTATTGACCTGCTCAACGGTGACGCCATAGGCTTTCTCAACCGCTTTTTTGATCTCGATTTTGTTGGCATCCACATGAACGATGAAACCAAACTTGTTGTGCTTCTCGCTGATGTTGGTCATCTTTTCGGTGACCAGTGGCTTGATGAGGATCTCTTTCATGGTCCGTTGTTATTTGTTGAGCAGTTGGGTAACCACTTCATGCGCATTGCCTACCAGCACGATGTGGTTGCTGTTCATGATGTCGTAGGTGTTGAGGTAGTTAGCCACCTGCACATGGGCTTTCTGAATGTTGCGGCTGCTGAGAAACACGTTGTCGCTCTGCTCGGGGATGAGGAACAGCGATTTTTTCCCCGCCAGGTTGAGATTTTTTACAAGGTCAGCAAATTCACGCGTGCGCGGTTTCTCAAAGGCCAGTGCATCAATGACGGTAATACCGCCGTTGCGGGCCTTGTAGGAGAGGGCACTTTTACGGGCCAGGCGCGTGGTGTTTTTATTTACCTTGATATCGTAATCGCGCGGCTGCGGACCGAAAATACTTCCGCCCTGACGGAACAGTGGGTTTTTGATGCTCCCTTTACGCGATCCGCCGGTGCCTTTCTGGCGGTGCAGTTTGCGTGTTGACCCGGAGACTTCACCGCGGTGTTTGGTTTTATGCGTTCCGGTGCGCTGGGCAGCCAGAAAACGTTTCACATCGAGGTAGATCGCATGATCGTTGGGCTCGATGGCGAAAACCGCATCGTCAAGGGTAATTTTCTTGCCGGTCTTCTGACCTGAGGTATTGAGTACTTCGAGTTGCATTACTTCACGATATAAACGGTTGATCCACTGTGACCCGGAATCGCTCCTTTTATGAAAAGCAGGTTTTCTTCGGGCATGACCTTAACAATACTGAGGTTTTGAACGGTGCGGCGCGCATGACCATCGTGACCACCGAGGCGCTTGCCCGGAAATACACGTGAGGGGTCTGACGAGGCACCCATGGAGCCCGGCGCACGCAGACGGTTGTGCTGGCCGTGGGTGCTTTCTCCCACACCGCCGAAACCGTGACGTTTTACAACACCCTGAAAACCTTTACCCTTGGTAGTGCCAATCACATCCACGTTTTCCCCTTCTGCAAAGACAGCATCCACGGTGAGGGTATCACCGGTCTTGATCTCAGCACTGAAGTCGTGAAACTCGGCCAGAAACCTTTTAGGGGTTGTACCGGCTTTCTTGAAGTGACCGAGCATGGGTTTGCTGGTATGTTTTTCCTTCTTTTCGCCGAAGGCAAGCTGAACGGCCTGGTATCCGTCCTTGTCGAGGGTCCTCACCTGGGTGACTACACATGGACCAACCTCTATCACTGTGCATGGAATATTCTTTCCAGCGGCACCGTAGATGCTAGTCATTCCGACCTTTTTTCCAATTAATCCTGGCATGTGACTGGTTATTAACGTTGTTACACTACACTTTGATTTCTACTTCCACGCCCGACGGCAACTCAAGCTTCATCAGCGCATCCACGGTCTTG
>DHLU01000052.1:12535-13046 GCA_002405435.1 Flavobacteriales bacterium UBA4660
TCATCAGCGCATCCACGGTCTTGGCGGAGGAACTGTAGATATCCAGCAGGCGTTTGTAGCTGCTGAGTTCGAACTGTTCCCTGGCCTTCTTGTTCACGTGGGGTGAACGCAGCACGGTGTAAATGCGCTTGTCGGTGGGCAGCGGAATAGGGCCGTTGACCACTGCACCGGTTACCTTCACCGTCTTCACGATTTTCTCGGCAGACTTGTCTACCAGGTTGTGGTCGTAAGACTTCAGTTTGATTCTTATTTTCTGAGCCATCTGGGCTTTTATTATGCGTTTGCTTTTCCTTTTACTTTGGCAATTACTTCTTCTGCGATGTTGCTGGGCGCAGGGGCGAAGTGGCTAAATTCCATGGTGCTGGTGGCGCGGCCTGAGGTGATGGTGCGCAGGTCGGTCACATAGCCAAACATTGCGCTCAGCGGCACCTTGGCGTTGATCACGGTGGCACGGTTGCGCTCTCCGGTTCCTTCTATGATGCCGCGGCGTTTGTTGAGGTCACCGATTACA
>DHLU01000052.1:13108-13591 GCA_002405435.1 Flavobacteriales bacterium UBA4660
CTCAGCGGCACCTTGGAGTAGATCACGGTGGAACCCTTAACCTAACCAAATACAACTATGATGCCGCGGCGTATGTTGAGGTCACCGATTACATCACCCATGTTTTGCTCGGGCGTCACCACTTCAAGTTTCATGATGGGCTCGAGGATGATCGGCTTGCAGCGTCCCAGTGCCTCGCGGTAGGCCATTTTCGCGCACAATTCGAAGGAGAGTGCGTCGGAGTCAACCGCGTGGAAGGAGCCGTCGATGAGTTCTACGTTCATGCCGTCGAGCGGGTAGCCGGCCAGTACACCATTGTTCATGGCTTCCTTGAAGCCTTTTTCCACTGACTGAATAAATTCCCGGGGAACGTTACCACCCTTGATCGAGTTGACGAACGCCAGTCCGGGTTTTTCCGGGTCTGTATTCGGAGAAATCTTCACCTTGATATCGGCGAACTTACCGCGTCCACCGGTTTGCTTCTTGTAGACTTCGCGGTGTTCG
>DHLU01000231.1:0-5554 GCA_002405435.1 Flavobacteriales bacterium UBA4660
CGGAACCGGCCCAACGCCCGGATTACCGCCAACAACTCCCTTTTGGACCGGCTCAATGGACTATCCCGGCAACTATGTCCTTATGGCCCTCACTTCAGACCTGGTATGGCATTGTTACCAGGTAACACTGGGCAACTGCCCCGATGAAGGCGACTTCACCATTACCCCGTCAGGATGCACCGGGTCCTCTTCAGGTACCATCTGCATCAGTTCACCCGAATGGCTGGGTAGCACATTTGCGTGTTCAGGATTACCTTCAGCCGACGGTTGTGTCATAGGAATTGGAGCCGGAATCAACTACTGTCTGCTTGCACCCCCTGCTTTACCGGGATTATCAATTAGCTATCTCAATATGGAACTGGATGTTCCAAGTACGGCATTTTCAGTCTCCTTCACCGAAACCCCGTACGCAGACCCGCTCAATCCCTGCCAGGGTGCCTCCGTGACCGCCACCGTCTCCGGTGGAAGTGGAAACTTTGGTTATGAATGGTCAGTTCCAACCTGGTTGAACGCAACTATTCTAAACAATAATATTGATTTCGACGGTGGCTATGGCTATATCAACCTCGTGGTAACCGATGCGGAAACAGGTTGTGTGGTTGAAAGCCAGTATGCGTTTCTCGGCAACAACTGTCAGGGATATGATGTCAACAATAACGGAGTCGTAAACGTTTCCGATCTTATTGCTTTTATGGCTTCTTTTGGCACCACCAGTGGCGGTTGTGCTGATTTTGATGGAAACGGCGTTGTGAATATTTCAGACCTGCTTATGTTTATGTCATTTGGGTTTGGCGTTTGTTAACCGCGGTATAAAGCAACATTCCGGATAGCAGGTAGCACTGTGAATTATTTACCCGTGTTGTCGGTCCATCAATCGCCAAAGCCAATCTGGCGTCCGTGTGATGAGGCTATTTCTGCAATCCTTTGTGTGGCCTGAACAAAAAATTAAGGAGTGCCCATTGCTTCAAATTTTGGTAAAGGATAAGTGGAAAAGGTGTAAAAAGAGACCATTGACATAGATTCCAGACAGGCTCTCTCGTCTATAGCCGGAGGAGCAGATGGTCTTTACATGACCGGAAAACTAACTTGTGTTGCTTGCCCTGCAGGAAACCCAAAAATGGGAAGTTCCCTGGCTCTGAACGATTAACCTCTCATGAATGAACGGGAATACTTGTTCTACCTGAAGGACAAACCTGGTGGGGGGGTATATCTTCTGCGACCCATTGGAGATCCCCACCCCATACTGCCTCGTGGTGGTAGGCGGGCAGCAACCCGAATCACTGGATACTCCGTGGAGTGAAATCTGCTACAACCGGACCGATGGCTTGCTTAAGGTCAGTTACGATGACGGGAACAACCGGTTACGCATGCCGTAACACGAATGTGCCTAACGGCCAGCCAGATCATTTTGCTCCGCTTCCGCCCTTTTCCTTCCCTTGCTTTTTCTGATATTTACTGCAACTACCTTGTACTCCGGACACATGGCCTCGCTGTCGGTCACACTGCTGGTGATGTTGTTCATCATGATGTCGGGGAAATGGAAGGTGGAAGACAGAATTCCGGGTTTCACCTGGTCGCTGATTCTGGCCTTCACGTCGACCTTGCCCCGCGCAATCTCTACGCACACAAAGTCACCCTCACTGATCCGGTGTTTGGCGGCATCTTCCGGGTTGATCAACAGAAAATCTTCTTTCAGAATTTTGGCATTGTTCGTTCGGCGCGTCATGGTGCCACAGTTGTAGTGCTCCAGTTCGCGGTTGGTGGTAATGATGTACGGGTATTCCTTTCCATGCTGCACCAATTCCTGGGTCTCCTTCCAGGCATTGTAAATGAATTTACCCTTGCCCCGCTTGAAACTGTCCACGTGCAGGATCTCGGTATCATCACCGCCCTTCCGCACGGGCCATTGTTTTCCGTTGTCACCGAGCTCGTCCCAGACCACGCCTTCGAAGAAGGGCACAATACCGGCGATCTCCTCCAGCAGCGTTTTCGGGTCGTACGCCGGTTGCGGGTACCCCATACGGTTCATCATTTCGGCCACGATCTGTCCGTCTGGTTTAGTTCCTTCGAGGGGTTCAACCACCTTATTCACCCGCTGAATCCTGCGCTCACCATTGGTAAAGGTTCCGCTCTTTTCGAGGAAGGAGGCGCCGGGAAGCACCACATGGGCGAGTTTGGTCGTTTCCGTATGGAAGATTTCCTGCACCACAAACAGCTCGAGGTTTTTCAGTGCCGCCACCACGTGGTGGGTGGTGGGGTCTGTCTGTGCCATGTCTTCACCGATGCACCACAATGCCTTGAGTTTACCGTTCAGCGACGCATCATACATCTGCGGAATCTTATAGCCTATGTGCATGGGTAGCTTGGCATTGTAAAAGGCCTCATACTTAGCGTGCATTTCCGGTTGGGTCACGTCGAGATAACCGGCTCCCTGGTGAGGCTGGCAACCCATATCTGCAGCACCCTGCACGTTGTTTTGCCCGCGCAGTGGGTTCACTCCGACCCCACGGCGACCGATATTTCCGGTAATCATGGCCAGGTCGGCAATAAGCATCACCGTATAGGTTCCCTGTGAATGCTCGGTGACACCGAGACCGTGAAAACTCATGGCGTTGGGCGCCTTCGCATAGGCCAGCGCCGCGGCCCTTGCCAGTGTGCGGTCTACTCCTGTGATACGCTCCAGCTCGGCTATATCCTGGGCCATCACCTGCTCCCGGAATGCCTCATAGCCTTCGGTTCGCAGTGCGATGAACTGTTTGTCTTCGAGGCCTTCTCCGATGATGTAATACAACAACATGTTGAGCATCGCCACGTTGGTACCGGGGCGCAACTGCAGGTGGTATTGGGCATATTTCACCAATTCGGTCTTCCGGGGCTCAATGACGATGAGCGTTTTGCCTTTGATTGCCTGCTGTTTGATCTTGGCTCCGGTTACGGGGTGTGCATCCGTCGGATTCGCGCCGATTACCATCATGCAATCGGTGTACTTAAGGTCAACGATGGAGTTGGTGGCAGCGCCGGTTCCGAATGTACGCTGCATGCCAAGGGCTGTAGGGGAATGGCACACGCGGGCGCAAGAATCGATGTTGTTTGTGCCGATTACCGCGCGCATAAATTTCTGCATGAGGTAATTCTCTTCATTGGTGCATCGCGCCGAAGAAATTCCGGCGATGGCGTCGGGTCCGAAATCGTTTTTTATACGGGTGAGTTTTTCCGCCAGATAGCCATAAACCTCATCCCACGTGGCCGGCTGCAATTCGCCGTGTGCGTCGCGAATCAGGGGCGTCCGGATGCGGTCTGGATGGTTGTAAAAACTGAATGCATAGCGTCCCTTGAGGCAGGTATGCCCTCCATTAGAGGCCGCGTCGTAGGGCGCCTGTATGGATTTTACCTTCCCTCCGTGTACCGCTACCTCGAGGTTGCAACCGACACCACAGTACGTACATACGGTGCGCTCTTTGCGCTCGTAGCTGACCGACTTTGATTCAAAAATATCGCTGATGGCACTGGTCGGACAAGCCTGGGCGCAGGCCCCGCAACTGACACAGTCGCTCTCGGCGAAGGTTTGTTCAAACCCTTTCACAATATGGGAATCAAAACCCCGACCGGCCATAGACAAGACAAACTGCCCCTGCACCTCGTCGCAGGCCCTAACACAACGAAAACAGTTGATACACTTTGAAAAATCGCTGGTCATGTAGGCATGGCTGAGGTCTTTCTCCTTATCAAGGTGGTTTTTTCCTTCCGGATAACGCACCTTTCTCACGCCCACCTGGGCAGCCACCGTCTGCAATTCGCAGTTGTTGTTTACCTCGCAGGTCAGACAGTCGAGGGGATGATCTGTGAGCACCAGCTCGATGATGTTCTTGCGCAGCCGTTGAATGTTTTCAGAGTCGGTAGCAATGTGCATACCCTTCTGCACCGGGGTGTGGCACGAGGCGACGGCCCGGGTGCGGCCGTTGGCCTCCAGCGCAACGTCTACGCTGCAAACGCGGCAAGCCCCGAAAGGATCCAGGTTGGGCGCATCGCAAAGGGTCGGCACAAAGTCCTTCCCGAAATTTCTGCGCACAAATGCCAATATGGTTTCGCCCGGCACAATGGGAAACGATTTACCATTTATCCATGCCATTTGGTCGGATAACTGAGCCGGATCGGACGGAAAACTTACCTGCGTCATAAAGAACCTCCTGAAGTGTGAGGTAAAAATAGGAATTCCCTTTTGACGATCAAGCAAATGCCCCCGGAATTATCAGCATACCCGCCGGGGTATCTCCGGCCACAGGCCTACTTGCCCCGGTCGACAAGAAGGTCGTGCACGAAGACCTGCTGGTTTTTTACCGTAAAGAAGATTTTACAATTGGAAACCGTTACGAAACGCAGGCCTTGCTCGGCCATGCCCTCCACCTTCCGGCTGCCCTGTTCGGGATGGTGCTGGAGTCCGTGCAGCTTATGAAGAATCTTGACCCGGAGGCGCTCCGCAGCCACCAGACTCACTTCCTGCGTGAAGCGTATAATATCCTGAAACGCGGACTCTGCGTTTCGCGTGATCAGCAACTCATGCTTGGTGGCCATAACAGCGCAAAAGTAAGCCGCGAAAGCGTCCGCAGGGGCAGCGACAACCATTTAGACCCCAAAACCCCCGGAAGACAAAAAGGACGAAGGCGAGACGGGCGGGCCATGCTGCCAGCCACCTGCAGCACCCTGGCCATGGCTTACTTAGTTTTGTGCGCCTCGGACGGCCGCGGCTTTGCCGGCATGGCAGGCCACCCCGCACGAAACAACACGTTTTCGCAGCCATCACCGCCACAGGCTCCGGTGGCCATGACAAAAACCGCATACCGTTAAAGACCGCATACCCTTGAAAAAGACCCTTTCCGCCCTGCTCCTGTTCACGGCCACGCTCACCGGTTTCGCCCAGCAAAAGCTCACCCTTGAAGAGGCCGTGACCGGCCAGTTCAGGCAATTTGCTCCACGTACGCTCGATCAGTTGCAATGGCTTCCGGGCAGCGATGCCTATGTGCATGTGCAAGACTCGGCCGTAGTGCATACTACGACCCGTGGCGCAGTCTCCACCCTCTTTACCCTGAGAGAACTGAACCAGTGGAAAGGCGGTACTGCGCTGTCGGCCATGCCTGCACTGAACTGGCTGGAAGGCCTGCGGTTTTGGTTTATCCACGAGGGCTCCTACATAGAAGGGGATGTCAAAACCCGCACAGTGCGCACGGTACTCATGGCCGGCAAGAATTCGGCCAACGACACCTACCATCCGGCCTCGGGGCGGCTGGCCTTCACCCGCGAAAACAACCTCTACGCGATGGTTAACGGACAGGAAACCGCCATCACGCGTTTGCCTGCCGGACAAGTAGCCGGACAATCGGTTTCGCGCAATGAATACGGCATCAGCCAGGGAATATTCTGGAGCGGAAATGGCGGCAAAATCGCTTTTTATCAAAAAGACGAGTCACGCGTCGCGGAGTATCCCATTACCCAGTTTAACAGCCTTCCGGCTACCGCCAAAAACATCCGCTATCCAATGGCTGGTGGTCAGAGCGAA
>DHLU01000231.1:5674-7387 GCA_002405435.1 Flavobacteriales bacterium UBA4660
GTGGTCAGAGCGAATCGGTGAGCGTGGGCGTGTACGATGTGACCGACGGAAAAACCGTGTACCTCATGTTGCCTGAAGGCCTTTCGGGCGACCAGTTTTATCTGACCAACCTCGCCTGGGATCCTTCAGGCACCTCTCTGTACATCGCCTGGCTCAACCGGGATACCAACCAGATAAAGCTGATGTGCTTCGATGCGACTACCGGAACTTTTGTGCGCACCCTTTTTACGGAATCAGACGAACAATGGTGCGAGCCTGAGCAGCCGGTGCATTTCATTCCCGGTAATCCGCGCGAATTCCTGTGGTTTTCCCGGCGCAATGGTTTCAATAACCTCTACCGGTACAACACCGATGGCGTGCTTCTCGGTTCTACCCGCGCTGCATTTGAGATCGATGATATTATCGGTTTCGATCCACTCGGAGCATCGGTCTTCGTGCATGCGCGCGGTATCAATCCCACAGAGGTGCACATTTACAGGATTAACCTGCCTGATATGCAAATGACACGCTGCGGCGACACGCCCGGGGTGCACCAAGGGCAACTAAGCGGCTCCGGTCAATATCTGCTCGACACTTACTCCAACCTCGAGGTGCCTTCAAAAACCGACTTGCTCAGCGCCTCGGGCAAGGTGGAGCGCAACCTGCTTACCTCGCCGAATCCCTTGCAAGAGAAGCGCTACGGCCAAACAGAATTGTTTACGGTAAACGGCACCGACGGCACCGCGTTATGGTGCCGCCTCATCAAACCAAGCGATTTTGATCCAACCCGAAAATATCCGGTTCTCGTCTACGTCTACAACGGACCGCATGTGCAGCTTGTCACCAACAACTGGCTCGGCGGAGCCTCGCTCTGGATGAACCACTTCGCCGAAGAGGGATACCTGGTGTTCACCCTCGATGGAAGGGGTTCTGCACACCGCGGAGAGGCCTTCGAACAGGCCATTTACAGGCAGCTGGGAACGGCAGAACTCGAAGACCAGCTTGCCGGCGTGGCCTGGCTGAAACAACAGTCTTTTGTGGACAGCACGCGCATGGCAGTGCACGGATGGAGCTTCGGAGGCTTTATGACAACGGCACTGATGCTGAAAGCGCCCGGCACTTTCAAGGCTGGTGTTGCCGGCGGTGCGGTGATTGACTGGAACCTTTACGAGGTAATGTACACAGAGCGCTATATGGATACACCTGCGCAGAACCCCGAAGGTTATGCCGCTGCAGACCTGAGCCGGATTGTGAAGAACCTGCAAGGCAAGTTGTTGATGATCCACGGCATGGACGACGACGTGGTGGTATTGCAGCACCACATGCGCTTTGTGAAGGCCTGCGTGGACAACAAGGTGCAAATCGACACCTTCCTTTATCCGGGCCATGCGCACAACGTGCGTGGCAAAGACAGGGTTCACCTCATCAGACAGGTACTGGATTACGTAAAAGAAAATAACTGACCGCATCAGGGCCCATTTGACCCTGAAAACGCCCATTCGGCATTCTTCCTTTAATTTGCGAGGCTAAAGCGGCGGGATAATGCCGAAGAAGCAACATGTAATGGAGACCACTACAGCACTAAAAAACACCGCACTCACCGAAGTGCATAAGTCACTCGGAGCAAAAATGGTACCCTTCGCCGGATACCTGATGCCCGTTCAATACACCGGTCTGATTGAAGAACACCATGCAGTGCGCAATGCACTGGGCGTCTTTGATGTGAGCCACATG
>DHLU01000231.1:7547-7766 GCA_002405435.1 Flavobacteriales bacterium UBA4660
TGATGTGAGCCACATGGGTGAATTTCTGTTGGAAGGACCCGAAGCGCTCGACCTGATCCAGCGCGTCACGAGCAACGACGCTTCGAAACTCTTCGACGGCAAGGTTCAGTACAGCTGCCTTCCAAACGAAACCGGCGGAATTGTAGACGACCTGCTCGTGTACAGGATGGCGGCTGACCGTTACCTGCTGGTAGTGAATGCCTCCAACATTGAAAAAGA
>DHLU01000231.1:8108-8327 GCA_002405435.1 Flavobacteriales bacterium UBA4660
GAAAGTTTGCGGGCCATGAAGACATTATCGTTTCGGCCACCGGATACACCGGAGCGGGCGGCTTTGAATTGTATATGCGCAATGAAGCAGCCGCTGACATCTGGAACAAAGTATTTGAAGCCGGTGCTTCATTCGGCGTAAGGCCTGCCGGACTCGGTGCCCGCGACACGCTCAGGCTCGAGATGGGTTTTTGCCTATACGGAAACGCCATCGACGACC
>DHLU01000231.1:8408-11217 GCA_002405435.1 Flavobacteriales bacterium UBA4660
ATTGCCTATACGGAAACGACATCGACGACACGACCTCTCCCATTGAAGCCGGATTGGGCTGGATTACCAAATTCACCACACCATTCACCAACCATGAGGCCCTGCTGGAACAGAAAAAGTCAGGCGCCGCAAGGAAACTCGTCGGCTTCGAATTGCTCGACAAAGGAATTCCCCGGCATGGCTACCCCGTGACGGACAAGGATGGCTCAACCATCGGTGTAGTAACCAGCGGAACGCAAAGCCCGTCACTCAATAAACCTATCGGAATGGCTTACGTGCCCTCAGGACTGGGCCAGCCCGGTGCAACCATTTATGTGAGCGTGCGCGGAAAACTGCTCGAAGCCCGCGTCACTTCCCTGCCCTTTTACAAACAGGTCCAACCCTCCTAAACGCCCGTGCATGATTCCGGTCTCCGAAAGAAAACTGGTAGAAGTCTGCTACTCACCCGGTCAGTACCACCTGTACAAGGAAAAATTTGAAATTGCCGTAATCATCGATGTATTGCGTGCTACCAGCGCTATCACCACGGCACTGCACTGCGGAGTCGCCAGTATCATTCCTGTCTCTACACTCGACGAAGCCCGCGAATACCTGGGAAGGGGCTTTATTGCCGCAGCTGAGCGCGACGGAGAGGTTGTGGAAGGATTTGATTTCGGCAACTCTCCATTTGCCTATATGGATCCTGCACTGCGCGGAAAGACCATCGTGCTCACCACCACCAACGGTACACGCGCCATTCAGATAGCCAGCGACATGCCCACCGTAGTGATCGGCTGCCTCAACAACCTCGAAATTCTCTGCCAGTACCTCATCGAGCAGCACAAAAACACCCTCATTATCGCCAGCGGCTGGAAAGACAAAGTAAACCTCGAAGACACCATCTGTGGCGGTGCCATCGCCGATGCCCTGCTGGAGACACGGAAGTTCAGGAGCGATGAAGACAGCACTGTAGCGGCAAAATTCATCTACCGCTCGGCACGCGAGCACCTGTGGAGTTTTTTGAGGTCATCATCGCACCGGCGGAGACTGATTAAACTGAACATCACCCGCGATGTCAAATATTGCCTCACGCTCAATACCGTGCCCACAATTCCCATTCTGAAGAATGGCGCACTGGTCAAACTGGAATATCAACCCAAACAGCTCCGCGCAAACGGCGTGCAGGTATGACCATGTTGCGCAGCCTGTTGGCCTTTCTGCTGCTGGTGCTGCTCGGCGCATACCAGTTACCTCCGCCCCATTGGGGATTTTTTGGGCATAAGAAAATTAACGAAATTGCGGTGTATACGCTTCCTGAACCCATGTTCGGGTTCTACAAGAAGCACATAGACTATATCATCGAACATAGCGTAGACCCAGACAAGCGGCGTTATGGCATCAAAGGCGAAGCCGAATGCCACTACCTCGATGCCGACCACTACTGCGGTGGCGACCCTAACTGCAACCCATTCGATCTGATTCCCCGGCGATGGACAGAAGCAGTGGAAAAATTCGGGGAAGACTCCCTGCGTGCAAACGGCATTGTTCCCTGGCATGTCAACCTGATGACCCTCCGGCTGACCAAGGCCTTCCGCGAAGAAAACATCACCCAGATTTTGCGGCTGAGTGCCGAACTCGGCCATTACGTGGGCGATGCCCATGTGCCCCTGCACACCACCAGCAACTACAACGGCCAGAAGACCGGCCAGCGGGGCATACACGGCTTCTGGGAATCACGCCTGCCAGAACTGTACGCCAAAGACTACGACTTTTTTGTGGGTAAAGCCACCTACCTGTCTTCCCCGCTCAACTTCATATGGGACCGCGTGGAAGAATCCTACGCGGCCGTTGACAGTGTGCTGAGTTTTGAGGCTGACCTCAACAGCAAATTCCCGGCGGATGCCAAGTATTCCTTTGAAACACGCGGGGCGTCCAACATGAAGGTGTATTCCGAGCCCTATTCGCGCAAGTACACCGAAATGCTCGACGGACAGGTTGAGCGACGCATGCGCACCGCTGTGCTTTCTATCGGCAGCCTCTGGTACACTGCCTGGGTAGATGCCGGTCAACCTGACCTCGACAAACTGGCAGGACTGCCCGTAGTTGAAGAAATCATCGTTCCGGGAGAGCCGATTCCCGGCGTGCGGGAGCACGACAACTGAGCGTGGCACATTTGCTCCTAGCCCTTCACAAGAGCAGGTATTTTTAGTGCCCGTGGTTTCTCACGGGTCAACCCACTGACGAAGCGAACTGCATCAGCGCAGCACGGTCACCGAGCCTGTGCGCTTAAAGGCATCACCTTCGTAACCCTTTACTTTGATGAAATAGGTGTACACACCGTCGGGCACGAAGTGTCCACCGCCATCCGTGTTGCCCGTCCAGGGCTGCGCAATGTCGGTGCTCTCAAAAACCATGTCTCCCCAGCGATTGAAGACCATACACTCATATTCGCGGATGTTGGATCCCACCACAAACCACGCATCGTTTACGCCGTCAAAATTGGGGGTGAAACTGTTGGGTATGTAGATGACGATGGGCGCGGTTACGGTATAGAAGGCATTACTGGTGCACCCAATCTCATTGACCACCGTGAGCATCGTGGTATACTGTGAAAAGCCGTCAAACTGGTGCTGTACCACGGCACCTTCACCGGTAGTGCCATCGCCGAAATTCCACAGGAAGGTGTAGGGACAATCCAGCGGATCGCACCCGGGCTCGGGCGTGGCTACAAATTCAAACAGGCTCGCGCCCAGTTCTTCGGCGTCAAAGTCTGCTTCAATCTGCATCCCCTCGCCAGCCACACTGGCCGCCTGCTGGTCGCCGCAGATAT
>DHLU01000164.1:0-4995 GCA_002405435.1 Flavobacteriales bacterium UBA4660
GAGCCAGGTAGAAGGGTTCAGCCAGCTCGTAAAATTTTTCTCGCGCTTTTTGGGTGTATTCCATATCCCATAACATCGATTTTGACGCTGCGTCATACTTGCTCCGTGCGTAAGGAACCTTGCAAAGCGAAAGCAGATCGGCATTGTCAACCGCTTTAAACAGCGACACATCGGTCAGGCATTTCAGGGCCCCCTCATCGGTGTCGTATTCCAGGTTGCGGCAGTCCAATTCGAAGCATTTACAGAAGTAACCCTCGCGCTCAAACACTACGCGGTAGTTCTGACCTGCATCGAGCAGCACCGCATAAAACCCAGTACTTCGGGCATCGATCGTCGAAAGCACGGAGTCACCGGCGTAGACGAAGATTTTCACATTACTCAATTTCTTCGATTCAGGCTCTTTGCCGCTCTTTTTGCGGGGAGCGGCTTCTTCGAATACACCTTCTTCGATGTAACCGTAGAAAAGCACCTGCGGCGCCTGGGCCGAACCCATCAGCGCAGCGAGGAGAAAGATGGTCAGCAATAGGGGGGTTTTCATGATCTATTCATTATTAGCAAATTGGGATTGAAGCCTCGGCTTTTACCACCCTCGAAGCCCAAATGTTTCAAATCCCAGGCAGATTTTTAGCCCCCTCAGAAGCAAAAATTGCCAAAGGCTGCCAAAAAAATCAATAAATCATTGGTATTCACAAGGTTATCATTGGTGAAATCGCCTACGCAGGTACCGGCACAACCGAGGTCACTCATAAAAATCAGGAGATCGGCCACGTTAACTACCGCGTCTCCGGTGAGGTCGGCACACAGCAGTTCAGGGCCTTCAACGGCCGAATTGCAGTTGTTGTCGAGGTTTTGTCCGGTTCCCGGCGCGCCGGGATATACCATATTGTTGAGGTCATCACAATCGCCGCCTACCAGCGAATGGGCGGCCAGCAGCGTGCAGGCGGGAACAGCAGTACCTGAGCCGAAGCCGTCGCCGTCCTGGTCGGCAAACCATGACTGCGCAGCAGTGACCTGGAGCGCAACCTTGCGGTCATAGTGGAAATGTGCGCCTGTGGCCTTCACGGTTACGGAGTAAGTGGCGTTGATGGCCGGAAGGTTACTGATCGTTAGGGTGACTGTCGCCGGGGCAGCGATACCATTAGAGGAAAATGATGCAGAAGCACCTGCAGGAAGACCTTCAACCGTGAAGTTGATGGGCCCCGCAAATCCGGCCGAAGCACTGACATTGAGCACGGCCGGCGTGTTGCTGCAGAGCGTGAAACTGTCTTCAGATACCTGTATGAAATTGGGCTTGAGAATAAAGAGCCCGTAGTCTATATCCGTCACGGGTATGACGCCACTTTCGAAAAAGGGATAATTCATCCAGGTGCCATCGAAGGTCGGATTGTCATCGTAGGGGTAGTGGTCGAAGTAGGCTACTTCAGTGAGGCTAGCTGCCGCAATATTGGTGATGTCGAGAATACGCAGACCCGCTGTGTAGTTGGATTGAAAGTCGAGGTTGCCGATGATATACTGGTTGTGGTCAACCGATTCGGTAGCAGCCAGAAAATCGCCCATGTAAACGGGATTATTCAGGTCTAGCATGTCCCAGATCAGGGTACGGGTGTTGTTGACCAGTCCATTGTACTCATCGAGTTCGTCATCCATAACCAGGTAGCGCTGGGTCGGATCCAGCCAGCCCTGGTGAGGGTAGCCGGCCAGCGGATAGGTGACATCCTTGATTTTGACCACATCGGTTTTGTCGGTCGCATTTACAATCACCAGCTTATCCGAATTGCCATTGTAGCAAAATACGATTTCCTTGCCCACGTGCTCGGTATCAGGACCGTTGTACATGACGACCTGTGCCTCGTGGGTGTAACCGCTGAGACTGTAGCTGCCTGCCAGCACGGGTGCCAGTGGATTCTGAATGTTCACAATGTGCAGGCCGCCGCTGAAGGTATTGGTGCCACATGCATACAGGTACCCGGTAGCTTCATTGATGACCAGCGAATGGCAGCGGCCGAAGCCGTTGTACCAGGCCGATTCGGCGAAGGTTACCGGCGGATTGGTCACGGAGGCGAGTTGCATGAGGTTAAAAACCTGCAGTCCGTGGCCGCTCGCTTCGCTGCCTACAAATACGTGGTTGTTGTATACCCGCAACGTGCGCCAGGTGGAGTTGGCCGTGTGCGGCGGCAGGGTGCCCAGATAAACCGGATTCAGCGGATTAGACAGGTCAATGAAGGCCACGCCATTGCTTTTGCCCAACAGGGCGTATTCTTTACCGGAGTTGGGGTCAACCCATCCCCACACCTCATTGGTCGTGCCTCCTCCGAACTGTGAGGGCTGCATGAAGTAGAGCAGGTCGATGTTTTCGCAGGGGTAGGGTCCGGCAAAGCCGTCTACGCAGGGGGTTTGTGCGTGTGCGTATAGGGCGCACAGCAGCAAGAGACAGGTATAGTGTGTTTTCATAACATCTGAAGGTAAACAAAGATAGGGAAGAGCTACCCGCCGGGCAGACAGCCATGCAGCAGCTTACCGGAGGCACAAACAAACTGCAGGCAGCAACTTCAGAGCAGGTGGCCCATCAGTTCCTTTTTCACCTCGAGGTAGCGGCGGTTTTCCGGGCGGGGATCTATGAGAAGCGGTACACGTTCGGTTACCTCAATGCCCGATTGGGCAAATACATCAATTTTATCGGGGTTGTTGGTGATCAGCCGTATGCGGGTCACACCGATTTGTTTCAGGATTTCGACACCCTCATCGTAGCGGCGTTCGTCGGTGTGAAAACCCAGTGCATGGTTGGCCCTGATGGTATCCATGCCCTCATCCTGCAGGTTATAGGCCTTCAGTTTGTTGACCAGGCCGATGCCCCGCCCTTCCTGCCTGAGGTAAATGAGTATGCCACCTTCCGATTCGATGGAGCGCATGGCACTGGCAAACTGTTCTCCGCAATCGCAACGGGTGGAGCCCAGCAAGTCGCCGGTTGCACACTCCGAATGGATGCGTACCAGGGGCACCTCCGCCTTGTGTTGGTCTGTATTCAGCAGCACCAGGTGCGGAAAATCTTCATACCGGCTGCTCCAGGCCTGCAGGGTAAAGGGGCCATAAACCGTGGGTAATGCTGAGGTGACAAGTAACCGTGTCATTACCGCAAAATTACGCCCTGTCGTTTTCTACGGGCAAAAAGACCCGAAAAAGCCCATAAAGGTCAGCAGGTCACCCACGTTGACCACACCGTTTTCATCGAAGGCGGCCGGACAGTTGTCGGTGGTTTCCGCACACAGGCAGCTCCCGTCATCGACGTTGGCGGCCGGGTTGAAGTTCACCGACGCCGGGTAGGTGCAACCATAGACAAGCGGGCCGGCGCAGGAGCCATCATCATAGGCGGCAAACGGATTGAAGTTGGCGGCAAATGGGTCTGTGCATCCTCCGCAGGCCGCGCATTCGCCGAAGCATACAACCGGGAGAAGTATGTCGCTGAAGCCCGTCGTCAGGTAGCGGTTCCCTCCGAGCGCACATCCAGGGGGCACCGTTTCGTCTTCACCCCAGGCATCGCCGTTGATGTACTTGTATTCGATAGGGGTAAATGGCGGCAGGCTTACCGATGCCTCGTAGATATTGTATCCGAGATAATTCATGGGCAGTGCCGAAGTGCTCCAGCCGTTGAAAGATCCTGCCAGATGAAGCCCCTCAGGTGCAATGCTCTCGTTGGCCATGTCTACCCCAAAAGTGACGGTGACTTCAAGCGGACAGGCCGTGCATTGGGCATAGCAGTATGTTGGCAGGTTGAAGGGGTTGAATGGCGCGGTGAAAAAGCGGTTGCCAAGGGGTCCGGTGGTACAGCCTCCGGTGATGCCTTCGGCATCCGTATCCAAAAAATCGCCGTTGATGAATTTGTATTCATAGCTGTTTCCCGCCTGCATGGTCGCCGTCAGTGACCAGATGTTGTTGCCGTTGTCGGTCATCAGTGTAGGCAGCCAGCCGTTGAAGTTGCCGGCCAGGTGCACACCTTCGGGTGCCAGGGTGATGCCGGTCATGTTAACCGAAAAGGTGATGGGCACCGACTGGCAGGCAAAGCACGAATTCCAGCAGTACACAGGCAGGGTAACAGGACTGTCATTGACCGAAAATCCCCGGTTGTTGCCCGATCCGGTATTCACAGTGCAGGGTTCTCCGTTGAGGAAAGATTCGAATGCTGATGCGCCAGCTGCATAAAACAGGTACTCGTAATTGCCAGCACCGAGCAAGAGGGTAGCAGTCCAGACACCATTGAGGTCTGCGTCGTAAAGCGGGTCGGTGGTGGTAGCAAATCCATTCCATGTTCCCGCGACAAAAACGCCGCTCAGTGTTCCGTTGTAGGCATTCATATCCACGCTGAGGTTGACCTGATAGAGGCAAGATCCGTCGTTGGTGTTGGCATCGGGATTGAAGTTGACAGCATCGGCATCGGTGCAGCCGGGCTCGGGGCAGTCAATGCACGATGCAAAGCATACCTCGGGAATGACCAGGGGGTTGACGGGAACTGTGATGCTGCGGTTAAAACCTACAGCACATGCGCCGGGAACGCTTTCGTCGGCGCCCCATGCATTGCCGTTGATGAATTTATATTCGTAGGTGAACCCCTCGAGCAAGTCGAATGCTACATTGTAAACGCCGTCACCATCTCCATCGTCCATGCTGATGCCCGCAGGGTCCCAAACAGGTAATCCCGCATTGCCGAAATTGCCGGCCAGGTGTACACCCTGGGGTGAAACGACCTGGTCTTGCATATCCACCTGAAAAACAACGTTGGTCAACGGGGTGCAATCGACACAGGAGCCAAAACACACCTGAGGGAGCGCGGTCGCTGCGGTGGGAACCGTTACGAAACGGTTGGAGAACACATTGCAGGCAGCAGGAACTGATTCTTCTCCACCCCATGCATTGCCGTTCACATACTTGAATTCAAAAAAATAGCCTTCAGCCAGTTGCAGCGTTACTTCATACACGAGGGCAGCGTCTGCATCGGTCATC
>DHLU01000164.1:5093-6370 GCA_002405435.1 Flavobacteriales bacterium UBA4660
TGTTACTTCATACACGAGGTCAGCGTCTGCATCGGTCATAGCAATACCGCCCGGATTCCACATGGGATAGCTGAAGGGGGCGGGGTTGAAACCGAATGAGCCTGCCAGGTGAACACCATTGGGCGATACCGCCTGGTTTTGCATGTCGAGGCGGAAGGTGACACTCCTGAATTGAGGATTGGAACCACAAAAGGAACACGATCCGAAACAAAACACCGGCCTGACCTCATCGCTCACACCTGTGGTAAGGCATCGGTTTCCATTGCAGTTGCACGCTCCGGGAACCGACTCGTCTGCTCCCCATGCATTGCCGTTTATAAACTTGTATTCAAAGTACGTGTTTTCGGGCAGAGACAACTGTACCTCGTAGATATTATCTGCGTTGGCGTCTGTCAGCGCAATGCCTGATGGATTCCACTGTGGATAACCTGCTGACCCGAAAGAGCCTGCCATGTGAACACCTGAGGGGCTTACAGCCTGCTCAGACATGTCAACCCTAAAGAGTACATTCACATTGGCGGCCAGCGTGGCGGGTAGCACGGTGCTGATGATTAAAGCGGCAAATGGTTTCATGGTTGTGGGTATTTATGTGGATTGTGTACTATGTTGGTTTTTGATACGGAGACAGAGTAGCGCGGCGAGCATGAGCATGCCACCGCCTATAGCCACAGCCGCCAGACGGTTGTCGTGCAGCACGTGCGTCATCACCCATCCGAAGCACAGGGAGGCGATGATTTCCGGAATGACAATGAAAAAATTGAAGATGCCCATGTACAGTCCTACACGCTGCGGGGGCAAATGCGCGGCGAACATAGCATAGGGCATGGCCAGTATAGAGGTCCATGCAATGCCGACAGCAGCCATGCTTACGAGCAGCGCGTAAGGATTGGAAACGAACATAACCGCAATGAGTCCGGTCCCGCCAATGGCCAGGCAGGCCAGGTGGGCATTACGCTTTCCTGTTTTTTTGGCGAGTGCCGGCAGCACCAGGGCAAACAGGAAGGTAACCAGGGAATAAAAGGCAAAGCACAATCCACCCCATTCGGTTCCCGCCTTTCTCTTTTCCTCATTGGATTTCATTGACTGAATAAAATCGGTGAAAGGCCCGTGCACGTCAGACAGCGAGGCGGCTGATACCGTCTTGTCGCCGGCCGAAGTCAGGGCTATCAGATCTTCGTACCCCGTTACCGGCTGTCCGGCGCAGACTGATGTCTTATAGGCCTGGTAATATGGGGTGTAGGTCTGCAGCGCATCGTTGTATCCGAATACCGAACGTT
>DHLU01000164.1:6536-18240 GCA_002405435.1 Flavobacteriales bacterium UBA4660
CTGCGTTGTATCCGAATACCGAACGTGTAATGGCCACTCCGAAAAAGAACCACATCAGAAATAATCCCATCCAGGTAAAAAACTGCACCAGTGCCAGTTTTTTCATGATATCAGGCATCTGGGAAAGTCCTGCAAAAACCTGCCTGAAACCGTCGCCTATGCTTCTTTTGGAGAGGGTCTCTCCCTCAGCGGGCGGATATTCGCGCGTAGTGAGCACGGTGTATAGCACAGCGAGAAAGAAAACACCTGCACCGATATAGAAGGAAGTTTTGACCGTGGCGGGAATCACGGCTGCAGCGCAAGGATCAACTTCGCCGCCGCCGCCCAGTGCAAAGAACCAGGGCAGGGCAGAGGCAACTACCGCGCCCAAGCCGATGAAGAAACTCTGCATGGAATAGCCCTTTGTGTGTTGTTCTTCCGGCAGCATGTCGGAAACGAAGGCACGGAAAGGCTCCATGCTCACGTTGATAGAGGCATCGAGAATCCAGAGCAATCCGGCTGCCATCCACAGCGAGGTAGCATTGGGCATCCAGACGAGCATAAGCGAGGCCAACACGGCACCGGCCAGAAAATAGGGCTTGCGTCTGCCCCAGCGCGGATGCCAAGTACGGTCACTCAGGTAACCAATCACGGGCTGCACCAGCAGGCCGGTCAGCGGAGCGGCCAGCCATAGCAAGGGTATTTCTCCCGCACTGGCGCCGAGGTATTCGTAGATGGCACTCATATTGGCCATTTGCAGGCCCCATCCGAACTGGATACCGAGGAATCCGAAATTCATATTCCAGATTTCCCCAAAAGACAATTTTCTTTTCACCATGGTACATGCGGATATCGTTTTACCCGCGCAATATAGGGTAAGTGTACATTATACACTAACAAAAAAATGCGGGCTGAGGGTGCCCCGCTTTGGAGCACACCTTTGGTCTGCGACGGTGTGGAATACGGTACTTTAGGGCACTTTCACCGCCCCGTTTCGGAGGCCGGCATTGCTGAACAGGCGGGTTCGGGAAGCACCTGTTCCGGCCGGCTCGTACAAATAATTGGTTTGGCCGTGCAGCGTTTCGCCCACCTCCGTATCCTAAAGGTGAAGTACCGACAACCAACAGGGGACAAAGCTCATGCAAGATTGGCCAGATATTATAAAAGGCTGTAAGGCTGGAGACCGCAGGGCACAGCGTGTGGCCTATGACCGCATCTGGCGGCAGGTCTTTCCTTCTGTCTACCGCATCATGGGCGACAGGGTTCAGGCAGAAGATATTATGCAGGATGCGGTAATCAAGGGGTTTGGCAAACTGGCTTCACTGAAGGACCCTGCGGCATACCCGGCCTGGCAGAAAAAAATCTGCATCCATGAGGCACTGGGCCGGATCCGCTCGCGGGCACCATTGTCGAGACTGCTGCCGGAGATGGATGTGCCGGACCAGGAAGATACGGCTTATCCTTTAACGCCAGAGCAGGCAACCGATCAGCTCATGCGCCTGCCCGGCGGATACCGGATGATTGTGACGCTTTACCTGATTGAGGGATTTTCCCACGAAGAAATAGGCCGGCGGCTGGGTATATCAGCATCCACCTCCCGATCGCAATACACCAGAGCACTTCAAAAACTTAAAATGATGGTACGCCATGAATACGCACAATGAGTTTGAAAAGCAGTTGCAGGACGCACTTAACGCAGCACAATACGAGCCGCTTTCCGGCCACGAAGACCGTTTTCGCTCGAAGATGGAAGCCTTGCAGCACAACAGACGAAACCGGCGGATTGTATTTTTCCGGTACAGCGCGCTGGCAGCCGCGTCGGTGCTGCTGTTAGTGACAATTACATTCCTGCTTACACCTGCCGCAACCCCCATAGCCGCAGAGGATGAGGTCAACGGCCTCTCCGATATCTCTTATGAGCACGCCCGCATGGTGCGTTTTTTTGAAGATAAGCTTCAGTCGCCGCGGTTTACCAATCTCGATGATTCCGATGCCGAGATCAGGAAGTTTCTCGATGAAAACCGCCGGTTGGAAGGACAATACCAGGTACTCGAAAACATGCTTATCAAAAACCCGTCGAGCGAAAAACTCGTCGATGCCATGATCTCTAATTACAAGTTTAGGCTCCAGATCCTGGAAAGCCTTCAGAAATACCAGAAAATTAAAAACAATTTTAAAACAGAAGCAGATGAAAACACAGTGGATTTGTAACCTTGTATGCATGCTCGCGTGCATCATATCGGTACCGGCATGGTCACAGCAGGCCTACATAAAGGAATACCGGAAGTCAGAGCAGGTAAGTAATAATGTGGTGGTAGACCTCGATGTGAATTTTTCAAAGGTCACGCTTACTACCTGGGATTCTGACAAGATTGATATCTATGTCAAGGTAACGGCCAACGTCAAGTCGCAGGAGCGCGCTGATGACATGTTTGACAAAGTCAACGTCGGCTTCGGAGCGACGCAGTCCAAGGTCGCTTTCTCAGTCGTTACCAAGTCACTGGTAACCACGCGTAACGAAAAATTCAATGTAGAAGTGGACATGAAGGTGCCGGCAGGCGCCTCGCTCACCGGCAGCTTCAATTTTGGAGACCTTATCCTGTCTGACCTTTCCGGCCCTTGCCAGTTGTTGGTAGAATACAGTTCCTTTGCCGCCAACAAACTCCTGTCTGCCAACAACGATCTGAAGGTTCAGTTTGGCAATGCCAACATCAAGTATGCTGGCGGAGGTGTTTTCAAATGTGAATACGGAAACATCGAACTGGGTTCGATCAATAATGACACCCGCTGCGAGTCGGACTTCGGGGACGTGAAGATCTCCCATGTCGCTCCGTCATGTAAAAACCTTTCGCTGGATGCTGAGTATGGTGACTTGTCGGTGACCCTCGACGCAGGGTGCAGTTTCATGGTGGAAGCTAAATCGGAATACGGCGACGTCGATTTGCCGTCCACTTTTAAGGAGCAGTATCACAAATCCGGTTTTTCCGATGAAAAGAAATCCGGCACGCTCGGCAGCAACCCTACAGGCAAACTCCTTGTCAGCGCCAGGTTCGGGCATGTTGTAATCAGGTAGTCCTGATAGGTTTTCGGAGGAAACCCTCACGACCCAACCAACTACGGTGCCCTGCAAGGGCGCCGTTTTTTTTTGCCCGAAAAGATCCCGAATCCATCCCGCCTAAAACGGCACCTGCCTGGCTTTGACGAATTTCGGCAATAGCCTCAGCGGGCCAGTGCCCTGGCAGCCCCAGTCCCGTCAACCTGCGCCCTTTGCGGGGCGTAAATGGCTTCTGCACCCTTTGCACTATTGGAGATGCTTTGGAGACCAGGGACCATGCATCGGGCCCTTGGAACCGGTTGCCGAAGCCGTCAGCATGCTGACCCTATCAGATTTATCTCTGTAGGGGCTGATTCCGTGAGGACTGTCTCAAGGGTTTTCTACCGTTAAGAGATTCGGACGGGTTCAACCGAATACGCAAACGGACCATCAAGCGTTGAGATTCCCGGCGGTTGGGCAAAAAAAAAAGTCCCCCGAAACCGGGGGACTTTTTATAGCACGGATGAATCCGTTATTTCTGAACCATCAGGCGCTCTGTGATTACACCTTCGTGGGTGTAAATGTTCACCAGGTACATACCGCCTGCGAGCTGGTTGTCGAAGGTAATCACGGTGTTCAGTGCTCCTTCTACCGTGTATTGCTGGGCGAATACAACACGACCGAACATGTCGATTACATCCACCACCACTACGTCATCGGTGAGGTTTTCCATGAAGAGGTTAACCATGTCACCGTTAGAGGGGTTGGGGTAAATCATAGCTACTGTGGCAGCGGTCTCGTCCAGTTTGATTTGGGCGGTTACTTCGCTGTCGCTGCTTTGTTCGGTCATTCCGCCGGCACCTACGATGCTGAGGCAGGCTACGCTTCCGTAAGCACCATCACCATAGCCAAACACGGGTGCTACGCGCACATCGTATGTGCCACCCGGTACGAGGCCCGGAATGGTGTTGAGACGGATGAAACGGTTGTTGCTTCCGCGGTAGAGTACGATGGGCAGTTCGGGCACATCTGTGCGTGTAAATTCCCATTTCCAGTCGATGGCGCCGCATACGAAGGGTTGGGCTGCGATAGACTGACCGAGCAGGCGCGGACCGTTAGAGCAGCTGTCAGTCGGACGGAGCACTGTATTGGGCTGTGCGCTCACCACGATAGAGCAGATCTCATTACCGGTTACCGTAACAGGAGAGCCGCCGATATTCCAGATGGCATCGATGCGCACGTCGTAGGTGTCGCCGTAGGTGAGTCCGGTTACCGAGCTCAGCAGACAGAAAGTGCTGGTACCATTGTTACGGGTGTAGGTAGCAGCCGTGGTGGTTGACGTGAAGTTGAATACATACTGCACTGAACCAATCCAGTCTGCCTTGAAGCTGTTGCAAAGCGTGTAAGGGCCGGGACCGTAGTCGCAACGCGTATCAGGCACGTAACGCGAGCACACGTTGGCATTAACGCCGCTGGCTGCTATGTCGGTGAGGCTGA
Organism: Flavobacteriales bacterium UBA4660; assembly: GCA_002405435.1. Taxonomy (GTDB): domain Bacteria; phylum Bacteroidota; class Bacteroidia; order Flavobacteriales_D; family Sanyastnellaceae; genus UBA4660. Next base: position 11,047 of record DHLU01000164.1, read on the forward strand.
GCAGGTAGGTATCACCTTCTGTCAGACCGGTTACGTTGAAATTATATGTGCCGGCACCTGCAATGCTGAGGCTGCCTACCGACACCAGAGCGCTTGAAAGCAGCTCTGCTTCAACAGCACCATTTACATTGAGTTCGATGGAAACCGCGGTGGTTCCGGCCACCAGAGAGAGCCATTTGTCAGGTCCAACAGCGGCTGATTCCGGTGAATCGGTGAGGCCGGCGAGGCTGTGGCTTGAGTTGCTGCAAGCGGGGAAGGCCGCTGAACCAATGGAGGCTGCATTGGTGGTCAGGTCTCCATCTGAGTAGAAGCAAGAACCATCGTCACAACCGGCAGCCGGGATGTAGTTAGCAGCTTGCGGGTCGGTGCAACCTGGGAATACACATGATCCATCGTCACAGCCTGCGGCTGGCACATAGTTGCAGGCAGCAGCATCGATGCAACCTGGGAATACGCAAGAGCCATCATCACAGCCTGCGGCAGGGTTGTAGTTGCAAGCGGCCGCGTTGTTGCATCCAGGGAATACGCAAGATCCGTCGTCACACGTGGCAGCTGCATTATAGTTGCAGGCTGCGCTGTCAGTGCAGCCAGAAGGCGTTACGGTAACATTTTGCGAAGAAGTGTAGCAGCTGAACGGAGCTTCACGTGTGTACGTGATGGTATGAACTCCGAGGCCTGCCACAGCAGGATTGAAAGTGTTTCCGCTAATTCCAGGACCGCTGAAGGTACCTGTGCCGGCAGCAGGAGTGAGGGTTTGCACAGCAGCTGGGATACATACAGACGACAGGCCGCTGAAAGTGGCATCAATCACACCCGGATCTGTCAAAATGATCGTGGTGGATCCTGTGACACCGCTGCTGCTGTAAGGGTCAACCTGCACATAGTAGGTCTGACCTGGGACAAGCGATGGACAGTCAATGGCTATGTAGGATGAAAAAATCACCCCGCCATTTGCGATGTAATTGGGGTCGTCGTCATTGGCTGCAACCAGGGTGAAGGTGGTGTAGTTGCAGGGATCTGTGGCGCTCCACACCGCGAGTTGGGTGTCATAGGAGGGGGTCTGAACAATTACGCGCCCGGAAGCCGGGGCTACAAAGCTGTACCAACCGGTGCGGAACAGGGTGTTTGGATTGCACCAGTTACCGGCGAGTGAACAACCTCCGGCGGGCGGAGCGGGCTCACCGGGGTCAATGGTATAGGCGTTAGAGTTGAACGGACCGTTGGTGCCAAACGCGAGCGGTGCGGGTGCACAAGCCGTATTTCCGAGGTTGTCAATCGTTACCGTGAGCACGTTGGAAAAGGCGTCGGTACAAAACGCGCCATTGGCGCGGTTGCGCAGGTAGAAGGTGCCTGCTGCACTGGAAAATATGGCCTGCGTGGCGCTTATTGCACCGGGAATGTCGGTAAAGGTTATATTATCCGGGGAGCTTTGCCATTGAACATTGGCTGCATTACCCGAAACGGTAAAGGTCAGGTTTTGGCCCAAAACACCGCTGGCCGGACCCGAAATTGTCCCTCCGACCGGAGTAACTACACACACGGGGGGCGGTGGTGTCCAGGTGAAGGTGCGGCCATTGACAGGAGCGGTACCACCGGTTATGTTAGTTGTAATTGTATTTGTAATCGCCGTAGCAGCTGTGGTTGCATTAAAATCATGCGGAGAGGCTGTTTGCCTGGCATTAAAATCAAGGTTGCTCGCTCCGCGCAGACCTACAGTGGTAGTCGTGGAAGTGGAGCTGTAAATGGCATTGCCGTAAATGATATCAACCACATTAGAGGTTTCATTCAAGCGGATTTGAAAGTCCAGGCGTGAGTTACTTCCAGTGCTACCAAATGCTCTTGTTTTCAACGCTTGAATGACAAAGGTCCTGTTGGGAGCACTTCCAAGGAGTTGCGTCCGCACCTCGCCACCGAAAGTCAGGGTGGCCGCTGAGCCGGAGGAAGTAGCGGCCAGCGACATGGTCACGGTAGTGGCAGTTACGGCGGTAACCACAGCACCGCTCGCTATACCGGCGCCTGAGATATTGTCACCAATATTGATGCCGCCGGTATTGGCCATCGCGGTGAGCGATGTGCTTCCTGAGGTCCGGGTACCCGTGGTGCGCCATCCCAACTGCAGGTCTCTTCCATTGGCTGAGATGATGTTGTTATCACTGCCGTTCAAACCGGAATAGTTGGTTGAGGTGATCGTACTTGCACCATTGCCCAGCATGATATAACCATTGTTGGTGATGCTCACCGTGGTGTAATTCGTCCCGTTGTAAACGAAGGTGAAGCCGAGTGCCACGTTGTTAACGGTGTTGTCGTCGGGAGCAGCTCCAGTGCCCGCAGGGGTCGCCCACTGCTGGGTTCCGCCAGCAATCGGGGTGAAGGTGCCGACTGATTGTGAAAAGGTATAAGCGCTGGCCTGAGCGAAAGCACCGCAACAGGCAGAAAAGAAAAAGAGGCCTGAAAGCACAAGCCGGAAGAGGCGGCTGTCTCGGCCATTACGTAGAAAAATCTGCATAATGAATGGTTTAAGTGGTTAATAGATTTGGATTAAGTCTCTGTTAGCAAAAGACTTTGCAATAATAAGACGTGTCTGTGTCTGTGGGGATGCCTTAAAGGGAAAATTATACAGGAAAAGAAAAAAAATATACAGGGGTCTGGTTGCCATCCATTTCGAGCCAACTACTTAAAAAGCAATCTCTTTCGAACCCGGCTCAGGGCTTCGGGCGTTATGCCGAGGTAGGAGGCAATCATGTGCTGTGGCAGCCGATGCGACAGCTGCGGGTACGTTTGGGTAAAATGTATATAACGCTCTTCCGCGCTTTGGCTCACCAGCGCGATAATGCGATTATATAAGGCGAAGATCCGGTTGCGATAGAGGTGCGCCAGTTTAGCCGCCACCTCGGGATAGCGCGCCATGAGGTCTTCGATTTCGCGGAAGTCAATCTCCAGTACATGGCTGTTTTCCACGGCATCAATACAGTAGAGGGCAGGACTGGCCTTAACCTGGTTTTCCTGGTCTGCAATAATCCAGCCTTCCGGTGCAAATTGCAGGATATGGTCTTTCCCCTTGCTGTCGGTGACAAAACTGCGCAGGCAGCCCGCAAGGGTATTGTAGGTATAGTGGTTTTCGTCGCCGGCGCGCACCAGCACGGAGCCTTTTTTGACCTCCCTGCGCACGCAGCGCGATGCGAAACGCCGAATGACGTCTTCATCAAGCAGCGATTCGCGCATGATTTTTTCAAATGTGCCGGTCATCCTGTATGCCTACTCCTTTGGCTCATCAAGGCTTCGCCCAGCCCAACATTACGACCCGGAAACTACCTCCGATTTTCCGCCCACCGACGGCCATGGCGCCACAAGCCGGCGGAGCCGGCATCGCATCACGACAAAGCCTGATCGCCGAAGAGTGAATCCACAAATTCAAACCGGTTGAATACCTGAAGGTCTCCGGGCTTTTCACCGACGCCGATGTATTTGACAGGAATGCTGAACTGGTCGGAGATACCAATGACGACACCGCCTTTGGCCGTGCCATCAATTTTGGTGATGGCAAGGGCAGATACCTCAGTCGCTGCGGTGAATTGTTTGGCCTGTTCAAACGCATTCTGTCCGGTCGAGCCATCGAGCACCAGCAATACTTCATGCGGCGCGTGGTCAACCACTTTCTGCATCACCCGTTTGATCTTCGACAGTTCATTCATCAGTCCCACCTTGTTATGCAGGCGTCCTGCCGTGTCAATCAGCACCACATCGGCCTGCTGGCTCACGGCACTTTGCAGGGTGTCAAAGGCCACCGATGCCGGATCAGCACCCATACCCTGCGATACGACCGGCACCCCGGCGCGCTCGCCCCAGATTTTCAATTGGTCGACGGCAGCGGCCCGGAAAGTATCGGCGGCACCCAACACCACTTTTTTGCCCTGCGCCTTCAGTTGCCAGGCTAGTTTGCCGATGGTGGTGGTTTTGCCCACGCCGTTGACACCAACCACCATAATCACATAGGGCTGCGTTCCGGAGGGAATAAAAATCTGACCGGTATCGTCGCCTTCGTGCCCCTTGAGCAGCGCGGCGATTTCTTCTTTTAACAGGCGGTTGAGCTCGTCGGTGCCCATGTACTTGTCTGCCGCCACCCGATCCTCAATGCGCTTGATAATCTTCAGGGTAGTGGGTACGCCAACGTCGCCGGTGATTAGCACCTCTTCCAGCTGGTCCAGCACCTCATCGTCCACCCGTGACTTCCCCGCGATGGCGCGGGTAATCCTCGAAAAAAAGCCGGTGCGGGTTTTTTCGAGTCCGGCATCCAGCGATTCTTTCTTTTCGTTGCTGAAGAGTCTTTTGAAAAAGCTCATGGGTTGGAGCGGGTCAAAAAGTGTGAAAAAACAAAAGGCCTTTTCCAGAGAAAAAGCCTTTCAATGAGGGGTAACATCGCCGAATCAGCCCTTGGTGAACCAATCCTGCACGTTGTCGTTATGTACGATTTCTTCCTTGAAGGTGAAGGCTCCCGTCTTGGCAGACTTTACCATTTTAATTACCTTGGTATAGTTCTTTCCGGAACCGGTCTGCAGGGTTGCTACTACTTTCTTTGCCATGGTTCAATGCAGGTTTTTCGTTATTTAATCTCTTTGTGGACGGTCTTGCGCTTGAGAATGGGGTTGTACTTCTTCTTCTCAATTCTGTCCGGGGTGTTTTTGCGGTTCTTGGTGGTGATATAGCGGCTGGTGCCGGGCAGCCCGGACTCCTTCATCTCGGTACACTCGAGAATCACCTGAACACGGTTTCCTTTCTTGGCCATTTGATTTTTTCTTAAAGCGGGCGGCAAATGTAAGCATCTTTTGATGCCCGGTGGTCTGAAGCCGCAAATTTTTAACCGATGCAATCCATCGCGCGCTAAGACCACTCATCCCATTTTGCTGATGCCGCGCGGTGAGGCCCGCTAGTTTAGGCCCCGCTCAAGCGATAACGTTATTTTTAATCCTATGAAAATCAAATTTATAACTCTCGGCTTTGCGGCCATGTTGCTGTGGGCGTGCAATACCCCGGAGGCCGATCTCCCGACCATGGCAAAAAACCAATACCCAACCACTGCGAAAGAGCCTGTTCAGCTCGACTTTCATGGCACTGCGCTAACGGATCCTTACGTCTGGCTTGAAAACGATACGAGCGCAGCCACAGCCGGATGGGTAAAGCGCCAGCAGGCGGTCACGGATTCCTTCCTGCAGACCATTCCTTTTAGAGGCGCCTTGAAGGAAAAGCTTACGGCGATGTTCAATTTCGAGAAGGTCAGTTCACCCATGAAGGTGGGCGACCGCTATTTCCTTTGGAAAAATTCGGGACTCGAACCGCAGGGCAAATACTATGTCAGGCAGGGACTGGAAGGCACCGATGAGGTGTTTCTGGATGTCAACGCCCTTTCCGCCGACGGCACAGTGAGCGCTTCATTGGGAGAGGCGAGTGAAGACAACCGTTTTATATCCGTGACCGTCAGCGAGGCGGGCAGCGATTGGTCACAAATCAAGGTGATGGACGTTGCCACCGGGAAGGAAACCGGTGATGTGCTCAAATGGGTCAAATTTTCCGGCGCCTCGTGGTACCGCAACGGTTTCTTCTACAGCCGCTACCCCGAGCCCGGACCCGGACAGGAGTTGAGTGCCTCCAACCAAAACCACAAGGTCTATTACCACGAACTGGGCAAACCGCAGTCGGAAGACCAGCTGGTCTACGAGAATGCGGAGCGGGCCAACTGGTATCACAACGCTTACCTGAGTGAAGACAAGCAGTTTATCTTCCTCGTGGCCGCCCCCGGCACCGACGGCTGGGAGACCCACTGGAAGAAGACAGAGGATAGCGGTCCCTTCAAACCGCTGTTTACCGACCTGACGCACCATACCAGCGTAGTCGATGTGCACAACGGAAAGTTTATAGTGCTGACCGATGTCGGCGCCCCTAAATACCGGCTCGTGGAGGTGGATCCCGCCTCGCCGGATCCTGCTGCCTGGCGCGAACTCATGCCACAAACGGAAGACCTGCTGCAGGGGGTTACCTCAGGCGGCGGCAAACTCTACCTCTCGTACCTCAGCATGGCCAACAACCGGATTTTTGCGCTGAACTATGACGGATCGGGCAAGCAGGAGGTGAAAATGCCCGACAACACGGGCAGTGCCTATGGATTCTCAGGCAAACGGGAAGACAAGGACTTGTTTTACGGCTTCACGTCATTTACGTATCCAAATTCGATTTATCGCTTCAACGTCGCCACCGGAGCCAGCGAACTCTTTTACCAGCCCAAGGTGGATTTCAACCCTGGCGACTTCGAGAGCAAGCAGGTCACTTACAAAAGCAAGGACGGCACCGAGGTGCCTATGTTTATCGTGCACAAGAAGGGCCTCACACTTGACGGTACCAATCCGACCTTGCTGTATGGCTACGGCGGATTCAACGTGTCGCTCACCCCTTCTTTTTCAGTCTCGCGCCTGATGCTGTTGCAGAACGGCGGAGTGTTCGCTATGCCTAACCTACGCGGTGGTGGTGAGTTTGGCGAAGAATGGCACAAAGGCGGCATGCTCGACAAAAAACAAAACGTATTTGATGATTTTATCGCCGCTGCCGAATACCTCATCAGCCAGGGATATACCAGCAGTGCTCACCTGGGCATCGAGGGTGGTTCCAACGGCGGGTTGCTGGTTGGTGCCTGCATGACCCAGCGTCCCGACCTGTTTCGTGTATGCCTGCCGGCCGTCGGGGTAATGGACATGCTCCGTTTCCACCATTTTACCGTGGGCAAGGGCTGGATACCCGAATACGGCTGCGCCGACAGTTCGGCCACCCAGTTCAATTACCTGCGGGCCTATTCGCCTTACCATAACCTGAAGGAGAATACGGTCTATCCCTGCACCATGGTCTCGACCGCCGACCACGACGACCGGGTCGTACCGGCACACAGTTTCAAATTTGCGGCGCGGCTGCAGGAATGTAACTCGGGTGCCAACCCCACCCTCATCCGGATCGAAACCCGCGCCGGACACGGGGCCGGACGAAGTACCGAGCAGGTAATCGAGGAGCAGGTGGATAAGTGGTCTTTCTTTTTCCACTGCATGGGAAGGTCGCTCTGACGGCATAATACAGGGGGGGGGGGGGCGGGAGAGGAGCCCGAAAGAACAAACGAGAAAGAAAGGATAGAGGAAGAAAGAAGAGAAGAGAGAGTTA
>DHLU01000164.1:18343-20969 GCA_002405435.1 Flavobacteriales bacterium UBA4660
CCCCCCCCCTATTTCTCCACCGGTATGTGAAAAACTGCCCGCTTTTTGCCGTGCCGGGTCCTGGCAGGAATCTACCTTTCGCTCAATGTCCGAATGGCAGGCCTTCCGCCCACGTCCGGAGCACCCATGCTGCGCAACATATTCAAATTCCTCCGCTGGTTTGCCACCATCGTATTGCTGCTCTGCCTGACAGCCTACAGCGCGCTGCAGCATCCGGTGGCGCAGACCTGGCTCAGCCAGCAGGCGGCAAAGTGGTTGTCGGGCCAACTCGGCACTACCGTGCGCGTCGGCGGCGTCGACATCGACCTGTGGGCGCGGGCAGTACTCGAATCGGTATATATCGAAGACCTGCACAGCGATACACTGGCCATCATACCGGCCCTGCACATCGGCAGCCACTCTTTTGACCGCACCAGCCAGAAGCTTAGGATAGACCATATCGGCCTCGACGACCCCCTCATACACCTGGCCCGCTATGAAGATGAGCAGGGTATGAATTTCGGCTTTCTGGTTGACTACTTCAGTCCGGCAGATACCCTCCGCACAGACAGTACCGGAATCGCCATTGACATCGGTACGATTGCTATCCGCAATGGCAGCCTGCGCTACAACAACTTTCTGAAACCCTCTGTTGCCCATGCGGGTATAGACTGGAACCACCTGGCGCTGACAGGGCTTTTTCTCGAGGTGTCGTCTTTTCAGGCCGCTGGCGATTCGATCAGGGCCGACATCGGCCAACTGGCCTGCCATGAGGCCAGCGGCTTGGCGCTGAAGTCGCTCAGTGGCGCCCTGGAGTCGGTGCCCGGCCGGCTCAGTTTCAGCGGCGCACGCATAGAAACGCCGAGCAGCGAAATCCTCGGTGACCTCAGTTTCGGTTTCGAAACCCCCGAAGACTGGAACGACTTCACCAACAAAATCATCATGAAAAACGACTTGCAGGAGACCCGGCTCTGCCTGGCCGACCTCGCGTTTTTTGTGCCCGAATGCAAGGGGCTCACTCAGGTAGTCTCACTCAGCGGAAAAATCAGCGGCAGTGTATCCAATATCAAGGGCAGGAAACTTGAACTGCGTTGGGACAAACAAAGCCGTTTCCGGGGTGACATCGATATGGAAGGGCTGCCTAACATAAGGCAGACCTTTATTGAACTGGACGTGGAGGAACTCACCAGCAACAAGGACGAGATCGACCGCATTCCCATACCGCCCTTTGACACCCTGCCTGCCCGCACGCTGGAGAGTCCGGAAAATTTCAGCCGCCTGGGCACCATGACCTTCTCTGGCAACTTTACCGGATTTATCAATGACTTCGTCGCCTACGGCAGACTCCGCACCGCCATCGGGGATGTGCGCAGCGACATTGCCCTGCGCGAAGACGCCGAATCCGGAGAATACTTGTATACCGGCAACCTCGAACCCATCGGATTTGACTTCGGTACCTTTTACAATAAGCGCGATTTCGGAGTGATTTCCGCAGCGCTCAGGGTAGAGGGGAGCGGACTCGAAGTAGAAGCCATCAATGCAAACATTGAGGGCGTGGTCAGCGAATTCCGATTCAAGGGTTATCTCTACCGCGATGCAACACTCAAGGGCAACTACAGAAGCAAGGCGTTCAACGGTGCACTTGCCTTGCACGATGAGAATGCATCGCTCGACTTCAACGGAAATATCAATTTCACGGGCAAAGAGCCCTTCTTTTCTTTTTCAGCGGATATCTATAACCTCAACCTGAAGGAACTCAACCTATATCCCGACGCCGATTACAGCGGTATTTCCGGATTTGTGCAGATGGATTCCTGCCTGGGTATGTCGCTCGATTCATTTCGGGGCATTGTGCGGCTTTCCGATGTGAATTACTGCAGCCAGGGCCGCGATTATTTTATTCCCTCAGCAAGGCTCAGCAGTGTCTTCGAGGGCCCCTACCGCACCATCGACATCCAGTCTCCCTTCGCTACGGGTAACATCAACGGAATTTTTGATTTCAACGGCATAGAAAAAAGTTTCGGTGACGTGGTGTCCAAGGTTATCACCACGTACCGGCCTCCTGCGCACACCCACAGGCCGCAGAATTTTACCCTTGACCTGAAGGAGATCAACATCGAAGAAATCTCAAGGCTGTTTTTTCCCCATGTCACGGTGGCTCCGCATTCACGCGTGTACATCCGGCTCAATGAACCGGCCAACATTTTCGAAATCAATGCACACACAGACAGCCTGTATGTAAACGATCACCGTTTGTACGACCTCACGATCGACGTGAGCCGTCCCGATGAATCACTGTACATGACGGTCACCTCGGAACTGGCGCGCTTGGGCGGAATGACGCTGTCTTCGCTGGCAGTAGACAGCTATACGGAAGAAAACCACATCCAGACAAACATCGTCTGGGGTGACACCGCTTCATGGCACGGAGGCGAAATCAGCGGGTTGTTTAACATCCGCGGCAATGAAAATTTCGACTTCGAATTCGGCAGCAGCAACCTGCGGTTATACGACAAGAACTGGACCTTCCGCGAGCATGCGCTGGTGCAGCTCGACAGCACGTTGCTGCGTATCACTGATTTTGAGGTGTACCACGCCAACCAGCGCCTGCGTGCAGACGGGGTCATTTCGGCGTTGAGCCGGCCCA
>DHLU01000164.1:21125-25047 GCA_002405435.1 Flavobacteriales bacterium UBA4660
CCCAGGATGAATGTGGAGGTAAACGCGTTTCAGCTCGCCGACCTGAATTTTCTCACCGAAAAGAGCAATATTAAACTGGAGGGTGAACTCAGCGGTTCAGCCTCGGTGCGCAATTTCTACGGAGATCCCATCTTCACGAGCGACCTCATCCTGAACGGCTTCGTACTCAACGACCAGGAGATTGGTGACCTCTGCCTGGAAACCGAGTGGGATAACCAACTGCAGGCACTGGATATACTCGGTGAACTTGCGCGCGGTAAGGAGACCCCGCTGACCTTCGACGGTCAATATACACCTCAGGAAAAAGACTCACCGCTCGATGTGATGGTGCATGCCCGTGAACTCGACTTGAATTTTATCAATGGATTTCTTGCACCGGGTGCCATGGACCTGGCCGGATACGTCACGGGCGACATACGCCTCACCGGCACACCGGAGTCTCCGCAACTGAACGGTGACCTTATACCTACGGATGTATCGCTGTACATCCACTACCTCAACACACGCTATTATGTGCTAAAGAAAGTGGGTGTCAGACCCGACATGTTCACCTTCGACCGCATACCCTGCGCCGACCAGGAGGGACACCTGGGCTGGCTCACCGGCCAGATTATTCACGACAACTTCAGCAAATGGAGTTATGAGGTATCGGTCGACATAGAAAAGGAGAAGTTTCTGTGCATGGATACCAAAATGACCGAAACGTCACTCTACTATGGAAAAGCCTATGGCACCGGTTATGTGAACATTTTCGGATTCGGCGATCGCCTGGAATTTGAAGTCAACCTGCGCAGTGCCCCGGGCAGCACCCTCGGTCTGCCGCTCGGCAACACCTCCGAAGTGGTGTTTGAAGACTTTGTCCGTTTTGTCGATCCTGACAAACCTGAACCCGAACCCGAACCCCTTGACCTGTCGGGTATCAGGCTCAACTTTCAGCTGGAAATCACCCCCGACGTCGATTTCGAATGGGTATTTGACCAGGCCGTGGGGGATGTCATGAAGGGCAGGGGACAGGGTTTTCTGAGCATGGACATCAATACCTATGGAGATTTTGCGATGTACGGGGCCATCGAAATTTTACAGGGAGACTATTTGTTTACGCTGAAGAACCTGGTGAACAAGTCGTTTAAAAATGCCACCGGTTCTATTGCATGGTACGGTGATCCCTACGACGCAGACATCAACCTAACAACCACCTACAGCGTCAGTGCATCGCTCTATGAGCTGATGCCCGGTGAAGACCAGCGCTACAAGCAGCGGATTCCGGTAGAACTCGGACTGAAACTGTCCGATAACCTGATGCGGCCCAACATCGGATTCGACATACGCCTGCCCACGGTGGACCAGATTACGCGCAGCCGCGTGGAGAGCGTGCTGGCGAATGTGGAGGAGAAAAACAGGCAGGCTTTTGCCCTGCTGGTATTGCAGCGTTTCATTTCTCCTCCCAATGTGACCAAGGAGCGCAGCGGGGGCATTGGTCTTGCCGAAAACACCTCTGAACTGGTCAGTTCGCAGCTGAGCAACTGGCTCAGCCAGATTTCGTCAGACTTCAACCTTGGATTCAATTACCGCCCCGGTGACGAAATTTCCAACGATGAAATAGCCCTCGCACTAAGCACCCAGCTGTTTGATGAGCGGCTGCTGCTCAGCACCAACGTGGGCGTGTCCAGGGGCAACGCAAGCAACCAAAACCCCTCCACCCTCATCGGGGATATCCGGGTGGAATACAAAATCACCGACGAAGGAAAGATCAGGCTCATGGTGTACAACGAAAGCAACGACTTTAACATCGCCAGCACGCAGCAATCACTCTACACCCAGGGCGTTGGGGTCATCTACCAGGAAGAGTTTGACACCCTGGATGAGTTTTTTTGTCAGTTTGGAAACCTGCTTCGGCGCAGGAACCATAAAAACATGTGCCCCTGAACCCTTAACTTCGCAATTCCTTCAGTGATTAAATAATTGATACCATGAACAAGATTATCCTGTTTCTCGCCGTGGCTGCCGGTATCGGCTGCCAGTCCAACCACTTGCAAGCTCAGCCTACCTGGACGGTGGGCAGCACCACCCTCACGGAAAATGACCTGGTAACAGGCATTCAATTGCCATGGGAAATTTTGTGGGGACCGGATGACTATATCTGGTGCACCACGCGCCCGGGCCTGGTGCTGCATATCGATCCGGAAACAGGAAACTATCAAACCCTGCTCGACCTCACGGATGAGGTATTCAACAACGGCAGCGGAGAACCGGGTATGCTGGGAATGGCCCTTCACCCCGACTTCAGCGTGACACCCCGCGTGTATATCGTCTATTGTTACGGCCAGGGCTCCAATGTGGATGAGCGGCTGTCGGCCTTTGACTACGTGGATGGTCAGCTCGTGAACGAACAGATACTGATTGACGAAATTCCCGGTGGCTATATCCACGACGGCTCGCGCATCGTGGTGACACCGGACAACAAGATCCTGATGACCACCGGCGATACCGGTGATGGCGGAGACTCTTCGCAAGATATGTCATCCATCAACGGAAAAGTGCTGCGCATCAACCTCGACGGAAGTATCCCTGACGACAATCCGGATCCAGGGAGCTATGTGTGGAGTTTCGGCCATAGAAACGGCCAGGGGCTGTGTGTGGGTCCGACCGGGATTGTTTACGAAAGCGAACACGGCCAGAATTCCAGTGATGAACTCAACATCATTGAACCCGGCCGCAACTACGGATGGCCCTCTGTACAGGGAGCCTGCAATACCATGGCCGAGCAGAACTACTGCGAAGAAAATAATGTGAACGAACCCATTGCCGAATGGTCGCCCTGTGTGGCGGTTAACGGCCTTTCCTATTATAACCACCCCGCCATTCCCGAATGGGAAAACAGCCTCATCATGGGCGTGATGGGTGGCCTTGGCGGCACCAACGGCAACAACGACCGCATCAGTGTGCTTCACTTAAGCGATGACGGCCTCACCGTGGAAAGCGAGGATAAATTCTTCACTTCCCTCAACCAGCGCTTTCGTGATGTTTGCATCAATCCCTATACAGGCTGTCTCTACGTGGCACTCAACGGAACGCAGTATCCGGGGGTCGGGCCCAACAAGATCAAATCCTTCTGCAACCTGAATTACGGCACGGCCGTGCTGCCTGCAGACGATGTGCCCACGCAGTCCATGAACCTGTTTCCCAATCCGGCAGCAGACACCATCCAGCTGACTGTTTCTCCTGCACTGGTAGGCAGCGAACTGCAGGTCTTTGCCTACAATGGCACAAGGGTGATGAGCCTGCGGATTACCCAGGCTACTTCGGTACTCGACATTTCCGCACTGGCACCGGGCAACTACTGGGTAAGCGCGACTTCAGCGCTCGGAACGGTAACAGACAATTTCACCCGCAGATAACCCAGTCGCTCATTGCGGCACCTGCGCGGTTAACAGGCAGTTGTGATAACAACGGCAAAACGAACGACGGAAACGTGTTTGGCACAATATTTACTTTGAGCGTTTTATAATTAAAACCCATTTACATAAAAAACACGTACTTATTGTGCTTGCCATGGTTGCAGGCTTTACAGGATTTTCTCAGTTTCGTTTTGGACCGGCCGTAGAGGTAGCCATTCCTACCGGAGATTTTGCTGACGTCTATACACTGGGCTATGGTCTCAGTGCCCGCGCAGAATACGGGATAGGTGACCACCTCGGTGTCGGCCTTCAACTCGGTTACATTATGCTGTCACCCACAGAGGAGGCAAAGGATCTTTTCAAAAGTTCGTCCATGCTGCCGGCACANNACAGAAGAGGCAAAGGACTATATCAAAAGTTCTTCCATGCTGCCGGTACAATTGCTGGCGAAATACTACTTCAGCGAACAGCAGAATGGGGCCTATGCCGGTATCTTGCTGGGTGTTCATAACCTCAGCGTTACC
>DHLU01000164.1:25248-25622 GCA_002405435.1 Flavobacteriales bacterium UBA4660
TCGAAGGTGAGTCTTCGAGCGACGCTTATCTCAGCTATGGCCTCGGCGCCGGGTATGTGCTGAACAACAAGATTGATTTCAACGTGCGCTATAACATGATTGCGCCTGACAGTGAACTGGACGACGCGAAAGCCAGTTCTTACGTGGGCGTATCCATAGCCTACCTCCTCGGTGGAGAGTAAGCAAACGCTCACAAAAAATAAGGCTGTGATTTTTCACAGCCTTTTTTTTTTCAACTTCCTGCAAGGGCAGGAGGCTTGTTATTTCAGGCTCTTTCTGATGAGGTTCAGCGCGCCTCCGGCTTTAAACCACTCAATCTGCTGGGCATTATAGGTATGGTTTACCGCAATCTCATCGCGGCTGCCGTCGTCGTG
>DHLU01000098.1:0-2286 GCA_002405435.1 Flavobacteriales bacterium UBA4660
TCGTGGAACCAGCACTACCAGGTGGCCTGGTTTGAAACCAACGATCCGTTCCTCGACAGCGATAACGAGACCGGCGTTTACTCCCTGCTCTGTCAGTTCATCCAGAATCCATGCGTACAGTTTCCCATGGACACGGAGATTGATCCCTATGTGCCTGACTGTTTCGGTGGCGAAGCGGGTATTTTGGTGGAAGACGGAGGCAACGGACCCGTTGACTATAAACTGCACAACTGCGCCACGGATGTGGTGATTGACTTTGAAAACGATCTCCCTTCGGGATGGACCATCGCAGACCTGCCCGAGGGCGACTATTATGTGTCGATGATTGATAGCCTTGGCTGCCGCGATACATCGAACTGCATTACCATTACCATTCCCGAACTCCTCGAATTTGACGCCAGCATCGCTCAGGACATACTCTGTTTCGGTGACCTTGGGGTGATCTCCACCGGCTGCACCGGCGGTACAGGCACTATTACGGTGGCCTACAACGGTCCAGGCAGCAATGACGGTTCGGTAACCTGCGGTGTCGATATCACCGGACTGCCCACAGGCACCTATGTGCTTACCGCCACCGACCAGGCCGGCTGCACAGCCAATGCAACCCTGACCTTCGCCAATCCGGCCCAACTGCAGATCAACATCAGCCAGGCAGATATAACCTGCTTTCAGGCCGATGACGGCGCCCTGACCGGAACGGTCACCGGAGGCACCGGCTCCATCAGCGCTGACTGGTCAGGCGCGCTCACCCAAAACTTTACCGGACCGTCGCCGCTCACCGCAAGCATCAGCGCGCTGAGCCCGGGTGATTACAGCCTGCTGGCTACTGATGCCAACGGGTGCACGGTGGAAGAAGCCTATACCCTTGAAGAGCCCGACGGCCTAAGCCTCTCCCTGGAGGTAACCGATGCTTCCTGTCCGGGTGTCTGCGACGGCCTCATCGAAGTCACCACAGCTGGCGGAACCGGTACCCCCGACATCACCATCACAGGCGGAAGTTTTGACGACCTGTGTCCTGACACCTACACGGTAACGGTTATCGACGACAACGGCTGCGAGATTGAAGAAACGGCCGAAATCACCAGTCCGACCGAAATTGAATACACGTTTGAAAGCACAAACCTCTCCTGTTTCGGCGTATGCGATGGTAGCATTTCGGTTACCGGGGTGGCAGAAGGCTGCGGCTCTTACGAATTTGCGCTTAGCCCTGCTGCCGGCACCGTCGATGCCGGGGCCGATTTTGCCACATACACTGACCTGTGCAGCGGCGTGTACGACCTGCAGATTACCGACGCATGCGGCTGCGGCATCACCATCTCCGACATCTCGGTAACGCAGCCCGGTGAACTGAGTGTTATCACAAACGCCGAACAGATTGAGTGCTTCGGCGCGGCCAATGGCAGCATCGAGGTAACCAGTTCGGGCGGCACCGGAACCATATCGCTCACCGACCCCGTGCTTGAGAACCTGCCCTTCACCCTTACTGACCTCGTGCCGGGGTCCTACCACATTGTTATCGAAGATGTAACGGGCTGCCAGGATTCTACCGACGTCATCATCACCGAACCGGCACAACTGCTCTCAGCCATTGACCAGGTAAATGCCGTGGGCTGCGGAGGCGACTGCGACGGCGAAGTGCTCGTGGATTACTCAGGCGGTACACCCGGCGGATACGCCTACAGCATACTGGATGCCAACGACCCCGACACAGCACTCTGGGACGGCCTGCTCGATAATTCAGGAAATGATGTTGTGGTAAACCTCTGTGCCGGCGACTTCCTCATGGTGGTCTCGGATGCCAATGGATGTAGTCCTGACTCACTTCAATTTACGATCGAAGAACCAAGTCCTATTGAAGTGATTGTCAACGAAGACTGGATCACCTGCACCGGCATGTGCGACGGCTCAGCCGTGGTACTGTTCAGCGGCGGAACAGGCGCGCTCTCAGCGCAATTCTTCCCCGATGAACTCTCCCCGAGCTGTGCAGCAGGTGCCTGCACGCTGGTGGACCTCTGTGAAGGGATTTACACGGTCACCGTCAGCGATGAAGAAGATTGCTCGGTCGATACGACCATTGTCATCGGTGCCGAAATTGTAACGGATATGCTGCTCACCCTTTTTAGCAGTCCGGAAACTTGCTGGAACGAAATGGACGGCACGGCGACGGTTGCGGTGCAAAACGGAAACCTGCCCATCTCCGTGGTGTGGGACGATCCCGACCAGCAAACCACGGCTACGGCGGTGGGGCTGGCCAGCAGCGAGGTGTATACGGTGAACGTAACAGAC
>DHLU01000098.1:2507-7573 GCA_002405435.1 Flavobacteriales bacterium UBA4660
GCCCAACGGCGATGGCATCAACGATACCTGGCTGCTTGGAGGATTCGAATTCTATCCCACTGCACAGATTCAGGTCTTCAACCGCTGGGGTCAGGTCGTCTTTGAAAGCCGGGGTTACCAGGCGGCCTGGGATGGCACGCTCAATGGTCAGAAACTACCGACCGCAGACTACTATTTTTTAATTGAATACAGCGAAGAGCAGGACCCGATCATGGGTACCGTAACCATCAAGTATTAATCGGGAATTATCGTGCAGACCATGAACAGAATTTTTACGCTCCTGGCATTGTCCTTCATCGCAGTCAGCGGACTCGACGCTCAGCAGTTGTGGCGGAGGTCGCAGTTTGCCTTCAATACCTACATGATGAACCCTGCCACAGCAGGTACCCAGTTTTATTCGCCCATCATGGCTACGTACCGCAACCAGTGGGCCGGATTCAAGGGGGCGCCCGTCACCTATTCGCTCAGCGGCCACACCAGCCTGCCCAACCACATCGGGGTGGGAGGTATTTTCTTCAGCGACAACAGCGGCGGAGCCATTCGGCGCACCGGTACCGAACTTACCGGTTCATACCGCATTGACCTCAACAATGTCGACGCCTTTTCCTTCGGACTCAGCGCTGTGGTATCGCAATTCAGTTTTGACAACAGCTCCCTGGTGGTTTACGACCAGAATGACCCTGCGCTGGTGCCTTTTGAGAAAGAATCACACATGAATTTCGATGCCAATGCCGGCTTTCTGATCTACGGTCCTACCTACTTTTTCGGTGTGTCGGTGCCGCAGCTCATCGGCACACGGCTGCGGCTGGTTTCTGACGCTGACCCAGCCGGCAACCGCAACATCAGGCACTTTTTCGTAATGGGTGCCTACAAGTACCAGATTAGTGAAGTGTTTGACCTGCAGGGGTCCGGACTGATGAAGTTTACAGCCGTTACGCCCGTGCAGCTCGACGTGCACATCAAGGCCAACTACGCCGATATGTTCTGGGGTGGCTTTACCCTGCGCCCCCGTGATGCGGTGGCCTTGTTTGCGGGCGGTCAATTCAATGGTTTTACACTCCAGTACAGCTACGACATCACCACCACGGACGCAAGAAACCTGAGTCCGCACTCGCATGAACTGGCCATCGGTTACCTCATTCCGCGCAAAAACGCCCGTTTCTCCAACCGGTCGCTGCTCGGGCCCAAACGCCTCGACCGCTGGCAGATCATTCACTGAGTTTGTGCCGCGCTTCCTGCTGTAATTTCGCACCCGGTGAACCGCTCGTTTGGCGTAATATTTGGTGAGAGCGACGCAACAAAAAACTTTCGAAACCGCTATATGAAAAGATTATTACTTCCCCTCTTCGTTCTCTTCAGTGCCGGTGCACTGGCCCAATTCAAACAAATCGTAGTGCAGGAAGTGGACAATGGCGGGGTGGTCAAGGGACGCACGTACCGCGTCTATGCCGAACTGCTCAACGAAACCACCGACCTGCGCACCGTGTACGGCGATGCCCTTCATCCGCTGAAAATTTCCAGCACCAAGCCTTTTTACCAAAATTCGTATGGTGGCGCCATGGCTAATGGCGTAAACGCCCAGCTCGCCCGCGAAAAGGCCGAGTTGCGGTTCGACAGTTGGGTGACCATCGGCAGGGAAAACAACCTCGAAAACGCCCTCAACAACTTTCAGGTGAAATTTGATGCCTTCGAACAGGGCGGTGCGATAGAAACCAACGATGGTGCCTGGTTTTGCACGCCAGACCACGCTCAGACCTGGGGCAAGGAAAACAAACTCATTCTGATCGGGCAGTTTACCACGGAAGGACAAGTTACCGGCACCATCAACCTGATGGGCAAATACCGCCAGCCTGAAGGCGACGTGGTATGGCAGGAAACCGGGGTAACCTTTACCTGCGGCAAATAGCCGGAACTTCGCGGCTACCCGCTCTTATTTTTCTTCAAACTTCAGCGCAGCCGAATTGATGCAGTAACGCATTCCGGTGGGCTTCGGACCGTCAGGAAAGACGTGTCCCAGGTGTCCGCCGCAACGGCCGCAAAGGGCCTCCGTGCGCACCATGCCATAACTGCGGTCGGTATTTTCCACCACGGCGCTGTCGTCAACCGGCGCGAAATAGCTCGGCCAGCCCGTTCCGCTATCAAATTTCGTTTCACTGCCAAAGAGTGGCTGTCCGCAACCCGCACATACGTAGGTACCCTTCTCATGGTGGTCCCAGTAATCTCCGGTAAAAGCCCGCTCGGTGCCGTGTTCCCGCAGCACATTGAAGGCCATGGGGGTCAGTATTTTTTTCCATTCCTCCTCGCTTTTCACGACGGAGGGCTTGTGTGTGCTGTTCATAGGGGTTGAATGGTTTTGACCGCATGCCGTCAGCAGCAAAAGCGCCATACCGGCAATGGTGGTGATTTTTTTCATGGTGAAGATTCAACGCGGACTACCGCAATTTCTGTGCAAGATAGGCACCTGTGTATGATTTTTTGGCTTTTGTCAGTTCGCCCGGTGTGCCGGCAAACACCACCTGTCCGCCGCCCGCGCCACCTTCCGGCCCCATGTCAATGACCCAGTCGGCCGAGCGGATGACTTCTCCGTTGTGCTCGATGGCGACGATGCTGTGCCCGTTGTCGAGCAGGGCCCTGAACGACTCAAGCAACTTGCGCACATCGTGAAAATGCAAGCCTGTGGTAGGCTCATCGAAGATGAAGAGGGTATGGTAAAGGGCATTTCCCTTTACGAGAAACGAGGCCAGTTTAACCCGCTGGGCCTCTCCCCCGCTCAGTGAGCCTGAACTTTGGCCGAGCGAGATATAACCCAGGCCCACCTGCTGCAGAGGCCTGAGTTTTTCGAGAATATGGCGGTTGACGGTCTTGTCTTTTTCAGCCCCGAAAAAGTCCATGGCATCGTCTACGGTCAGATCGAGGATGTCGCTGATGTTTTTCCCCTGATAGTGCACCTCCAGCACCTCCTCGGTAAAACGTTTGCCCTTGCAATGTTCGCACTGCAGCCGTACGTCGGCCATGAACTGCATCGAAATGGTCTGAAAGCCTTCTCCCTCACAGGTTTCGCAGCGCCCTCCGGGCACGTTGAAACTAAAATGACCGGGGGTAAGTCCCTTCTGTTTCGACAGCGGCGCCGCGGCAAAAAGCGCGCGGATGTCGTCATACGCCTTCAGGTATGTGACGGGATTGCTCCGCGACGACTTTCCGATGGGGTTCTGGTCGACAAATTCTACGGCCCGAATGCTTTTTACATCGCCTTCCAGTCCATCGAAGTCACCGGTTTTGCCGGTGGTAAACCCAGCCAGTTCGCGCTGCAGCGCCGGGTATAGGATATCGCGCACCAGTGTTGACTTGCCGCTGCCGCTCACTCCGCTGATGACCGTCAGGCAGCGCAGGGGAATTTCCACATCGATGTTCTTGAGCGAATGCTCGCGCGCACCCCGAATGATGAGCCGGTCCTTTCCCGTCTTGCGCGACGCGGGTGCCATACGTGCTTCTTCACCCCGGAGGTAGCGCGCCGTGAGCCCCTGACCGGTCTTCAGCAGTGCCTGTACGGTGCCCTCAAACACGACGTGTCCGCCACGCGAGCCCGCTTCCGGCCCCATGTCGACAAGGTAATCGGCCGCGCGAATGATTTCTTCGTCGTGCTCCACGACAATAACGGTATTGCCCTGCGCCTTGAGCGACTGCAGCACGCCGATGAGCCGCTCGGTATCGCGGGCATGCAGTCCTATGCTCGGTTCGTCGAGGATATAGAGCGAGCCCACGAGCGCACTGCCCAGGCTGGTCGCCAGGTTGATACGCTGCGATTCACCGCCGCTCAGCGAATTGGAGAGCCGGTTGAGCGTCAGGTAGCCGAGGCCGACATCATTCAGAAAGCGGAGGCGGCTTTGAATTTCCAACAGCAACCGCCCTGCCACCTGATGGTCGTGGTCTGAGAGGCTGACTGCACCAAAAAAATCGGTAAGCGCTGCCACAGGCATGAGCACCAGGTCGGTAATACTCTTACCGTTTACGCGCACATAGCCGGCGTCGGCACGCAGCCGTGTACCCCGGCAGGCTTGGCATACCGTCTTACCCCGGTAACGGCGCAGCATGACACTGTATTGAATTTTGTAAGACTCGCTTTCGAGAAACCTGAAAAATTCGTTGAGGCCCTTGAAGTAGTCGTTGCCGGTCCAGATAAGATCGAGCTGTTCGCGCGTGAGGTTAGACACCGACGTATGCACCGGGAAGTCAAATTTTCGGGCATAGCGCACGAACTGGTCTTTCCAGGCGCTCATGGTTTCGCCGCGCCAGCAGGCGATGGCTTCCTGGTAAATGGTCAGCCGCTTATCGGGAAAGACCAGGTTTTCGTCTATACCGATCACACTGCCGAAGCCCTCACAGGTCTTGCACGCCCCAACGGCATTGTTAAAAGAAAACAGGTAGCCAGTGGGCTACTCAAAGTGAAGTCCGTCGAGTTCAAACCGATTGGAAAAGTCAGTCCGCCACGCACCACCGGCCTCTCGCAAGGTGCAGTAACCATCGCCCTCCCTGAAGGCAGTGGAGGCACTGTCGGCCAGCCTGATCAGGGTCTCTTCGTCGTCGGCGAGCTCCAGACGGTCAACCAGCAGGTAAAGCGGGCCACGCGGAAAGGTCTTGGCCTGCAGCGCCTCTTCTATGGTGGTGACTGTTTCGCCGACCAAAATGCGCGAGAAACCCTGGGTGGCCAGCGAACCGAGTTTTACCGCCCGCTGCGGGGCGCTCACCTGCACGGGAGCCAGCACATAGACCCGCGCGCCTGCATGGATTCGCGCCACCTCTACCACGTCGGACACGGTATGGCGCTTGACCTCCGCGCCACTGACGGGCGAATAGGTCTTGCCGATGCGGGCAAAGAGCAGCTTGAGGTAATCGTAAATCTCGGTGCTGGTGCCGACGGTGCTGCGCGAAGTGCGGCTGGTCACCTTCTGTTCGATGGCTACGGCCGGACTGATGCCCGTGATGCTGTCCACATCCGGCTTGTCGAGGCGACCCAAAAACTGCCGGGCATAGCTGCTCAGGCTCTCGACATAGCGGCGCTGGCCCTC
>DHLU01000098.1:7677-8222 GCA_002405435.1 Flavobacteriales bacterium UBA4660
CTCGACATAGCGGCGCTGGCCCTCTGCATAGAGCGTGTCAAAAGCCAGCGAAGACTTACCCGATCCGCTGAGCCCGGTGATCACCGTGAGGGAATTGCGCGGTATGCGCACATCCACATTCCTGAGGTTGTGCACCCGTGCCCCCTTGATTATCACATGACTCCGGGGATCGTCTGCCCCCTTTTTCGGTGCCGTTTTGGCCATGGCCGTGGTTTGGGTTCAAAATTCGAAACTGCTGCGAAAGTTCGGTCCGTAAAAAAATTAGCATTTCTACACATATACAACCGAAAATATCAGTTACTTTTGTTTTTCACAGGCAGTAACACAATAATCATGATAGTTTATTGTTCTACCCTGTTAAGGCAATTTTCCTACATACCTAAAACATCACGCGCATAGCATAGACCTCTACTTTTTTAACTGGTTACTTTACATCATCCGGAACCTAAAAAAAGGAGGAATTATGCGCTTGTCACAACTTGCCGACCGCCAGCTTGTTGAACGTTTTCAACAGGGCAGCACCGAAGCTTTCGAAGAACTGCTGC
>DHLU01000136.1 GCA_002405435.1 Flavobacteriales bacterium UBA4660
CGAAGCAAAAAGCGTAGACCCCGCCAATGAGGAAGACGACGATAGTAAGATCATCATGGAACTCTTTAAACCCGTCAAAGAGGAGGAATCCATTATCGCCTACGAAACCGGAGCGCTCGATGAAATCATTGCCGAACACGAGTTGGACACTCTCAAGGTCAATAACCGCGACCGTATCGCACAGATTCAGGATGAGATCTTCCTGATTGAGGCGGAGATGGAAAACGCCTCGAGCATGGGCAAACAGCGGAAACTTGACCGTGACGCGGAGAAACTGTATTTCAAGAAGTCCATCATGGAAATCGGCAATGCAGAAGCCATCGGCAAGATGACCCGAGCCGAATTTGATCAGACCAAATCAGCCGTCGACAAGATCCGCAAGGAAAAATCGGCACTCATTGACAGCCGCGTGGTGATCCGCGACGAGATCCGCTCGCTGTATAACAAAGCAAAGGACGAGATGGAAGACGCCGCCATTCTTCGCAAAAAGGCCGGACCCGTGGTGGATGACATTGAAAAGAACGACTATTACCGCAAGGCTTTCGCCAAGGAGATGTATGCCATTCGTATGCTCCAGAAAATTGAGGAGATCAACGACAACCTCGACATGCTCTTAAAATACAATGACCAGGAACTCACGGCCCTTCGCTACGGCAAACCTCTGCCCTCTAAGCCCGGTGAAACACTGGCCGAACAAAGCAAGAGCACTGTGGTACTGCCGGATGCTCAAGGTACCGTAAAGTCAACCGGTGATGCCATCAGCGGTGCTGCTCCGAAAACAGCACCTGCCGGAGAAAATGCCGCAGGTGCCAAGGGCAATGCTGCGACCGGAAGTGCTTCCGGTCAAACGTCAGGCGTCGGAAATACAGCGGCCTCAGCAGCCAATGGTGCACGCACCAACACGAACGTAGCCGAAAACAGGAATGCCGCCGCCGGTGGTGCTTCAGGGTCAGCCAGCCCGTCAGTCTCAGGTGCTGCCCCTTCAACGGGCAACGCTTCAGGTAATGCAAATGCGGCATCACGGGGTTCAGCAGGTGCCTACGCTGCCGGTGACGCCTCATCGATGTTCTTTGTGGCTCCTTCGGTGCTGGAAAAAGACCTGTTTATGTTCACCGACAACAGTCCGTACTCTGCTTCTGCTCCGATTCCCGTTGATGCTGCCATGCCGGCGGGTATTTACTACAAGGTTCAGGTGGGCGCATTCCGTAACAATATTCCCCAAAACCTGTTTGATGAATTTGCTCCGGTAGCCGGAGAGTCCCTCAACAACGGCATCACCCGCTACACGGCCGGATACTTCCTCAATTATGGCAATGCCAGCAAGGCCAAGGCTGACATTCGCACCCTCGGCTACAACGATGCCTTTATCGTAGCCTACCGCGATGGAAAACGTATACCCCTGTACGACGCGATGGGTAAAACCGAAGGAGACAACTTCATGGACCTCATCGAGGCTGAATACGTGCATGGCGACAGTGCTCCGAAGAAGCCCGAAGTGGAGGCAGAGCCCCTCAATACCAGCTATTACAACTACAAAAAATTCCCCGATGCTGCCCGTGTAAACCTCGTGGAAAATATCAAGGGCTTGTTCTACACCGTACAGGTAGGGGTCTACTCACAACCTGTACCTGCTTCAGCCATGTTCAACATTTCACCGCTCAACAGCGAGTTCAACGATCGCAAGCAATTGCGTTACTCGAGCGGTATTTACATGAACGTGGAAGACGCCCTCGGAAAACGGATTGCCGCCAGGCAGATGGGCATCAAGGATGCCTTCGTCACCGCCTACTACAACGGGCGCCGCATCAGCCTTACTGAGGCAGACAAGTTGCTCACAAACCTTGGCCCCTCCATCCTGGCCACGGAATAAACTGCAGAAACCGACCATCACCCTGTTTCTGGCGGTCGCGGCGATTTTCCGGCACGCTGCTCAGGTCTTCACAGACCGACCGCATGACAGCCGGCTTGCAGCACTGAACTAACCCGCACCGCGCGGTACCTTATCCGTATGCCAACCCTTCTGGTTGCCTCCCTATTGGTCGTTGCGACCCTTCTGGGCCTCCTGTGGTTTTCCGTCAGAAAGCAACGGGCCATGGCCAGGCAACTGAACCGCAATGAAAACGAGCAAAGTGCCATCCGGGAATTTGCGGCAGCCATTGTTACACGCGACAAACTGGAAGACCTGCTCTGGCTGCTCATGCATTCGTGCATCGCCAGAATCGGCTTCACCGACGGTGTGGTCTACCTGCTCGATACACAACGCGGTGTGCTCGTACAGAAAGCTGCCTTCGGACCCAAAAATCCGAGGCCTTTCGAAATCCTTGACCCCATCGAGATCAAACTCGGACAGGGTATCGTAGGTAACGTAGGCCAGCGCATGAAAGGAGAGATCATTGCAGACACAAGGCTTGACGACCGGTATATTAAAGACGACCAGTTAAGGCTGTCGGAAATTGCCGTTCCCATCTGTTACCGGGGCGAACTCATCGGCGTCATTGATTCCGAACATCCCGAACAGGGATTTTTTACCCATTCCCACCTGCGGCTGCTGGAAACCCTGAGTTCCATGTGCGCGGGTAAGATTGTCAAACTCAGGGCACTCGACGACAGCCGCCGCTACTTCATGCGGTTGCACACGCTACTTGAACACAGTCCAGACTTCATACTCCTTTCTAACGCAGACGGACAATGCATCTATGCCAACCGAAGCTATCTGCACTATTTCGGGTTTGATGCCGAAGTCTTCGCCGCCGGCGGAAACATCCGCACGATGACCGATGAGCAGACCGCAGAATTTCAACAGTATATACAGGAACTGACGCCTTCACAACCCACTACATCCTATTTCAAGCAAAGCGAAGGGTCAGGCGGACGGGTACAATGGACGCTGTGGAATGAGACCGGCGTATTCGACGAAAACGGCAGACTTCACGAGGTCATTTCCGTAGGTCGCGACATCACACAACTGCAGGAAGCCCAGCAAGCGAAGGACGCCTACATCCAGACACTCGAAAAAATTCTTCAGAACAATTCGCACCGCGTTCGCCAGCCGGTTACGCAACTGCTCGGTATCGCCATGCTGATGGACCAAAGCCTAGAAGACAAATTTGAACTATCGCGCATGGTAACGTACCTCCGAAGGAGCGTAAACCAACTCGACTCCTATACGCGTGAACTGAACGACTTCGTGTTCCAATCAAGCCGCAATTGACCCGCTGCAGCCCTGGCACAGCCATACCGCTTAGCCGCTATGCGCCGGTCCAGTCATGCAAAGCATGTTCGGCTGCCCTGATATGGGCGTGCAGGTAGGCGTCTGCAGACAAAAAAGGCACCACCTGCCTGATCCGGGCATGCACCGCTTCAACACGCGGGCTTCCTGTGAGCGGGCGCCTGAAATCAAAGGCCTGGGCCGCCGTCATCCACTCAATGGCTACAATGCTTACTACATTTTTTACAATTTCCATGCACGTAGTTGCTCCGTTGGCACCCATACTCACATGGTCTTCCTGGCCGTTGCTGCTGTCTATGGTATCGACGCTGGAAGGCATACAGCGCTGTTTGTTGCGGCTGACAAGGCTGGCAGCCGTGTATTGCGGAATCATAAATCCGCTGTGCAGACCTGCATCCGCTGCGAGAAAAGGTGGCAATCCGCGCAGGCCGTTCACCAGCTTATAGGTGCGGCGCTCGCTGATGCTGCCGCATTCGGCCATAGCCACCGAGAGCGCATCAAAGGCCAGTGCCAGGGGTTCGCCATGAAAATTACCTCCGCTGATGATACGACCCGACTCGGGAAAAATCAGCGGATTGTCGGTAACACTGTCGATTTCAGCCCCGATTACACGGGCGGTATGGCTGAGTACGTCCTTCACCGCACCGAGTACCTGGGGAATACACCTGAATGAATAGGGATCCTGCACATGCTGCTTCGGCAGCGCCATGATCGCACTACCATCGAGAATGCGGTTCATCTCCTCACAGACCCAGTGCATGCCCGGGTGCGGCCTCACGGCTGCAATGGCGGGATCAAAGGCATCGGCTCTGCCATCGAAGGCCTCCAGAGAAAGGGCGGCAATCTCGAGGGAGGCATGCAACAGTGCTTCTGCTCTCACCTGGCAGTAAATTCCGGTAGCCAGCATAAACTGTGTGCCGTTGATCAGGGCCAGGCCCTCCTTGCTCTTCAGGGTAATGGGTTCCAGGCCGCAGCGTTTGAGGGCCTCGGCAGCGGGCATTCGCTCTCCGTTGAGCCAAACCTCCCCCTCTCCGATCAACGGCAGGCAGAGGTGCGCGAGCGGGGCGAGGTCACCGCTGGCACCGAGCGATCCCATGGAATATACCACGGGCGTGATGCCCGCATTGTAACAGTCTACAAGCTGTTTGACCGTTCGGGGCGTAACGCCGCTGTGTCCCTTGCTCAACGCTATGACTTTAAGCACCATCATCATGCGCACCACCACGGCGGGCACCTCATCGCCCGTGCCGCAGGCATGAGAAAGCAGCAGGTTGCGTTGGAGTTGTTCGAGGTCCTTGCCTTCAATGGCCCGGTCACACAGCGCCCCGAATCCGGTGTTGATGCCATAAACGGGTGCAGCAGCGATGCGCAGGTGCTCCTCCAAAAATTGCCGGCAGCCGGCTATTCGTTCCGCGGCCTCAACAGACAGGGTGATCTGCTGACCCTGGCATACAAGCCGGTACAGCGTTTCTGCCGTGGGCACGGCTGACGGGTCGATGGTAAATGGATGCATGGCAGTTATAATGGGCAAAGATGGGCCAACGCGTTGACTGAATGACCGGAGTGAAGGTATTCCTTTTGCCGGACATCAGCCCACCCGGTAGGTCTCCCCTTCCACCGCTGCGACCACGTTTGCAAATACAGCTTTCGCCTCTTCGGCAAAAGCCGCGGTGTCGGCATATCGCGCGGAAAAATGCCCCAGCAACAGCCGTCCTGCGTTGCAGCGCAGGGCCATCTCCGCTGCTTCAGTAGCGGTGCTGTGAAAGGTCTCCCTCGCCCGGCGTTTTTCTGTCTCCAAAAAGGTACTTTCGTGGTAGAGCAAGTCAACCCCGCTGATCCACGACGCCAGTTCAGGGTAAACAGCCGTATCGCTGCAATAGGCATAGGAACGGGGGCGCGGCGGCGCCTGACAAACCTCGGCGGGATTCAGCACCCGCCCATCGCTCAGCGCGACAGGATTTCCCTTTTTCAACTCGATGATCTGGCTGGGCTGGAGTTGGTAACGCCTCACCATATTTTTTTTCACATTGAGCGCACGCTGCTTCTCGCGAAAGACAAATCCATTGCACTTGATGCGGTGCCGCAAGGGAAATGACCAGACCTCGAGCGAGTGGTCTTCAAACAGCATGTGGCTGCCTGCGTCGGGGGTCGCGTGAAAAAACAGGTCGTAACCCAGGTAACTCTCCGAAATGCGCAGGTTGAGCTTGACGATGTCTTCCAGGGCAGGCTGTGCATAGACGTGCACCGGCGTTTTGCGGCCAAGCAGGCGCATGGTTGAGAGGTAGCCAAAAAGGCCGTGATAATGGTCGCCGTGAAGGTGACTGATAAAAATATGTCCGATCTTCTGAAACCTGACGGAAGACTGCCTGAGCCTAACCTGTGTGCCCTCCCCACAATCGACAAGAAAAAGCTTGTCGTGCACATTGACAACCTGCGCACTGGGATACTGCTGCAAGGTAGGCAACGCAGCACCACAACCCAGTATGGTCACTTCAAATGTCATGCGCGGGAATTCATGATGTGGTTTATTCAAAAGAAAAAAGGGGGCATGCCCCCTTTTGGAATGTCTTGGTAACGGCAGTGGTCAGTTTACCACCAACCTGCGGGTAACCTTGCGCTCACCTGCGGTAATGCTGTATAAATAGACGCCGCTGTTAAGCGAACGGGTGTCAAGGGTGAACTGGTTCTGCCCCCGCTTGCCCTCGAGGCTTCGCGTCAGTACGATTTCACCCAAGAGGTTGCTCACTACCAGTTTCACATCACCTGAGCGGGCCAGGTTGAAGATGACCTTGGTGTAGTCGTTGGCCGGATTCGGAACGTTTTGCAGTTCCATCACCTCCTGACGCGCAGGCTCAGCCACAGAAACTTCACATTCTACGACCAGGGTATAGTTTTCGAACACATAGGGTACCGTCACTGAACCTATGAAACTGTCGAGGTAGCCTTCAATGACAATCTGCAAGGGGAAAACGCCGCAAACCGTGGGGGTTCCGAATAAGTCAGCGCAGTATTGGTTACCGGCCAGAAAAGTGCAGGGATCCGGAGAATCTCCACCATTGTTGCAGGTAAAATCGAGTCCAATGGTGCTGATGTCGACCATGTCGGTGCCATTCATTACCATAACCGACATCAGCTTGAGTGAGTCAATGGTACCCAGACCGGCGAAAGTGCTGTCAACATCTCCGGGGTCTGTGGGTATCAGAAGGTGGATGATGTCTTCATACGGCTGTCCGAGCACGCCCACTTCAAAACTTTCTCCGAGCGCGGGATCAGGGGAAACGCCGAACTCCGCCGTGCCGAAAGAATAATCTTCCGTTGAACACTGCGCGCTCGCGAGAACTGACCACATCAACAAAAAAACAACTGAGTAGATTTTTTTCATAGTTACAATCATAAATCACGTTCAACTTCTTCCATATACACCAAATCAATGGCTTCGTTAACAGTGGGGGTAATTTTCAGGACATTGTCGAGTTGAGATATGGAAATCAACTTTTTTACCGGGTCTTGAAGCCCACATAGCACGAATGAGCCCTGGCTCTCTTCGCACAGGCGTTTGGCTACCAGTATGGCACTCAGTCCCGATGAGTCGATATACCGGGTTTCTGAGAGGTCAAGCACAATATTTTTATGGCCTGCCTTGTTCAATACAACCAATTCGGCCTTCAGCTCAGGGGCATGAATGGCGTCAAGCTTCTCCAGTTTCGACCGGATAATGCTCACCTTGTCCTTTTGTTCAACTTCAAATTTCATGGTATAGGGCACTGGGGACTTGCATTCAGCGCCTGCCCGTCAGTGGGTACAAATATAGGAGAAATGGGGCTTCTCGCCTGCATGGCAGTGGCAAATTCCCCGCCGGGGGGGGATATCCGTGGGCAGCAGGTTGTTATGTACGCTTAATACCCTGCGCCAGCAGGTAAATTACGGCCATGCGCACCGCGACACCGTTTTCAACCTGCTGCAGGATGATACTCTGGCTATGGTCCGCCACATCGCTGGAGATTTCTACCCCGCGGTTGATCGGCCCCGGATGCATGATGACAATTTTCCTGGAAAGCGACTCCAACAGCCTGCGGTCGAGTCCGAACAGGCTCGAATACTCGCGCAGCCCGGGGAAATAAGGCACTTCCACCTCCTGACGCTCCAACTGAATCCGCAACATATTGGCCACATCACACCAGGCCAGGGTTTCCCGAAGGTCGTGGCTCACCCGCACGCCGAGACTTTCTATATGCTTGGGTATCAAAGTAGTGGGACCACACAATACGACTTCGGCGCCCAGTTTTTTCAGGCACCAGATATTGCTGAGGGCTACGCGGCTGTGCCTTATGTCTCCGACGATGGCAACCTTTTTTCCCCGGATACTTCCCAGTTGTTCGCGAATGGAATAGGCATCCAGCAAGGCCTGGGTGGGGTGTTCGTGGGTGCCGTCGCCCGCATTGACGATGACGCTGTTGACCCGGGACGCCAGGAAGGATGCCGCACCGGGAGAAGCATGCCGCATCACGGTCATATCTACCTTCATGGCCAGTATGTTGTTGACCGTATCTACCAGGGTTTCGCCCTTTTTTACACTGCTGGTAGAGGCAGAAAAGTTGATGACATCAGCCGAAAGGCGCTTTTCAGCCAGTTCGAAACTCAGCCGGGTGCGCGTGCTGTTTTCGAAAAAGAGGTTCGCTATCGTGATGTCGCGCAGCGAAGGCACGCGCTTGATTGGCTGGTTGATGACCTGCTTAAAATGGTCGGCCTGCGAAAAGATCAGCTCAATGTCTTCCCTTGTGAGGTCGCGAATGCCCAGCAGATGCGGTGTCGAAAGTCCGTTCATGCGGCACCCTCCCCGGTCAGCAAGACCACTTTATCAGCACCATCCTGTTCTTTCCACAGCACCCTGACTTTTTGGTTGTTGTAGCTGTCGACGCTCTGGCCGGTGTAGTTGGGCTCTATTGGAAGCTGTCTGGAAAACCTTCGGTCGATAAAAACCATGAGTTCCACGCTGTTGGGCCGGCCAAACTCGAGCAGCGCTTCCATGCCGGCACGGATACTTCGCCCGGTATAAAGCACATCGTCTACGAGAATAATATTGAGACCTTCTACAGAGAAATTGATTTGGGTATCGCGGGCCAGCAGGGGCTTCGAGGTCCGGCGAAAATCGTCACGGAAAAAGGTGATATCCAGAATGCCGTGGCGTATCGCGGTATCCGGCAGCAATGCGCCGAGATGGCTCACCAGGCGCTGGGCGAGGTAAATGCCCCGCGGCTGCAAGCCTATAATCGCACTCTGACCGAACCTGTCGTGGTTCTCTATGAGTTGGTGGCACAGCCGGTCTATGACCAGCGACATGTGCCGTGAATCCATCAGCAGCAGGGGTTGCATGTCAGGCGGCTAAGATAGGGGGCTGAGACCCGTGAAAAAAACCTGATGTGTCAACAACTTTTCGGAAACTTTAACCCTGGCACGTAAGTAGTAAGGAAATAAAAAAGGGAATTTCGCTTTGATGTTCCCCGCCACGGGGATATACGGTATCCCAACCCGAAAGACATGCCCATAGCCCGCTACCTGATTATAGCCTGCACCCTCACCCTCTGCCTGCCGGCCGGAGCTCAACGCATCAGCAAGTTCACCCATGAGCCCGAGAAGTTTCTTCAGGAATTGATCGGCCTGTTTAACGAAAGCAAAAAGGCCCAGGGCAAAGACTTCGTTGAAAAACAATTTGGCCCTTTGTGGCTGGGGGATGCGTATTCGGCTACGCAGCGGGAAATGATTTACGAGACCTCAGACCAGCTTTTGAAATCAGGAGCCAAGATCTACCCTGATTTCGAAAACCTGCTTCTCCTGCTGATCGCATTTCCCAACTCCGGCAATACCGTATTGGACTTGGTGAATTGGAATGAGGTACTGCTCAGGAGTCTTTCCGATAAAAAGCTGAAAAAGTACTACAGCGACTTTCTTCGCACCTCTACCCTGCTCTTCCGTGACCTTACCTTTTACGAAACCGACGGCGTGCAATGGAAGAGTTCCAGCCGCGGCTTCAGTTTTGAGGCAGACTCGGTTATTCGCGTCATATTTCACTCACTCGACCTCAAGTGTTATTCCAAGGGCGACAGCTCTATTATTTACAACACCAGCGGTATTTATTACCCGGGCATCGACCGCTGGGACGGATCGTCAGGACGGGTCACCTGGAAACGGGCTGGATTCGACCCGGAAAAAACCTTCGCCCAAATAAGCACTTACAACATCCGCGTACGCGGATCTACCTATGACATGGACTCGGTGATTTTCTACAACGAATTTTTCGATACCCCGCTGGCTGGAAAACTTACCGATAAGATCCTGGCCGGCAAAAACGAAGAAACCGCCACCTATCCGAGGTTTGACTCTTAGTTCAAACGCCTCCAGATCATAATCATCGTGCCGGGCGTTGATTATGTCGGCGGATTTACGATGGCTGGCATCCGGCTCGCCGGCAGCGGAACGTCGGAAAACCTGGCTGTGCTGACCATTCAAAGAGAAGGAAAAACGTTTATGAAGGCCCGAAGCCTCGAGTTTTCCATTGAGCCCGCGCGCATAACCGCCCAGCACGCACAGGTAATATTTTACATCGAGAAAGACTCGATCTTCCATCCGGATCTCAACATGAAGTTTGACCGGGAATCGCGCCGGCTCACGCTGCTTCGCCTCGATGAAGGTATATCGAAAGCACCCTTTCAGAACTCGTATCACCACATGGATATGTATTTTGAGGCGCTGTACTGGAGCATCGACGACCCGCTGATTGAAATGGGTGCCATTCTCGGAAGCACACAGCACGTCGCTGCCTTTGAAAGCAACCAATATTTCAAGAAAAAACGGTACGATGCCATGATGGGCCTCGACCTCGACCACCCGCTCTATCAGATTAAGTCTTACGCCAAGCAAACCGGCCGCGATGAGTTTTATGCCTCAGAACTTGTGCGTTTTCTGAACCACAGCGAACAACAATGGCACCCGGTGCTGATTGACCTTAACAACAAGGGGTTTATCCGTTATGACATCAATACCCGCTACATCACCGTACTGGAAAAAACCCGTGCCTACCTTGAAAACAACGTCGGCAAGCGCGATTATGATGTGCTTCAGTTCAACAGCGAAGTTGCTGCGGGCAACAACGCCCAACTCAGCCTGCTTAACTACGACCTGCTTGTCAAAGGAGTCGACCGGTTTAACGTGAGTGACTCTCAGAAGGTAACCTGCTACCCTGAACGCGGAGAAGTAATTCTCAAGAAGAACCGTGATTTTAAGTTCGGAGGACGGATTTTTGCCGGAAACTTCGAATTCCTCGGAAAGGAGTATTTCTTCAACTTTAAGGAATTCAAACTCGACCTGTTGCAGGTCGATTCATGCCGCATCTACGTGGAAGATGAAACCTCGCGCATGGAAGACGGAAGTTTTGAACGCGTGCGCGTCAAAAGCGTGCTGCGCGACCTTGCCGGCAACATCAAAATTGAC
This sequence comes from Flavobacteriales bacterium UBA4660, assembly GCA_002405435.1. Taxonomy (GTDB): domain Bacteria; phylum Bacteroidota; class Bacteroidia; order Flavobacteriales_D; family Sanyastnellaceae; genus UBA4660. The sequence goes on from DHLU01000136.1 coordinate 10,718, forward strand.
GCACCCACCAACCGCAGCGGATACCACTCAAAGGTTTATCCGCAATTTCCGATTTTTAACTGCACCAAACTATCGTATGTGTACTGGGAGGATCCGCGCATTCAAAAGGGCGTGTACAAAAAAGACAAGTTCTATTACCAGGTAGAGCCCTTCACCATTGACTCACTCGACAACTTCGCGAAAAAAGACCTGAAATTCAACGGTACCCTTGTGAGATGTGGCATTTTCCCCGATCTGGAGGAACCACTGGTGCTAATGGATGACTATTCGCTAGGCTTTAAAAAGACGACCGGTGATGCGGGCTTGCCGGCATACGGAGGTAAATCACGGGTCAAGGCTAACCTGCAGCTCGATTTCGAGGGACTGCAGGGCGCAGGCGACCTGGAATACCTGACCAGCCTCTCACAGTCAGACAAGTTTATGTTTTTCCCTGACAGTACAAAAGGAAAAACACGCTCGTTCCGCAACAAGGAACAGACCGGAAAGGTCGAAATTCCCAAGGCGCTGTGCGAGTCACTGAATGTCCCCTACTACCCCTACCTCGATCACCTCGACGCCTCGACCATCGAACAGGAAATTGAAATGTTTGAAAGTGAAGCCACCCTCGAAGGCACCCTCTTTCTGTCGCCGAAGGGTATGAAGGGCCGGGGAGATATGTTTTTCAGCGGGGCTACACTAAGCTCATTAGACTTCGACTACAAGCGCCGAAAGATCCTCGCCGATACCAGTGCATTCAAATTGGCCGCCATGGAAGGCGTCGGCGTCGGCGCCCTGGCTTTTAAGACGGATAACGTATCGGCGGATGTTGATTTCGACCTGCGCAAGGGAAAATTCAAGTCTAACAGCGGCGAAACCAAGATCGAACTTCCGCAGAATCAGTATTTCTGCTACATGGATGAATTTACCTGGTACATGGACAAGGCCGAGATGGACATGTCGTCAAGCCGGGCCGCTTCTGATGACCTCGTGATTGATACGGGAGAAGACGCTACCAAATCAAATTTCTGGTCTGTTGCCGAAGGCCAGGACTCACTCAACTTCCTTTCGCCCAGGGCCAAATACGATATCAAAAAGTCGCTGGTTACCTGCGACAAAATCAAGTATATCGTTGTAGCCGACTCCAAACTGACCCCCGACAGCGGGCGCGTTTATGTGGAGAAGTTTGCACGGATGCGCCCGCTTACCCGCGCGCAGTTGCTCAGTAACTACACCACTGCCTACCATAAAATCTTTAATGCCGATCTTCAGATATTCGGCCGCAAGCGCTACACAGGAGCAGGCGACTATGCGTATATCGATGAAAATAAGAAAGAACAAATTATCCATTTTGATGACATCAAGGTAGACACCACGCTGCAAACCATTGGTACCGGAAACATTCCGGAAGAAGCCGGCTTTTTCCTGTCGCCCGCCTTTGAGTACTTCGGAAAATTTGAAATGTCGGCTAACCAAAAACCCCTCACCTTTGACGGTGGTGTCCGTATTCTGCACAATTGCCCCATGCTCGAGCGGCATTTCTTCGAGTTCCGGGCCCCGGTGATACCCGATGAAATCTACATTCCGGTAGATACGAACATGCGCTCTGTCGAAAGCATCAAACTCGGCGCAGGTATGATGATGACCGAAGACACCCCGATGGATGTATACCCTGCCTTCCTGTCGCCAAGGCCAGACCCGGACGACAAGGCCCTGATAGACGCCATCGGATTTCTTTACTGGGACAAAGCGGCACGGAAATACCTGATCGGCAGCAAAGAGAAGATCAAACAACCCAAACTGGCCGGCAACCTGGTTTCGCTGCACGCAGATGGTTGCGAACTGAACGGCGACGGCCGCATTTCGTACAACGTAGACCTAGGCCTGGTGCGGTTTGACCAGGTGGGAACGGTAAAATACAACCCGTCTTCCGGAGATGTCACCGTTCAGTGGTCATGCCTGCTCGATTTCCGATGGAAGAATCAGCCACCAAGCGCATCAGTGAGCAGCTCGAAATGTGGCCCAACCTGCTGCCGGTAGACATTTCCAAAAGCCAATATGAAAAGGGCCTGACCGAACTGCTCGGCACCGAACAGTCAGACAAACTCATCTCTGAATTGAGCCTCGGCGGGCAACTCAAGAAGGTTCCGGAAGAACTCCAGAAATTTCTCTACCTCGCCGACGTGCGGATGTACTGGGACGTGGTCGATGAAACCTGGCAAAGCACGGGCAGCATCGGCATCGCCAACATGGGCAAAAAACAACTCTTCCGGTATGTGAAAGGAAAAATTGAAATCGAAAGAAGCCGCTCAGCCGATGTGTTCAGGTTGTACATAGAACTGGATCCGGCCAACTGGTATTTCTTCGAGTACAAGGCAGGCATTATGTCTGTATCTACCAGCGACCAGGAGATGATTAAGGTGCTGACCGAAGTAAAAGACGACAAGCGCAAATTCGAAGTGAACAATGTAAAATACCAGTGGGTGCTGCTGGCTACCAAGAAAAAGCGCGACGATTTTGTGGAGCGTTTCAGCGAGTTCGACTGACCGCAAATCCATCGGTATGTCACAAGCAACAACCTTGCGGGCAGCCGACCAGGCACCGGTGACCGCCTATGAAGCAGGTCACCGGCTTTGTAGCCCCCATTCACCCGCACTCGTGTATCTATGCACCCTAGAAT
>DHLU01000214.1 GCA_002405435.1 Flavobacteriales bacterium UBA4660
ACCGCCTATGCTTCCGTGGAGGTACTGAATACACCGCATGCTTCGGTCTGGACTGACGACCCAGCGGTATGTGTGGGTGTGCCGGTCACATTGCACGCAGAAACGCAGGATGCAGCAGAAACGGAATGGAGTTTTGGAAACGGCAACAGTTCCAACAATCCTGAAGCCGAAGTCACCTATGCAACCTCAGGCGTGTTCCAGTTGCAGTTCATTGCTGTTGCGGCCACCGGCTGCAGCGTAATCGAGGAACTGGAGGCAGTTGTGAATCCATTGCCGGTTGCAGCCTTCACTGCGGACGTTACTGAATCATGCGCTCCCCTTGAAGCCTGTATCGATAACCAGAGCACGGGTGCCATAAGCTATAACTGGTCGGTAGATGACGGCACAGCTATGTCGGGCGCCGAGCCATGTGTCAGTTTCGAAAATAACGGCAATACACCTTTGTTAAGAACCATAGAGATGACGGCGTGGTCTGAGAACGGTTGCAGCCAGTCTGCGCAGCTGCAGGTCGAAGTGCTTCCGGTTCCGTCAGCCGCTTTCGCACTTTCCCTGCTCACTTCATGTGAGGCTGAACCTGCCACGGAGGTTGTTTCGGTGGTTGCGGCCGACACGTACGCATGGTCAGTAAACGGCGCACTCGTATCTTCAGCACCGGAACCACAGTTCGAATTTTCTGGTCCGGGCAGCTACGCTATCAACCTCACAACCATCAACGCCTATGGATGCAGCAGGGACAGTGTACAGGTATTTGAGGCCTTCGAACCGGCGCTGGCGTTGTTCGAAATGGATGCCGCTGCAGCCTGTGAGGGATCCCCTGTAGTCTTCACCAGTCTTTCGCCGAATGCAACCGGCTGGTACTGGGAACTCGGAGACGGCTTCCTGAGCAACCAGCCTTCTGTATCACATGCATACAGTGATGAAGGCGTGTATAACGTAACGCTTACGGTCACCACAGCCGACGGATGCACGGCCACAATAGAAATGGAAGAATCCCTGCAGGTATGGCCCTTGCCTGAGGTTGACTTTGAGGCGAGCCTCTATGTTACTCCGGTATATTTCGCCACCATTACTTTCTCCGGGAATCCGGATGGAATGCAGGCATATGACTGGGATTTCGGAGATGGCATCACCGCATCCAACCAGCATGTGGAGCACACCTTTGTCAATACGGGCGAATTCCCCGTTGTGCTGGAAGTAACCGACAGCCTGGGTTGTTCGGCCCAGGCGTTGCATGAAATAGTGATCACGTCTGAATTTTCCGTCTATGTTCCCAATTCATTCACGCCAAATGGAGACGGGCTCAATGACACCTTTTCGCCCGTGCTTGCCGCTACTGATGCCCTGGATAGTTATGAATTGTACATCTTCAATCGCTGGGGCGAAGAGGTCTTTTTCACCAGAGATCCCATGGAGCACTGGATAGGCGATGTGAGGGACGGCGACTTCTACGGCGGAAATGGCGTGTATTCCTATAGGCTGCTCATGCGCGTGGAGGGAAGCTCAGCAATGCGCGAAGTGAGCGGAACAATTACCCTGATTCGATAACGTAAACAGCATATATTAACCAAAACCAATAAAAAAGGCCTGCACATATGTGATGTGCGGGTCTTTTTGCTTTCATGCACACAAACGGCCGAAGCGGTTGACGCCGGCGGCTATTTGCGGGCCTTTCCCTCATTCGGCCGTGTTGCCGGGGTGTCACGCATGCGGTAACAGCCGCGGAGGATTGGCAGGATACGAATTCTCCCGCCCGAGCATAGCGATTCATCGGCCCAGAATGCCTACTTTTGCACCCCGAAAACCGGATCGTCATCATGCAGAAAATCAGGAACATAGCAATCATTGCTCACGTAGACCACGGCAAAACGACGCTCGTCGACAAGATGCTGTTGGCGGGTAAACTGTTTAAAGCACACGAAGATGTGGGCGAGTTGATAATGGACAGCAATGACCTGGAGCGTGAGCGTGGAATCACCATTCTGGCGAAAAACGTATCCATCGCCTACAAGGACTGCAAGATCAACATCATAGATACACCGGGCCACAGCGATTTCGGCGGTGAAGTCGAACGCGTGCTCAATATGGCCGAAGGAGCGCTCCTGCTGGTTGATGCCTTTGAGGGTCCGATGCCGCAGACGCGGTTCGTACTTCAAAAGGCACTTCAGCTCGGACTGAAGCCTATTGTGGTGATTAATAAGGTGGATAAAGAAAACTGCACGCCGGAAGAGGTGCACGAAGCTGTTTTCGACCTGATGTTTAACCTCGGTGCAACAGAAGAACAGCTTGATTTCCCGGTTGTATATGGCTCAGCCAAACAAAACTGGATGAGTACCGACTGGAGAAAAAAGACCGACAGCATTGAAACACTGCTCGATATGGTGGTGGAGCATATTCCGGCACCGGTGCACCGCGAAGGCACGCCGCAGTTGCTGGTAACCTCACTCGACCATTCTCCCTATACCGGTCGTATGGCCATCGGAAAACTGCACCGTGGCGAACTGCGGGCCAATATGCCCATTACGCTGTGCAAGCGAGACGGACGATTGGTAAAAGGCCGGATCAAGGAACTCTTCCTCTTTGAAGGACTGGGCAAGATCAAGGTAGAAAAAGTCGCAAACGGAGATATCTGCGCCATCAATGGAATGGAAGACTTTGAGATTGGCGACACCTTTGCTGATTTTGAGAATCCCGAAGCGTTGCCCACGATTGCCGTGGATGAACCGACGATGAGCATGCTGTTTACCATCAATGATTCTCCTTTCTTTGGCCGCGACGGAAAATTTGTAACCAGCCGCCACATTCGCGAGCGGCTGGAGCGCGAACTGGAAAAAAACCTCGCCTTGAGGGTACAGACGACCGACAGTGCCGACAAATTCATGGTTTTCGGCCGGGGCGTACTTCACCTGTCTGTGCTGATTGAAACCATGCGCAGGGAAGGATACGAATTGCAAATTGGCCAGCCCCGTGTGATAGTGAGGGAAATCGGCGGGCAAAAATGTGAGCCGGTCGAAGAGCTCACCATCGATCTTCCCTCCGACATGGCGGGCACGGCCATTGAGGCAGTAACCAAGCGGAAGGGTGAGATGAAAAATATGGAGCCCATCGGCGACCGCACGCGTATTGAGTTTGAAGTGCCTTCCAGGGGAATCATCGGATTGCGGAGTTACCTGCTCACTGCAACACAGGGCGAGGCCATCATGGCCCATCGCTTCAAGGAATACCAGCCCATGAGAGGCGAAATCACAGGCCGTCTCAACGGCTCTCTAATCTCCATGGACGGTGGAACGGCAACTGCATACAGGATCAGCGCGCTTCAAGACCGGGGGAAGTTTTTTATCGACCCCATGGAAGAGGTCTATATGGGACAGGTGGTGGGTGAGCACAGCCGCGACAGCGACCTGGTCATCAACCTTACCGAAGCCAAACAGCTGACCAATTTCCGGGCGGCAGGCAGTGATGACAAGTCGCGTTATGCTCCGGCCATCAAGTTTACGCTCGAAGAGGCCCTGGAATATATCCAGGCGGATGAATATGTGGAGGTAACTCCAAAAAGTCTGCGTCTGCGCAAGATTTACCTCAACGAACACGACCGCAAGCGAAACGCCAAAGAGTTTCAGCAGGTATCGTAATTCACCCGAATGCAAGGGGTTTTCAACATCCCGTTGCATGGCTGTCTGCACGATCAGTACCTTTCCGAACTGAATACCGGCGTTCGGTAACTCGTTCGGTTACCTCATATTTGCTGATCCACTCGCCATGAATAAATATCTGTTTATCGCTGCGTGTACCGCATTGCAGGTCTTACTATCCTGCTGGACGGCCCGGTTGCATGCCCAAAGCGAAGCGGAAAAAATCCGCAGCCGGCTTCAGGCGGCGTCCACAGATTCCGCCAGGGTATCGCTGTTGCTGGAATTGGGCAAGTGTTATGAAAAGAGCCAGCCCGATTCAGCCCTCGAAAGCTATCGCATGGCGCAGCGTGCAGCCCTGCGTGCCGGACAACCGCAGGGTAGTGCCCAAAGCCTGATGCACATCGGGCAGTTGTTGTCTGAGCGAGGCCGCGGCGCTGAGGCAATGGTGGTGCTGGAACGCGCATTACCCCTGTTCAGAAAGGCCAGTGATAAAAAAGGAGAGACTGAAGCCGCCCTGCTACTCGCCGATCTATGCCGTGCACAGGGTCATCCAGACAAAGCCATCGAAAATTACCTGCTTGCGGAAATACGCAACAGGGAAACCGAAAATCTATCCGCGGCCTCTGCAGCATTCTCAGGACTTGCAGCGTGCTACCGCGAAAAGCAGGACTATGCAGCGTTGCTCGATGCAGCTCAGCGCAGATACAGTTGCATGTCGGAGACCGGAGACAGCACCGCCATCGCAGCGGCGTCGATCGCGCTTGGCGCCGCGCTCTTGCTCAATGAAAAACCCGATTCAGCCATTTCGTGGCTCAATGGTGCCGCCGCTGCTGCAGAGCGCCTTGGCGATCCGCTTCTTACCATCACTGCCAGAGAGCAAATCGCACGGTGGCATTATTCCGAAGGCAGGTACAAGCAGGCGCTGGGTATCGCCGGTAATGTCTGCCTTGAGACCGACAGCACCCTGGCTTATCCGCATCTCGTCGAAGTGCAACTCCTCATGGGGCAGTGCCTGCTTGCCCTGAAGAAGACCAAACCCGCGGAAGAAGCCTTCGGGCAGGCATTGGCTCTGGCAGCAGGCGACACCACGGGCGGCATGTTGGCTTCGGCCTTGCGTGCGGTCGGTGAATATTATGCCGAAAAAGGAAATCACCGCAAGGCGCTCGAATACCAGCGGGCATGGATAGCCCTCAGTGATTCCATCCGAACCGCAGACGAAAAAGCCCTGAGGCAAGGAATGGCAACCCTGTATAACGATGCCGACATGGCATTGGAAGCGAAGGAGAATTCGAAACAAGATGCAGGCGTAATGCCTGATGCTGTTTCGTCGGCTCCGGTTTTTTTGGTGGGCGGTGTCGCCCTGGTATTGCTGCTGATGGCCGTGATCATTTTCATGCAACTCCGGCACCGCAGGCATCAGGCGCTTCGTCATACCGAAACGGAAACCCATCAGGAGGCGTTGCGTGTACTCGGGCAGCAGGTTATGCAGAAAGACCAGGAGCTTCAGCGCAGGGAACAAGATGCAGTAAAATTGCGCGATCTCATTCGCGGTCAGGAACATGAACGTCTGCGGCTGGGCCGCGAATTGCATGATGGACTCGGCGGCATGCTCGCTGCTGCACGTGTTCAGTTGGAACAACTCGGCAGGGAATCCGGCAAGGCCATGCCCGTTGAGCGGTACCTCGAATTGCAGAACCTGATTACCCGCTCGGCCAAGGAATTGCGCGACCTTTCCCACGAACTGGCGCCCCACGGGCAGGAGAGACCGGGCCTGTCCGATATGGTGCAGCATTATTGCGAAAGATTGTCTAACGACACGACCCGGGTAAATTTTGAACTGCAGGGCAATCCGAAGGCGATGGAGACTGCCCGGGAATTAGTGCTGTTTCGCGTGGTAGCAGAAATTCTCACCAATACCCTTAGGCATAGCCAGGCCGCAGAGGCCTTTGTTTCGCTGGTGTACGGTGAAACCTCGCTAGAACTTTCCATGGAAGACAACGGCAGGGGTTTTGACGTCAGGCAGCAAATTGAACAGGGTATGGGGCTGAAGACCCTCATCGCACGTGTGGCCTACCTGCGCGGAGAACTTGATGTGCTCAGCGCCACAGGGAAGGGCACTTCCTATACCATCACTATTCCTTACGAAGTGCAGCGCATCCGTTGAGCTGCACAAGACGCATGTGACTAACCGGCGAAAGTTTCTTCGCGCAGCGGTTTTTGGATTCACCGCGGGATTGCGCGATTTTTGTTAGGAATGCTCAGAATAGTTGTTTGTATTGCGCTGGCAACAGCCTTTTTCGCCTGCGGAAGGCAGGACGAATGGTTGCCTCCGCAGGACCGGCAGGTGCCTCATTTGCCCGCTATCCCTTATGATTATACCAATGTCGTGCTGCCCGAGCACTTTCTGGAACCGGCACTCGGCTTTTTCGAATATGTGCCCGCATCCAATACGACCACCGATGAGGGCGCTACACTCGGCAGGGTATTGTTTTACGACAAATTGCTCAGTGCTTCAGGCACCGTCTCCTGTGCTTCCTGCCACCGTCAACCGAGTGGATTCGCAGATCCGAAGCCTGGAAGCAAAGGCCATGCAGGCGGCATTACCCCGCGCAATGCTTCCCATTTGGTAAACCTTAGGTACAATTTTCAGTTGTTTTGGGACTTGCGTGCCAACGGGCTGGAAAATCAAGTGCTCGTACCGGTGCAGGATGTGCTGGAGATGGGGTTGACCCTCGACCAGCTTATCGAACGTGTCAGCAATGCAGCCTATTACCCTGCCTTGTTTGAATCCGCCTTTGGTGACCCTGCGGTCAGTGCCGACAGAATAGCGCGCGCCTTGTCGCAGTTCATCAGATCGATCATATCCTTTCAGACCCGGTATGACCAGGGCGTAGCCAATGGGTTTTCGGACTTTACAGCGAGCGAGACGCTTGGCATGCAGCTTTTTTACAACGGAATCACCCGGTGCAACCAGTGCCACATGACACACAACTTCTATTCTCCCGATGCATTCAACAACGGACTTGACACCGTATATGCCGACGCAGGCCTGGGTGCTCTCACGGGTGAGCCGGCCGATATGGGAAAGTTTAAGGTGCCTTCGCTGCGTAACGTGGCATTGTCGGCACCCTATATGCACGATGGCCGTTTCGCCACCCTGGAGGAGGTCATTGCGCACTACAACGGCGGCGTGCAGCCGCACCCATTCCTTGATGAACGACTCACGGCAGAGATGGAGACGGGAGGCACGCCGTACGCATTAGGCCTTACAGCGGATGAGCAAACAGCGTTGGTTGATTTCCTGAAAACCCTCACCGATGAGGGCCTGGTTTCAGACGTGAGGTTCAGCGACCCGTTTACCGGTCAGTAAAGACCGGCCGCGGGTCAATCGTATGTAAATTCAAGCGTCAGCGCAATGGCGAGTTCTCCGCCGGGTGTTGATAGCCTGACCTGGCGGGATTTTTCATAGTCCTTCAGCACTACCTGAAAGTAGCCCATGTTGTCATCGGCAGACAGTCCATCTTCGTCGTGCAGCTCTATCAGCAAAGGTTTATCAAAAGGCATGATGTCAGCGGGCAGGCCGCGTGAAAAGGAAAAGGGACCGGGCCAGACCACTTCATCCAGGGTTTCTGACCCGTAGAGTTCTTTGTCATTCCACGTTATGGTGAGGTAGAGGTCTGGTTTTTCCTTGAAAGGCGCATAGGCATCCCATGACTCGCCTGATTTACTGTAGCGCGGAAAGGTCTCTACGGTAATGGCCGTGATGCCCACGCCTGTGAGAATTTTCCGGTTGCGTACAGGAGCTTGCTCAGCGACGCCGGTTTGCCGGCTTGATCGGCAGCCGACGGATATGCCCAGCACGGTTATCACAAGCAGTATATAGTACCAGGGTTTCATGACGGCGTGAAAATAACCTAGTGTTGTTGACTATTTGGCATTTTTGGCTGTGGCAGGGCGCTCAAGGCACTCACCTTTACGCAATAAACAGTCCACCGCGGCGATAATTGCGGTAACTGACGAATTTCTTGGTTACAAAAAAAGATTTTGTATCGGGCTTCAGCTGGAACACGGTCACCGTGGTTTGCCAGGTGCTCATTCAACTGGTCTATACCGGCATGCTCGCGCGGTTGATCCCCAGTACATCTTTTGGCACGATGGGAATTGTGCTGGGACTGATGGGATTCGCGGAGATATTCTCTCAGGTGGGCATCGGTCCGGCGCTTATTCAGCGGAAAGAAGTACATGCCCAGCACATCACCGGTGCATTTTATACCGCGGTTTTACTGGGCATTGGTGTTTCAGTGCTTTTTGCAGGCCTTTCGCCGTGGCTCGCCACACAGTATGGTATTCCCGAACTGTCATCCATCATTCCCGTCGTTGCCACAAGTTTTACGGTTTCAGCCCTGGCGGTTGTGCCGCGGAGTATGCTGATGAAAGAAATGCGTTTCCGCACTTTCTTTAAGGCGAGCATGGTCTCCATTGTGGGCGGCAACCTGGTGATCGGCCTGGTGCTGGCTATTCTTGGCTACGGAATTTGGGCCTATGTGTGGGCATTGTTCGCCCAAAATACACTGATGACGTTGGCGCTCTGGTACTACCGTCCTGCCCGGGTAGGCCGCAGATGGCAGTGGCGCTACACCCGTGAGTTGATGGCCTACGGGGCGGGCAGCACCTTGTTTAATGCCCTCAATTACCTGGCCACCAAGCTGGATGTACTCTTTGTTCCTTATGTGCTGAAGGGAAATGAGCCGCTGCTGACACCGCTAAAAGCCGAAGCCGCGTCTATGTACGAGCGGTCCAACTACATCATGACCCAGCCGGTGACGGTGATGGCAAAACTCTCAGACAGCGTCCTCTTCAGCGGCATGTCGAAGATGCAAGATGAAACGGAGCGCCTCGCCCGTACCATAAGGCTGGCCGTCGCGTTGCTTTCCGCAGTGCTCATTCCTTCAGTAGTATTCAACTTTTTTTATGCGGGCGACCTGTTGCGGGTATGGCTGGGAGAGGGCTATGCAGCTGCCTGTCCCATACTCGCCGTGTTGTTTGTTGCGATGTATTTCCGCGTGATCAGCAAGCTCGGAGATTCACTGCTGCGCGCGCGGGATGTGTTGATGCGCGGTAGCCTTATCAAAGCCCTGTACCTGGTACTCATAGCTGCCGGAGTGGCCTTGACGGCGCACCACTCGATGGTGGCTGTGGCATGGGCCATCGTGGTCGCCACCGCAGTGCATTGTTTGATGAACCTCATGCTTGTGTTGCGCTTGCTCGGTATTCGCTTCGGTTCGTTATGGAGGGCATGGCTGCCCGGATTGATGACGGGAGTGGTTTCGCTGCTGACCTGCACGGTGCTGTGGTATGCCAACGGTTGGCTGCACCTTTCCGCCTTGCCCTCCCTGGTGGCGGGTATTGGGGCCAATGCGGCGGCGGTATTTCTTTTTATCGGCCGCTTTCCCGGGTCTATGCGTGTCGGACAAGACAACCTCTTGCTGCTGCTGCCTGAAAAAGTGCGGGCTACACCTTTATTCCGCATCCTCGGCAAAAGACTGATAGATCGCGGTCATTAATTTAGCGGCGTGAAAACCCTTCCGCTTGTTTGGATGTTTTGCTGTTCGATAAGCGCCATTGCCCAGTCGAGGCTGGCCATTGATTCAAACCTGCCTTTTGTATTGAGCATCAATGGCAGCGAGGTTAACCAGATTCCTGTCACGGCAGTCAAGGTACCGGTGGCCACGGCGGGTCAGGTGTTGGTCGCACTGGCTGTTGCGGGCTATGAACCCGCCTTTGAGAAGCGGTTGGTGCTGAAGCCAGGTATGGAGAGCTCCTATGTATTGGTGCGGCGGGAAGATGGTTTTGTGCTGGAGCCCGGTTCCGAATTTGTCATCCTTCCACCGCCGGCTCCTGCCACCCCGGTCGTGCCGCAGGTACAGCCGCGTCAGAACCTGGAAGCTTATCTGAAGGAATTGTCTGAACTTCAGTTTGTAAAACAAAAGTTGTCGTCCAATCGGGGGTATGTTCTGCGGTCAGAGTAGGCTACCCTAAGCCTTCAGC
>DHLU01000259.1 GCA_002405435.1 Flavobacteriales bacterium UBA4660
TTTGCCCTCCTGAGATCTCAACCAGTCCTTCTTCCCACGAGCCCAGGTAAACGTGGGTATTGTCTGCCGGGTCGATGGCTACATCCATCAGGTCGCGCGTTACGTTATCCTCATTGCTGCCGGTCGGATTGGGAATCACTTTCCATTGTTCGTCCACAAGGGCTGAGATACCGGTTACCTGCCACAGGTTGCCCCACGACGCATCAATACCCCCGTGCGCGATATACAGGTTGTCGTTGTAGGCCGCAATCCTTCTGGCCGAACTGCGTTCCGGGCCCGGTGGCAAGTAGTATGTGTCTGTACCATTGGCCTGGTGCCGGCACAGCCCAAACTGGTTGTTGGCAAACCACAGGTTTTGGTTGCCATCCCAATAGGCAGACCTGCAATTGACGCGTATTCCGAGGTGGTACGGATTTTCCAGTGCCAACGCCAGCGCGGCATCATAGGCCTGCACATTGTCGGCACTGCAGACCAGCAGCCGGCCAGCCTGCGCGGCAATGTCGTGAAACGGATAGGTTTCGCTGAAAAGAAACTGACTCCAGGTCTCGTCCTGCCGGCGCCAGATGCGGTAAATTCCTTCGCCTTCCTCATTGAGGAAAAGGTCGTCGCCATAAAACGCCAGGTCGGCATATCCGCCCGCTGCGGGAAGGGGCTCCAGCGCACTCCAGGTTTCGAAACTGGCAATGAAGGGTTCGTTGAGGCTGGCGAAGTAGATCTGCCCGCGCGATGTGGCGTAAATCACGCCTTCATGAATGTCAAGGTCCTCCACCTTGACCTGCGCGCCCTGGTCTCCGATGAAGTAGGTGGCCGAAACCTCCAGTTTTACGAGATCAATTACCACAATACCGAAGCCGGTTCCGAGGTAGGCCTTGCCGTTGTGCGGCAGTACTTTGTAGATGCGCTTGTCGCCAACAAGCGAACTGCGCTTGATGTCTGAGAGGTTGAAAGCGACGCCATCGCTGATGAGGTCGAGGTTACCGTTGGCGTAGGCCACCACCAGCGTGGCGGTAATGGTGTCGTATGCAATGGCGGATATGCCCACATCGCTGAGCAGGTTGACTTTTGATATCCGCTCCATGCTGTTGTCGAGCGTATTGACATCAATCACGGCCGAGCCGGTGGCCGCATAGACGTGGCCTCGCCCGGCGCATACATCCGTAGTCTCTGCATAGGGCAAGTGGTCTCTCCACGTGCCCACGGGAATCTGGGCCTTGGACGTAAGGAAACATCCAAGACTTGTTACAACAGTGAGCAGATCAACGATTCTCATTTCTAGCAAAAGCCGCCGGCGCCATGGCGAACGCAAAAATACCCTCTTTATTTCAGACAGCTGTCTAGAGACATCCGGTGCGCCCGCCATCGACGGTCAGGTTGATTCCGTTGACGTAGGATGCCGCAGGGGATGCCAGAAACAGCACAGCTGCGGCAATCTCTTCCGGTGTGCCCAGCCGGCCGGCAGGGATTTCCCTGATCATTTCAGCCCTCACGTCCTCTTCACTTTTGCCCGTGCGCCGGGCTTTTTCGGCGATAATGGCCTGCAGGCGGCCGGTTTCAGTGGCTCCTGGCAACACGTTGTTGACGGTGATGCCCTCGGCCGCCAGTTCGCCCGCCAGCGTCTTGGCCCAGTTGGCCACTGCCGCACGCACGGTATTGGAAACCCCCAGGTTGGGCAATGGCTGCTTAACGGAGGTGGAAATGATGTTGATGATGCGCCCATAACCTGATTTCCGCATGCCCGGCAGCAGGGCCGTTGCGAGAATATGGTTATTGACCAGGTGGTTATTAAAGGCAACCCGAAACTCCTCTATGTCTGCCTCCGCGGCTTTGCCGGGGGGAGGTCCGCCGGTGTTGTTGACCAGTATCTGGGCTGTGCCCGACGACACAAAGCCGGCCACCGCCTCCCTTACCCCTGCCGGATGGCTGAAGTCGGCTGCCAGCCATTGGTGCGGGCCACCGGGGAGGGCTGCCGCCACTCCCGCCAGCTTGGCGGCATCGCGCGCAACCAGTACTACTGAGGCTCCGGCACCGGCCAGTGCAAAGGCGCTGGCAAGGCCAATTCCTCCCGTGCTGCCGCATACCACGGCCGTTTTTCCCTTCAGATCAAAAGTCATTTGTCAGCAAGTTTCGGGTGCAAAGTGAGTGAATAATCGGCGCGTTGCTAACATTGCAGTCAATTATTTACCGATAACCATGAAACGTTTCCTCCAATTCCTCACTGCAGTCACCCTGATTGCGCCATTCGCCCTGATGACCTCCTGCGGCGGAAATACCCCCGCTGAAAACCCGGCCGCTTCATCCTCTGACACCGCCATTGCGGTCAACCTGGCGAATTACGTGTTTGACCTCTCCGTGCCGAAAGAACTGGTCGGAACGGATATGATTTCCATCATCAATAACGAGCAGATGGGCAACCTCGAGGTGAGCATCGGAAAAAAATTCGGCCTCCTGATTTCTGAAGGCCATGCGCGTATTCCCAACGCGGTTGAGCAGCTCGAACAGGAAACTATGTTTAAGAACACTATCATGGAAAAGGACAGCACCCTGGTCATGTTCCAGCGCCACGTGCCTGACCAGCAGAAATACCACGTGCACTTCGTACAGAATGTGCTTGTCAACGACCAGAAGTTCTGCGTTCGGACACGACAGGACGGCCTCTTCAACGAACAGGAAGCCAACGTGATGCTCACGGTGGCCCGTTCGCTGCGCCCGCACTCCTGAGGCATGATCAGGAAAGTCGAACACATCGGTATCGCGGTCTCTGATATCCATGCAGCCAATGCCGTCTTTGCGGCTTTGCTCGGTCAGGCACCTTATAAGGAAGAAACCGTGGAAAGCGAACATGTGCTGACCTCTTTTTTTCGGGTGGGCGAAACCAAGATCGAGTTGCTGATGGCCACGGATCCACAAAGTGCCATCGGCAAATTTCTCGAAAAAAACCGCGAAGGCATTCACCATATCGCCTTTGATGTGGACGACATTGAGGCCGAACTGCGCCGGTTGGAATCACTCGGATTTTCGCTGATTCACCGCGAAGCCAAACCGGGTGCCGACGGAAAGAAGATCGCCTTCCTGCATCCTAAGCGTACGGCCGGGGTGCTGGTCGAATTGTGCCAGGACCGCTAACGGCTATCCGCCGCCTTTGATGCGCGCCCGCCTGGACTTTACATCCGGGCCAAAAAGTTTCGAGCCCTCGTGTTTACCCGGTTTTTCCTTGTCAACGCCGTCAGGAAAACCACCGTTGCGCGGCTGGTTGCCACATTCCGGACCCATGTTTTTCATTTTATCAAGAAACATGATCCGTACGCTGAATATGACCGGTCGGTAACGCGAGCTGAAATAGGGAAGGGTGCTTTTGCCATCATCAAGGGGCACCAGAGTGAGTATCGGAGTTTCAAGCGATGGCATGAGGTAAATTCCCGGCTCGGGGCGCCATCCAAAACCGATTTTGTAATGCAGTTGCAGCATAAAATCCTGGGGGAATTGCTGCAGCATGCCGGTAACAGGACCTTCGTAATTGCGGCTGGAAATAACACGGTAGTCAGCGTGAAAACCGAGTGAATTGTGAATCCACTTGTTATCGGCCACCTGCCAGGTGTTGGAGGCGTTGAAGAACACCCCGGCAAATCCCTCTGAAAACTTCCCCCTGTTTTGCACTGCAACCATGGCGCTGTCTACCCTTACACTTCCCGAAAAATCTTCGATGCCCCGGTACAGGGTAAACCGGGCGCCGTAGTCGATGTGGTGCAGCAGATAGAAGCGGTTGAGAAAATGGTGCCGACCGGCCTCAAAACAAAAACCCGGGCGGCCCGCACTCGTGAAAGTGCCGCGGTAAAGCGTATCGATGGTGTTTTCGGAAAAAACCGAGCGCACCTCATCACGCTGGCCCTGTGCCGGAAACATGTAGGTGAGCCCGGGAGCAAACATCCAGCCGCGGGGCATGAATTTGTTGCGGGAAACAAAGAGCGGCTGGTGCTCGCGCTGTTGCTGGGCGCACAGCTGCTCCGATTCCGACAGGCCCAGCCAGCAGGCAATAGCGATCAGCAGGATGCGTTTCATGGGGAATTGAACGTGTCTGGCGGCAAATTGTTTTGACCGGCTTTTCGCTGCAAAATAAGGCACAAACCCCGGCGTGCTTTACTGTTTTCTCGTGCGATGTTACCTGAGGAAAGCGGGCGCTAAACGCGCTGGCCTAATCTTTCCAGGATAGCCTGTTCCACGGCTTCGCTGTCCCATACGGCCTCAATGTCAGGACGGTTCATTACTTCACGCATGATCGCATCCTGACGATCGCCGTTGGCAAGCGCTTCATGGTAGGGAATGTGCGAAAATGTGACCTGCGCGTAGAGCGGAATCCACTTTTCGGGGTGGCGTGCCGCAAAACGTGCTTCGATTTTCTTTTGGAGCAGGAAGGAGGGATCCGCGGTTTTATCGCGCATTTCGATGTAGTTGCGCAAGGCCAGCTCGAGTATGCCGTCAGCAGCCGGTTTTCGCCGCGCAGAAAAATGGCTAAACAGTCCGTGCCAGTCATCGCCGAATTCGTCCATCCACTCCGACAAAAGCCGGCAGTATTCAAAACCACAGTTCATGCCCTGTCCGTAAAAAGGCACAATCGCATGTGCAGCATCCCCAAGCAGCAACACTTTGTCTTGCACATGCCAGGGTGCACACTTCACCATCACGAGGCTTGACGTCGGATTGTCGCGAAAATCATCGGTCAGGGTTGGCATCAGCGGCATGACATCCGGGAAGAATGTCTCAAAAAACTTCAACACCGACTCCGCGTCTGTGAGGTTTTCAAATGCATTTTTCCCTTCAAACGCCATAAAGAGTGTACAGGTAAAACTGCCATCGGGATTGGGAAGGGCAATCATCATAAATTCTTCACGCGGCCAGATATGCAGGCAATCGTTTCGCATGCGGTGAGGCCCGTCG
>DHLU01000192.1:0-7744 GCA_002405435.1 Flavobacteriales bacterium UBA4660
GCAGGCGATTACGGAAAGTTTTGTCCTTGAATGGCTTAGGCTGAAATCTTGTTGGTGAAAGATTGAAACCCCCGCGGGCCTTCATCGTAGAAATGCTTCGTAGCGGCCTTTGTAAACAGAGCGGTCTATTCCCGAAAAGCCTGGTGGCTAGACAGAATTTGCGGTTTTGTTACTGATGTCCACTTGTCGGCGGCGGTTCAACGAACGAACGCATACCGGTCACGTGGCATGGGTCGAGTTACCTTCCATGACGGACCAAATGAAAAGACTGCTTCAGCTGCTCATGACGATACTGGTTATCGCACTGTTGCCGCTTTGGTCTCTGGCAGTTACCTACACCTGGAATGGATCGGTTTCTTCAGCGTGGAATGTCAATGCCAACTGGACGCCGGCTACCGGTTTTCCGGTTTCCGGGGATATCGTGAACCTTACGAGTGGAGCGACGCCCAATCCGTGTATATTAAATGGCGACCGGACCATCATGACCCTCAATATCTCGGCAGGTACGCTGAACCTGAATGGATTTACCCTGACACTGACGGCGGCTTTTTCGTCTACCGGGGGTACCGTTCAGAATGGAATCATAAGTGCGGTGAACATCACGGCGATGAGTGCCACCACATTTAACGGTCCGTTGGTCATCAGGAAAACCGGCGGGGGAGACAATACGCTGGGAGGTGGCAACACTTTCAACGGTTCGGTCACCCTATCCAATGCAGACAACAATTTCTTATTGATGGCCAATGTGTTGGGCGACACCTTTAATGGACCGTTGGTTGTCAACGTTACTAATACTGGAAGTATCCACATGAGCCACAACGGCAACAGCACTTTTGCCGACAACATTACCGTCAATTGTGACAATACGGGTGGAGTGGAGTTTGGTGGAGGCAGTGGAACTTCCGTGCAGGCTGCCGGAGCCTTGCTGACAGCGGGATTTACGCTTGGCCCCCTGCGCATTTTCCGTTTTACCCAAAACAGTACAGCACCCAATGGCGCATTTAACCCGTCTTTATTCCTTGCATCCAACAGCACGTTCAATGGCCATTTTTCGGTAACTACTTCTTCCGGCGACGTCAGTATTTCGGATTGCGCATTCACCGCAGGCAATCTGTTTATCAGCGCGGGAAACATTCAGCTTGCCAATACCTGTGCTTTCAGTTCGGTATCGGGCGCTACTCTTTTTACCAAAAACGGTGGTGGTGACGCCAACTGGAATGGAACGTTTACCATAGGCAACTGGGCTGTGACCAACAATGACGACAACTATATCGCCGTGGGCAATTCATCGGCTTCCGTGCTGAATGTATCGGGAACATCTGTGTTTAATGTCAACAACACCGGACGTTTTTATCTCGCTCACATGGGCACCGCCACCTTCGGCGGCTCTGTCACACTTAATTGCTCGTCTTCCGGAGGTGCTGAAATAGGCGGCAACGGTGGTATTTCCACCCTTACAGGGGGTGGGCTTCTGACCAACGGCTTTGCCGGTGGATCGCTTACGGTGAACCGCTTGTCTCAGACGTTAGCGGAGGCAAACGGAACTTTTAATCCTAAGTCATTTTCCTGTCTGGAAACCAACTTACCGGGTGAGATAACGGTGGCCACTTCCAGCGGCAGTATCACCATCAGCAATTCCTCTTTTACTGCAGGGGTCAGTTTTTCCGCTGCCGGAGACCTGAATATTTCGGGGACCTGCAATTTCAGCACGACAGCAGGCAATGCAGTGTTTGTGAAAAACGGCGGTGGCGACAACAACTGGAATGGCACCATGGCCTTCGGTCCGGTCTCGGTCACCAACAATGACAACAACTGCCTGGCGCTTGCCAACAGCGGTATTTCACTGTTTACCTTTCATGGCACTTCGTCGTTCATCAACACATCAGCGGGGCGGTTCTATGTGAGCCACCAGGGAGCGAGCAGTTATGCCGATGACATCACCCTTAACAATTCCGGGTTGGGCGGTATGGAAGTCGGCGGCGCCGGCGGCACCGTTGTTCTGTCTTCGGGCGGTTTACTGACCAATGGATTTGTCAATGGATCATTGGTAATCAAAAATCTGACCCAGGTGCAGTCCGATGCCAATGGCAGTTTTAATCCTACGTCATTTTCTGCTGTTGCCACTTCGTTTAAGGGAGCGTTTGCTGTGTATACGGATGCAGGGCATATCACCCTGACTAATTTTTCCGCTACAGCTATGGCGACCTTTGAGTCAGCCGGTGGCATCAGCATCACGGGACCTTGTCAGTTCAGCACCCTTTCCGGTAACGCCACTTTTGTCAAGAACGGGGGTAACTCCGACAACTGGGTTGGCAATTTGTCGTTCGGACCTGTATCTGTCACCAACAATGACAACCACTACCTGGCGCTCGGCAATTCAGTCAGTTCGGTTTTTAACTTCAATGGAACCTCATCTTTTACCAACACCTCTACCGGCACTTTTTATATCAGCCATCAGGGTAGTGCGGCTTTTGCCGGAGACATCACCATCACCAACCTGGGCTCGGGCGGAATGGAAATCGGCGGCGGCTCGGGTGTATCTGTGCAGTCTGCCGGGAGTTTGCTTTCGGGCGGTTTTGTCAACGGTTCATTGGTAATTAACAATTTCACCCAGTTGGTTGCCAGTGTGAATGGAACGGTAAACCCCACCACGTTTTCATCCGTGGCCACAACCCTGCTTGGGCCGTTTTCGGTAGTTACCAGTGTAGGGCATATCCAGTTAACCAATATTACCGTCACAGGCGGCTGTACATTCGATGCAGCAGGAGGGCTCACTATGTCAGGAACGTGCAACTACAGCACGGTTTCGGGCAGTGCGGTGTTTGTTAAAAATGGCGGAAACGATGATAACTGGAATGGTAGTTTTACATTCGGTCCGGTAGCGGTCACCAACAATGACAACCATCACCTGGCGCTTGCCAACAACGCCGTTTCGTCACTTGCGTTCAACGGAATTTCGTCGTTTACAAACACGTCATCCGGTCGCTTGTACATCAGTCATCAAGGCACGAGTAGTTACGCCGGAGACATTCTCATCAGCAATGCCGGTATCGGGGGTGTTGAGATGGGCGGTGGTGGCGGCATCTCAACGCAGTCTATCGGCAGCCTTCTGACCAGTGGCTTTTCCAATGGCTCATTTGTGCTCAACAACCTTACGCAGGTCTTACCCAGCAGCAACGGCAGTTTTACCCCCACCACATTCACCTCTTCCGGAACGACCTTACGGGGTGCCTTTTCGGTCGCGACCAGTGTGGGAAATGTCACCCTGACCAACTGTTCCGTGCTCGGTTCAGCCACTTTCGTGGCTGCTGCGGGAATCAGCATTTCGGGAGCCTGCAATTTCAGCACGGTTTCAGGCAGTGCGCTGTTTGTCAAGAACAGCGGGGGCGATAACAACTGGAATGGTACCATGGCTTTCGGGCCTGTATCAGTCACCAACAATGACAGTTCCTACCTGGCGCTTGCCAACAGCGCCGGTTCGGTATTTACCTTCAGTGGTCCTTCATCTTTTACCAATACCGCTGAAGGACGTTTTTATCTGGGTCACCAGGGCAGCTCATCATTTGCCGGAGACATAACGCTCACCATGTTGGGCACTGGCGGCATGGAAATCGGCGGCGGTTCGGGGATCTCTACCCAATCCACAGGCAGCCTGCTTACCGGCGGTTTTGACGGCGGCTCTTTCGTTCTTAACAACTTTACACAGGCGCTGCCGAGCAGCAATGGCAGTTTTATGCCTACATCATTTACCTCTTCCGGAACAACCTTGCGGGGTGCGTTTTCGGTTGAAACCAGCGCAGGAAGTATTACGCTCACCAACTGCGCGGTGCTGGGTTCGGCCACCTTTATTACCGCCTCGGGAATCAGTATTTCGGGAACCTGCAATTTCAGCACGGGTTCAGGCAATGCGGTGTTTGTTAAAAACGGAGGGGGCGACAACAGCTGGAATGGCAATCTGACCTTTGGACCGGTATCGGTAACCAACAATGACGATAATTTTCTGCTTATTTCCAATGCTTCCGGGTCTGTGATTACCTATACGGGGCCTTCGTCTTTTATCAATAACGCCTCCGGCCGGCTGTATGTGAGTCACCAGGGCACCAGCAGTTTTAGCGGCGATGTTACTTTCAACAATACTGCTTCGGGAGGCATTGAGGTAGGGGGTGGGGGAGGAACTTCTGCGCAGTCAACGGGTCGGGTACTGACAAACGGATTTACTTCCGGCTCATTTGTATTCAACCGTTTCACTCAGTCCGGCACTGAAGCCAACGGCAGTTTTACTCCGACCTCTTTTTCTGCGCTTAATACCATCATAAGGGGTGATTTCTCCGTGGTGACCACTTCGGGTGACCTTACCATTAACACATGCAGTTTTACCGCGGGCAATACATTCACTTCAGCCGGTAACCTGATGGTTACGAATGCCAATAGTTTCAGCACACTCAGCGGAACCACCACGTTTCAGAAGAACGGTGGCGGAGATAATATCTGGACGGGAGGCAATACGTTCGGTAATGTGACGGTGATTAACAATGACAATAACTTCGTGCTCATGGCCAACACTTCTCCCGATGATTACAACGGGAGTGCCACCTTTATGCAGATGTCAACAGGCCTTTTGTATCCGGCCCACAATGGCAACAATACGTTTTCCGGAAATATTTCTACAACCGGATCGGCTGCAGCCATTACCTTCTGCCAGGGCAGTGGACGTATGGTTATAGACGGTCCCGGGGACCAGACCTTCTCGGGTGCTGCCGGTTTGGTGAATGCAGTCAGGAGAATTACGATGGCTAAAACGTCCGGAGGCAGCATTGCACTGACCGCTCCCCTCAATGTTTCAATCGACTTGTCGCTGATAACCGGCAGGTTGGTTACTTCGTCAAGCGCGATGCTTACCCTAACGGATGAAGGTACCACGGTCAACATCGGCAACGGGGGTTCTTTTGTCGAAGGGCCGGTGCAGTATACCATGACGACCAATAGCAGTTCGCGGACTACACTCAATTTTCCGCTCGGCTCGGGTGAAGACTGGAGGCCCGTGATTCTGCAGGTGGCGCACACAACCAATACGGCCTATGTATACCGTGCAGAAGTATTTAACGCCAGTGCCCGGGCACTCGGATACACCTTGCCCGCTACCGTGGATACGGTGTCGGATGTGCACTATTGGGACATTAACAGGTACCTCGCGAGCAGCATGGTGAGCGCCCCTTCCAGTGACCTGCGCATAGGCGCGGGTGACCGGCCTATAGTGACGCTGCACTTTGGCACCAATGATATGGTGTTCAGCGGCCCCAACCTGACCATCGTGAAGAATACGGTCGCTGCGCCGACCACGTGGTTTGACATCGGCGGTGTGAGTACCGCAGGAACCTCCACAACGCCTGTTGCAGGCTCTGTGGTGTCGACTTCGAGTCCTACGCTGTTTAACTCCTTCAGCCGGTTTACCCTCGGAAGTAGGCTGTCAGGCCTTAATCCGCTGCCGGTCGAACTGGTATCGTTTTCCGGAGAATGCCAAGAGGACAAGGTTGCGCTTTCATGGAGTACGGCAAGCGAAATCAACAATGACTACTTCACCGTTGAAAGATCTTCTGACGGACATGACTATGTGTCGGTCGGTGTGGTTGACGGAGCATCAAACAGTAACCAGTTGTTGCGCTATTTCTTTGAAGATGCACAACCGCAGGAGACTGGCTATTACCGACTCAAGCAGACCGATTTCGATGGTGCTTACGAATATTCCGATGTGGTTTTTGTGGCGTGTTCACAAACAGGAGGTCTCGAAGTGCTCGTCTATCCAAATCCGGGATCATTAGGCCTAACCCTTGAAATAAATGGTGGCCCCGAAAGGCAGCACCTTTTTACAATGACCGATATGAGCGGCCGACAAGTACTGCAGGGAACGGTGCAACGGTTGCAGACCATTTCTGCCGAGGGGCTGGCTCCCGGCATATACCTGATTATGCTAGACACCGGTGACCGTGTGCGCTGGATTAAACAGGACTGATCGGGGTGGTATCGGCAATGACCAAATGAAAAAATTGAAAATGAAAAGAAACATACTACGTTATGAAAGTTAAAATTATCACCCTACAGACACTCATGCTTTTCGTATGCTGTCTTTCGCAAACAGGCCTGCTGGCCAACAATGTTCAGATTACAAACATGGTGGTCTCTGGACCGGGTGCCATTCAATTCAATATATCCTGGGAAAACAGTTGGTTTATACCAGGGTATAACTACGATGCGGTTTGGGTTTTTATTAAGTCCCAGGACTGCAGCAATACGCAACAATGGACACATGTCGATGTGAGCAATTCGTCAGCGAACCATGCGGTCTCAGGAGGAACGGGACTGATCGTCGAGGCCGTCTCAGACGGTAAAGGTGTTTTTATTCGCAGAAACAGTACGGGTGGCGGTACCCAAAGCGGTACCGTAATGCTGAGTTTTGCCGCTCCAATACCCGCATTTGCAACGGTTAATTTTCAGGTGTTTGGTATTGAAATGGTGTGGGTGCCGCAGGGAGATTACAGGGCGGGAGATGGATCAACCAACCATACGACCCAGTCGGCCGGTTCGTGGGGATCCGGTAATTCAACTCCCCGGTTAGTCTCCAGTGAGGCAGCCGTTGGTATCGACTTTTTCCGAAACGACAAAAGCGGAGACAACGCGGTCACTGCGCACAATCCGATCCCAGCTGCTTTCCCCAAGGGATGGGCAGGTTTTTATTGCATGAAATATGAAATTTCCCAGCAGCAGTATGTGGCGTTCCTCAATTCGCTCATGCTCCTGCAACAGTCTAACCGGACGGCCATCCTCCCGACAAGCGCTGCGGGTACACCCGCACTTACTACTTCGGGCAGCTTAAATAGAAATGCCATTGTGGTACAGACACCCTCCAGTGCCGGCGTTCCCACGGTGTATAATACTGATTTGAACGGTGATGGCACCTATGGTGATGGAGACAACATCGCGTGCAACTATCTGACATGGGCAGATTTGCTTGCCTATCTCGACTGGACGGCACTGAGCCCTATGACAGAGTTGGAATTTGAAAAAGCAGTCAGGGGACCAGAGTTCACCGTGCTCAATGAAAATGCCTCCGGCAACACCGCAAGTCTTCAGGCGATTTCAAATGCATTGACGGGCGCCGGTACCAATATGGAATCTTCCACGGCAGCCGGTATAGGGCTTTTCGCATTCGGTGCAGGGGCAAGCACGACCCTGAGTCCGCTGAGAACCGGCTTTGCCGCTACAGGCTCTACCGTGAGGTCATCATCGTCGGCCACCTACTGGGGCATCATGGATATGAGCGGAAATGTCTGGGAACAATGTGTGTCTATTGGCTATTGGAACGGAGGTACCCGGGTTGCGGGCGGCCACGTTTTTACCGGTCTTAATGGTGATGGTAACATTGCCATTATGGGGGACAACGACGTGTCAAACTGGCCCGGGAATACTATTTTAGGAAACGTAATTGTGCGGGGAGGCAATTGGCAGTACTCCGCCCAACGCGCTCAAACCTCAGACCGTTTTTATGTGAATAGCATAGCTGAAAACAGCATACGCACCGCCAGAACAGGCGGAAGAGGGGTAAGGAGACCATAGGGGTTCACCCTCTGTTCATTATGGCACGGCATGAAACTATCTGTGGCTGCGACACGTATAAAGAGGCCTTTCAGCGCAGCCCGTCGTGATCGGTTTGAATAAAAAGACAGGTGCGGAGGTACTGGCCTCATCG
>DHLU01000192.1:7853-9030 GCA_002405435.1 Flavobacteriales bacterium UBA4660
CTGGCCTCATCGGCAGCATGGGAGTGCTGCCGGGGAATTGGCGGGAATCTGAACCCATCAGGTGATTGATGGTGGGCATGCACCCTGGAGTTGGATGGAGAAAGGACTAAGAACAAGTAGAAGCATAGAAAAAGAAATTAATCCAAGCAAAATATGGAAATCTTGAAGTTTATGAGAAAGCTAATTGTGCTGGGTGCATTGTTGCTGTTGCAAACAGGCTTGTTTGCCAACAATGTGCAGATTACCGCGATGACGGTAACGTCGGCCAATACGATTCAATTCAATATTACCTGGGAAAACAGCTGGTTCATTTCCGGTTATAATTATGATGCGGTTTGGGTTTTTATTAAAGCCCAGGATTGTGCCGGCTCTCAAATCTGGGAGCATGTGGATTTAAGCACATCCGTTGGAAGTCATACGATCTCTGGAAGCACAGGACTCATTATTGAAAACGCTACAGATGGAAAGGGTGTGTTTGTGAGACGAAACAGTGCCGGAGGTGGCACACAAAGCGGAAGCGTTACGTTGAGTTTTGCTTCTGCCATACCGGCCTTTGCGTCAGTTAACTTTCAGGTCTTTGGTATTGAGATGGTTTGGGTGCCTCAGGGTGATTTCAGGGTGGGTGATGCTTCTACCAATAACTCATCGCATTCTACAGCTTCTTTAGGAAGCAATTCGTCTACTCCACGTTTGGTGACTAGTGAAGCTTCTGTTGGAACAGATCATTTTAGGAATGAAAAAGGCGGCGACGGCTCGATAACTGCCCATAATGCTATTCCTGCCGCATTTCCTAAAGGATGGGTGGGTTTTTATTGCATGAAATACGAGATTTCACAACAGCAGTATGTGGCCTTCCTCAATACACTTACACTGTCTCGCCAGATTACGCGCACGGCAAATCCTCCAACCGGCGCGCCAGGCTCCCTGGCGATGACTTCTGCAGCCAACCAAAACCGGAATGCCATCGTTATTCAGACCTCTTCAGCCAGCGGAACACCGGCTGTTTATAATACCGATCTCAATGGAGACGGGACCTATGGTGACGGAGATAACATTGCCTGCAATTATCTGCACTGGTCAGATTTACTGGCCTACCTGGATTGGTGTGCGCTAAGACCCATGACTGAACTGGAATATGAAAAAGCCGTCCGCGGTTATGATGTACCTGTTTTGAACG
>DHLU01000192.1:9168-9429 GCA_002405435.1 Flavobacteriales bacterium UBA4660
TATGATGTACCTGTTTTGAACGAACGCGCCTGGGGTGACATTTCTGTTGCACAGGCAACTTCAGGTTCCCTCATCGATGCGGGTACATCCATGGAAATTTCAAGCGTGACGGGGTTAGGCCTTTGTGCCTTTGGCGGTGGAGCCAGCAGCACCCTGGGCCCGCTGAGAACAGGTTTTGCCGCTTCGGCCATCACAAGCCGGGAAGGTGCAGGCGCGAGTTCCTGGGGTATTATGGAGATGAGCGGAAATGTCTGGGAACAA
>DHLU01000033.1:0-984 GCA_002405435.1 Flavobacteriales bacterium UBA4660
CATAGCATAGACCTCTACTTTTTTAACTGGTTACTTTACATCATCCGGAACCTAAAAAAAGGAGGAATTATGCGCTTGTCACAACTTGCCGACCGCCAGCTTGTTGAACGTTTTCAACAGGGCAGCACCGAAGCTTTGGAAGAACTGCTGAACCGCTACAAAACGCGTGTTTTTGCCCGTATCCGACTCTACGTCAGGGATAAGGCCATGGCAGAAGATATTTTTCAAGATACCTTCATCAAGGCCATCCATGCGCTGAAAGACGGCCAGTACAACGAAGACGGGAAGTTCAGTTCATGGCTCCTGCGCATCACCACCAACCTGTGCATCGACAACTACCGCAACAGGAAGAAGATGCCCAAGGTGCGCGAGACCGACGACTTTGATCCGTTCGACTTCATCCCGACCGACCAGAAAAATTTCCTCGAGGGCGAAAACAACAGCCAGGCCCTGCGTGATGTGCGCAAACTGGTGGGCATGCTGCCGGCCGAACAAAAGGAAATTGTCGTTATGCGTATGTATTACGACATGAGCTTTAAGGAAATCAGCGAACTGCTCAACATCTCCATCAACACGGCACTGGGCAGGATGCGCTACGCCCTGATCAACCTGCGCAAATACACAGAAAAATACCAGGTTGAAGTCACCCTGTCCTAAAACACGGGTAACATTAAATTATGGAAGAAACACAATAAATTGCAGCGTGTGGTGTTGTAGGGGTATATCCATTATTTCCGCCTATGACACATTATACACTCGAAGACTTAGCAGCGTTTACCCAAAAAGAAAAACAGATGATGAAAGAGGTCCTTCACCCGGACCTGCACGAAGAGGCTCAGCCCTCGGCCCAAAGCGTGAAAACGATTTTGGACTACGCCAGGGCAGTGAGCATCAGGCCCGGTAAAAAGCTGGACCATTATGCAATGGTCCTCCACTGATGAAAAGCCCCGCACTTGCGGGGCTTTTCTTTTTATGCCACCGGGG
>DHLU01000033.1:1124-5661 GCA_002405435.1 Flavobacteriales bacterium UBA4660
TTTATGCCACCGGGGCGCATCGCGCGGCACCGGGGCACCGCTTCTTCCCATATTTACGCGCATGAAAAAATGGCTGATTCGCATTCTTATCGGGGCCGCAGCCCTCGTGTTGCTCGCGCTTGCCGGCGCATGGATCTGGCTGAGGTCTTCGGCACCCGGCTACAGGGGCGAACGCGCACTGGAGGGTTTGCGCGACAAGGTGACGGTGACCTTTGACGAGGCCGGCATTCCGCACATCGCCGCGTCTGACCGCCACGACCTCTACCTGGCCTTCGGCTACCTGCACGCCCGCGAAAGGCTGTTTCAGATGGAGCTGCTGCGTCGCGCCGGCAATGCCCGTCTGGCCGAAGTGCTCGGTCCCGACCTGCTTCCCGTTGACCGCCTCTTCACCACACTCGGACTGCCCGACTACGCCGAGGCCAGTGCCATCCGGCTCTCGGCCCTTCCCGATACGGCCCTGCTGGCCGATGTGGAGGCTTATCTCAGCGGCATCAACCGGTTTCTCGAAACGGGACCTTCCCCACCCGAATTCTCGCTGATCGGCATTCCCAAACAACCTTTTTCCACCCGCGACCTCTTCGCCATTATGGGCGCGATGGCCTATAATTTTTCACAGGCGCAAAAAACCGATTTTGTGATGGACGATGTGCTGCGCCGGTTTGGCCCCGGCTACCTCGACGACCTGGCCGTATGGCACGACAGCACCGAAACATTCATTCCCGATTTCCGGCCTGCCGCCAGTGCCCCGGCGACGGGCCAGTCCCTTGCCGAAGCCCTCAGCCGGGTGGAGGACCTGCTTCCCTTTGCCCCTATGAACGGATCTAACGCCTGGGTGCTATCGGGAGAGCGCACTGCCTCCGGTTCGGTGATTTTCTGCAACGACACGCACATCGGTTACCTCGTGCCCCAGACCTGGTATGAGGCCGTGCTCTCTGCGCCCGGCTTTCAGCTTCACGGACATTTTCTGGCCGGCATCCCCTTCGCCCTTGTGGGCACCACCCCCGACCTGTCGTGGGGGCTTACCATGCTGCTCAACGACGATATGGACTTTTACCGGGAAACCCTAGATACCACAGAAACACAGCGGGTAATGTACGGCGGCACATGGACGGCGGTAGTGCGCACCGAGTACCGGATTCCCGTCAAGGGCGCCGACAGCGCCACGGTGGTCGTACGGCGCACCCCGCACGGGCCGCTGGTCAATGATGTGATTCAAGGGATGGACACGCTGCCACCCGTGAGCATGTCGTGGGTCTATACACAGTTGCCTAACGACAACCTCAGGGCCTTGTACGGACTCAACCACGCGACCGATATGGAAGGCTTTCAGGGCAACCTTCCGATGATCCATGCGCCCGGACTGAGCATCAACTATGGCGACCGCGCGGGCAATGTAGCCTGGTGGTCGTGTGCGCACCTGCTTCGCCGTCCGGCGCACACCCTCAGCCTTGCCTTGCTCGACGGGGCATCGGGAAAGGATGAGCCGCTGGGCTATTACGACTTTGCCCGCAACCCGCGCTGCATCAATCCGCCCTCCGGGTATGTCTACAGTGCCAACGACTGGCCGCAGGCGATTGACACCACGGGTGCAGCCGACGGCGGCCTCGACTACTGGTATCCGGGTTACTACAAACCCCAGTGGCGGGCAGACCGCATCAACCAGCTCCTGAGGCAGCGCAGCGACTGGACCCCCGAACGGCTTGAAGCGGTAATGAATGACGTGGTCAATACCCAGGACTCAACGCTGTATGCCTTGCTGTGGGCGATTGCCGCAAACAAGGGCGGTGCCCCGGCAAGCACACTGGAGGGCTTTCAGGAACTGCGCAACTGGAATGGCGGCTACCTGCGCACGCAGGCGGAGCCCACCCTCTACAACCGCTGGCTCTACCACACCATGCGCCTGGCCTGCCAAGACGAAATGGGTGCGGGAGGCTTCAGACTTTTTGCGGGCAGCCATCAGTTTCAGCGGGCCTGCGGCAAACTGCTCACCTGCGGCGATTCGCCGTGGTGGGACAATACCGCCTCGGCCGGACAGCGCGAGTGGCGGGGCGAAACCGTGGCTGCAGCCCTTGCACTCGCCGTGAATGAACTCAGGCGCGGCTATGGTCCCGATCCGGTGCACTGGACCTGGGGCCGCAGCACGACATTGGAATTTCAGCATCCCCTGTCGAAGGTACCGGCGTTGCGGCCGCTCTTCAACATCGGGCCCTTCCCCGTCGACGGCGGTAACGAAACGATCAGACAGGCCGGATTCACACACGACAGCCTGCCGGCCAACCGCGTGTTTTTCGGTTCACAGATGCGCATCATCTGGGACTATGCGACAGGCACCGGGCGCAACATTACCCCCTGTGGGCAGAGCGGACATCCGCTGAGCCCGCATTACCGCGACCAGAGCGAACGCTACAGCGCAGGAGAATTCCGCAGCATGCGCCTTGGCGCGGCGGGCACACACACCCTGGTGCTGGTGCCGGGTTGATAGGCGTTGCTCAGTCGACGCCGAGGTATTTATGCGTCTGCACACTGATGCACCAGTGGGGGTGTTCGCGCAGGAAGGTGATGATGCGCGGGTACATGCGCTCGCGCTTCTCCCACTCCGCCTGCAGGTAGAGGCGGCATGCGGGTGATACGAGGCGGGCCTGTTCGTTCGCCCAGCGAAAATCATGTTCGTTGGCCGCGATGATTTTCAGTTCGTCTGCGCGGGCATAATTTTCTCCAAGCGGCAGCAGAAATTTTTTCGGGCTCAGGGTAATCCAGTCGAAATGGCCGGTAATGGGGCCTGTGCCTGCCGTTTCCAGGTGAACGCGCAGTCCTGCGCTGTGCAATCCCTCTGAGAGCGCCCTCAGGTCGTGGCGGGTGGGTTCTCCGCCGGTGATGACAGCGATGGGGGCACGGGTGGCCCGGGCCTCGTCCACCAGCGACTGGATGGTGCGCTCAGGGTGCACCGATGCATCCCAGCTTTCCTTGACATCGCACCAGGTGCAGCCCACGTGGCATCCGGCGAGCCTGACGAACCAGGCGGGGGTGCCGGTCCATGCACCTTCACCCTGGAGGGTAAAAAAAGACTCCATCACCGGCAGGGCGTCTGTGGTGGCCGGCATAAGGGGCGCCGCATCCTTCGACGGAATCATCGCAGGTCAGTCCTCGTTTTTTGCGCTCTCGCCCACAAAATGGTCCTGGCGTGCCTTAAAGAGCACATTGAACGTGGTGAGGCTGCCATAGATGCGTGTGATGTACTGCTGCATTTCCACCTTGTCAGCATCGGTGAGTTTTGCGTGGGCGTTGATCTTCTGCTCGAGCACGCGGAGGCGATCGCGGAGCATCACGATTTTATGGAAGAAGTTTTCGATGGGAATTTCCTTCGACTTGAGCGAACTGTCGCCCGGCTGGATTACGAGCTGGCCCTTGTGCCATTTTTCGCCGATTTCGACGATGTCGGCCACATCGTAGAGCATGTCGAACACATTCTTTACGGCGGCCACCACATCTTCGAGGGCGACCTGCCCCTGGCCTGCGGTACCGGCCTCGAGCAAGGTAAAACCGGCGTAGGCCTTGCCTATTTCCACCTCTCCGTGTTCGCGGAAGGTGATGCGGTAGGTGGAATCATTTTCGCCAAACACCGCCCCCTCTCCGTAAGTAGGATGGGTGATACGCGATCCAATAGTGAGTTTCATGCATATAGGGTTTTCTGTTGAGGCTGTTGGCCCGCCGGGGCAAGAGGCCCAGCCGAACCAGCGGCGAAAATAATCGCAACACCTGCACGGGCAGCATGGCGTTGTACGGCCTGGATGAAAGGTTGGTTGTGCGGTAAACGCCCGGGCGCTTTACACCTATTCCCGGCAACAATCTCCCTGACACACCCGATTCCAATAACGCCTGTTACGCGCCATCCGGCACACCCGGGGCAAGCAGTCGGCCGGTTGGGCACCAGGCAGGGTTTTCAAACACAACAGATACAGCACCAAGGCCGGAGCGATTCGATGGCACTGGCCAATCCGGTCGCCAGCGGTGAGCCCGGCCAACCCGCAGCGTGGTCGCGACACACCGCGCCCGCCGAGGTGGCGTTACGGGCGCCATGCCGCCTGAGCCGGTAGATGGCATACGCCTGAAGATACGCAAACGCAGCCCCAGGTTAAAAAACCGTTATCAGAATAAGTTTTCTGTCCGACGATGGGGTTTTAACCCGGGGCAAAGGCTTCGTGCGATTATTTTTGACCAACACCTTAAAAAATACGCCTGACCATGAAGCTACCCTCTTTTCTTCTCACGGCCGCAGTCGGATTCACCCTGGCCGCCTCGCTCCGGCCTGTGGCCGCGCAGGTGCCGACCAGCGCACTCAATGACGCATGCACCGGCAACCTCAACAACGACGGCGCCATCAACACCGTTGACCTGCTCCTGTTCTTAGGCGCTTTCGGCCAAACATGTGAACCCAATATCAGCAGTCCGGGCGCAGGCGTCTCCTTCGGCGGCTATAACTACGCAACCGTTGTGCTGGGAAACGGCCAGGAGTGGATGGCCGAAAACCTCAGGACCG
>DHLU01000057.1:0-2163 GCA_002405435.1 Flavobacteriales bacterium UBA4660
CCAGACGCTGAACCTACAGCCTGCGCGCATCTTGAAAAAAGACAAAAAAAGGAAAGACCTGCTTTCCCGATTCAGCAACCTCTCTTCCTACAAGACCGACCGCAAGACCACGCGGGGTGACGACGCATCGCGCTTCAATCCCTTTCTCTCCGATGTTAATGACTCTACCCTGCTGGCCATCAGCCGCACGGCCCGCAGTGCATTCTTCTTCAACAAATCACATCCCGTATTCGGCCTCGACTACACCTGGCAGGACAACCGTGTCAAAAACCTGCTGTCAAACGGCTTTGAATCGCGCACCGACCAGTTTCACCAGGGTGGGCTGCGCTGGGCCTTTGTAACCCAATGGGTATTTTCTGCCGAGCTCAAGCGGGGCGAACGCAGTGCCGCTTCTGACTTTCTGAGCGGGCGAAATTTCAACATCACCTACACCCGCGTGTTGCCAAAAATTTCGTGGCAGCCCGGGCTCAACGGAAGACTCAGTCTGCTGGGCGAGTGGACATCCAAGGTGAACACCCTCGGCACTGAGGAAGCCTCCATACTGAGCGGGGGAATGGAAGCGCTGGTTGCCGGCGCCGACAAGGGCAGCCTGCAGGTCAACTTCAGTTACTACCTCATTGATTACAACGGCGCCGGAAACAACCCGCTTTCGTTTGAAATGCTCGAAGGCCTCAGTGCGGGAAACAACCTTACCTGGAATGCGACATGGCAGCAAGTGCTTGCCAACAACCTGCAACTCACGCTGATCTACAACGGCCGCAGAACCGGAGAAAACAACATCATACACAGCGGGGGCGTGCAGGTGAGGGCGATCTTCTAAACCTATGCCACCTGCTGCCAACAACTGTAGCCCGTGCCTGTTGTCAGGGAGCTGCTGCCAGCCTCACCGATCCTGACCCCCTGCCCTTTACACCTCCCGTGAGGGTCAAAGCAAAAATTAACGCCTCCCGGCCTGTGATTTCCCGAAATTTGAACCCACCGAAGAGGTAATTTGTTTCCTACACCATGAGTGCGTATACCCCCGGGCCACTGCTGGCCCAAATCAATGATCCGTCAGACCTGCGGCAACGGGTCAGTGAAGAGCAGTTGCCTGCACTGTGCGCAGAGTTGCGCGAGTATATCGTGGACATTGTTTCCGAAAAAGGCGGCCATTTCGGGGCTTCGCTCGGGGTAGTGGAAATGACGGTAGCCCTTCACTATGTGTTCAATACCCCGTTTGACCAACTCGTGTGGGATGTGGGGCATCAGGCATACGGACATAAAATTCTGACCGGACGCCGCGATGTATTTCACACCAACCGGAAATACCAGGGCATCAGCGGCTTTCCCAAACGCAGCGAAAGTGCGTATGACACCTTCGGGGTAGGTCATTCGTCCACTTCGATTTCAGCCGCAGTGGGTATGGCTGTTGCCTCAAAGATTAAGGGAGAAACAGACCGCCAGGTGGTGGCCGTGATTGGCGACGGCGCCATGACAGCCGGACTGGCATTTGAAGGCCTCAACCATGGCGGCACGGCAGACGCCAACCTGCTCGTGGTGCTCAATGACAATTGCATGAGCATTGACCCCAATGTGGGTGCGCTAAAGGAGTACCTCACCGACATTACTACCTCACACACCTACAACAAGGTGAAGGATGAGGTGTGGAACCTGCTGGGCAAACTTTCGCGGTTTGGCACCAGCGCGCAGGCGATCGTACACAAGATTTCCGATTCGCTGAAGAGTTCGCTTGTAAAAGAGAGTAATTATTTCGAATCACTGAAGTGGAGGTACTTCGGTCCCATTGACGGACACGACGTAGATTACCTTGTAAAGGTGCTGCGCGACCTGAAGGATATTCCGGGGCCGAAGATTCTGCACTGCGTCACGGTTAAAGGCAAGGGCTATGCGCCTGCCGAAAAAGGCAACGCCACCAAGTGGCATGCGCCGGGTGTATTCAATAAGGAGACAGGCGAAATTGTGAAGGTGGTGCCGCCCGCTCCACAGCCTCCGTTGTATCAGGATGTTTTTGGTCACTCGATTATTGAGCTGGCCGAGCAGAACGAAAAAATAGTGGGTGTTACCCCGGCCATGCCGTCGGGCTGTTCTCTGAAATTTATGATGCAGGCCATGCCCGAAAGGGCTTTTGACGTGGGCATTGCCGAGCAGCATGCCGTCACCTTC
>DHLU01000057.1:2288-3020 GCA_002405435.1 Flavobacteriales bacterium UBA4660
GCCGAGCAGCATGCCGTCACCTTCAGCGCCGGTATGGCCACACAGGGACTGGTTCCTTTCTGCAATATTTACTCATCGTTTATGCAGCGCGCCTACGACCAGGTCATTCATGACGTGGCCTTGCAGCACCTGCAGGTAGTGTTTTGCCTGGACCGCGGCGGATTGGTGGGCGCCGACGGACCAACACACCATGGTGCCTACGACATTGCCTATATGCGTTGCATTCCGGGAATGATTGTGGCTTCACCGATGAACGAAAGCGAACTGCGTAACCTGATGTACACAGCACAGGCCGAAAATTATGGTCCGTTCACCATCCGTTATCCCCGGGGTAACGGAGTGCTCACCGACTGGCGTACCCGTTTTCAACTGATCAAGCCAGGCACGGGCAGAAGGCTTCGCAGCGGCGATGATGTCGCCCTGTTGACCATAGGACCCATCGGCAATTATGCACTTAAGGCTTGCGAACAGCTGGAAGAAAAGGGAATCAGCGCCGCTATGTACGACATGCGTTTTGCCAAACCGCTCGACGAATTGCTGTTGCACGAAGTGTTTGGCAAATTCAAACACATCGTTACGGTTGAGGACGGATGCATCACCGGAGGCATGGGCAGTGCCATTTTGGAATTTATGGCTGACCATGGCTACAGCGCACAGGTAGTGCGTCTGGGCATTCCAGACAAGTATATCGAACATGGCACGCAGGATGAATTATATGCCGAATGCCACTAC
>DHLU01000057.1:3138-15312 GCA_002405435.1 Flavobacteriales bacterium UBA4660
TTTGCCGAATGACACTACGATGCAGCAGCGATGGTGGCGGCCTGTGTGGGTCTCGTTGGGGAGCGCAAGAGCAGGGTAAGTAAGGGCGCTTGAGATTTTTTCGGGATCAAATCCTACATAAGCCTCTGAATTCCATACACTGGATTTCCTTTGGCACCTCAAGCCTCATTTTGCATGTGTTCACCAGCGCATCTAACAATTTCACGGCATATCTTCCTGTTTAACAACTACTTGCGCTTCAGTTCTCATCCTTGGGCATTCTATTCCGGGGTACCAGAACTGCATAGCTGTCTCCGTAATTTCGCGGCCTTATGCAGAACCAGGACGATAAACTCAAAAAGATCATTTCCCATTGCAAGGAGTATGGCTTTGTATTTCCCTCCAGTGAGATTTACGACGGACTTTCAGCCACTTACGATTATGGCCCGTACGGCAGTGAACTGAAAAACAATCTCCGCGAATACTGGTGGAAAGCCATGACACGGCTCCATGAAAACATCGTGGGAATTGATGCCTCGATCTTTATGCATCCCACCACGTGGAAAGCAAGCGGACACGTAGATGCATTTAACGATCCGCTTATTGACAACAAAGATTCCAAACGCCGTTACCGGGCCGACGTGTTGCTGGAAGAATATATTGGTAAGCTGGAAGCCAAAAACAACAAGGAAGTCGAAAAAGCAAAATCCAAATTCGGTGATGCCTTTGATGAAACAAAGTTCAGGGCCACCAATCCGAACGTGCTGCGCAACTCCGAAAAAATCGCTTCGGTGGAACAGCGCATGAAGCAGGCGCTCGAGAACAGCGATCTGGCAGGTCTCAAACAGCTGATTGAGGATTGTGAAATTGCCGATCCGGAAACAGGATCACGCAACTGGACCGAAGTCCGCCAGTTCAATCTCATGTTTAGCACGGAGTTGGGCAGTGTTGCGGGCGATGCCGCCACCATTTATCTGAGACCCGAAACAGCCCAGGGAATCTTCGTCAACTTTCTCAACGTCCAGAAAAGCGGGCGTATGAAAATTCCTTTCGGCATTGCACAAACCGGTAAGGCATTCCGCAACGAGATTATCGCCCGGCAGTTCATTTTTCGCATGCGCGAATTTGAGCAGATGGAAATGCAGTTTTTTGTAAAACCCGGAACAGAGCTGGAATGGTACGCCTACTGGAAGGAGGCCCGCATCAAGTGGCATATGTCACTTGGAATGAACAGTGACAACTACCGTTTTCACGATCACCTCAAACTGGCGCACTACGCCAATGCCGCCTGCGACATCGAATTCAATTTCCCAATGGGATTCAAGGAACTGGAAGGCATTCATTCGCGCACAGACTTTGATTTGGGTGCTCACGAAAAATTTTCGGGCAAAAAGCTCCGCTACTTCGATCCCGAATCCAACGAAAGTTACGTGCCCTATGTAATCGAAACCTCCATTGGTCTCGCCCGCATGTTTCTCGCCACACTGAGCAGTGCCTACGACGAAGAAAAGCTGGAAGATGGCAGTGAGCGCACTGTATTGCGCATCCCTCCGGCGCTGGCACCGGTAAAAGTGGCTGTATTGCCCCTGGTGAACAAAGATGGACTTCCCGAAAAAGCCAGGGAGATTGTAAAGATGCTGCAACTGGATTTCAACCTGCAGTACGATGCCAAAGACGCCATCGGCAGGAGGTACCGACGCCAGGACGCTATCGGAACACCCTATTGCATTACCATCGATAACGACACCATGACCGACGAATCTGTCACCCTGCGCGAGCGCGACAGTATGAAGCAGGAGCGTGTGCGTATCGAAAAGCTTCGCGAAATTGTCGGGCAGCGCGTCTCGATGCATACCCTTCTTCAACAACTCGTTTGATCTTGCACATGGCCTCTATCGACACCTTTTCATTCCGCGGGAAAAGAACCCTGGTCAGGGTGGACTTCAACGTTCCCCTCAACGAAAAACTTGAGATTACCGACGATACACGCATCAGAGCCGCGTTAAAAACCATCCGGAAAATTTCCGGCGATGGCGGCAAGGTGATTCTGATGTCGCACCTCGGCCGTCCGAAAGGCGGGCCGGAACCGAAATACTCGATGGCTCCGGTGGCTCCTCACCTCGCGAAATTGCTCAATCAGCCTGTCTTGTTTGCGCCTGCCTGTGTTGGACCCGACGCGCACGATGTGATCAACCGCATGAACGATGGCGATGTGGCTTTGCTGGAAAACCTCCGTTTTCATAAAGAAGAAGAGGGTGGCGATGAATTTTTCGCTGGTCAGTTAGCCGAACTCGGCGACACTTATGTCAACGATGCGTTTGGCACCGCCCACCGCGCGCACGCCAGCACGGCGGTTATTGCCCGCTTTTTCCCCGGGGCGAAAATGTTTGGTTACCTAATGGAAGATGAAGTGAGCGCGCTGGACAAGGTCATGCGGAATGCCGCACATCCGGTTACTGCCATCATCGGCGGCAGCAAAGTGTCGAGTAAGATTGCGATTCTGGAAAACCTCCTGTCTAAAGTAGACAACCTCATTATTGGCGGGGGCATGGCCTTCACCTTCTTCCGCGCCCTTGGGGGTAATACCGGCAACTCGCTGGTGGAAGAGGACAAGATTCCCCTGGCCGCCGAACTGCTGAATAAGGCGAAGGAGAAAGGTGTGAAAGTCCTGTTGCCCGGAGACTCCGTTATTGCCGACCGCTTTGCTGTTGACGCCACCGTTGCCGCTTCAGAAAGCCTCAACATTCCTGCAGGATGGATGGGTCTTGATATCGGCAAAAACGCTGTCAGTGATTTCCGGGCCTGCATCTTGCAGTCGCGAACCGTGCTTTGGAATGGTCCCATGGGTGTATTCGAAATGGAGCCATTTGCAACTGGCACGCTGGATATTGCCCGGGCGCTGGCAGAAGCTACAGCCGGCGGAGCTTTCACCCTGGTGGGGGGCGGCGACAGTGTAGC
The DNA here is from genome assembly GCA_002405435.1 of Flavobacteriales bacterium UBA4660. Classification (GTDB taxonomy): domain Bacteria; phylum Bacteroidota; class Bacteroidia; order Flavobacteriales_D; family Sanyastnellaceae; genus UBA4660. The sequence goes on from DHLU01000057.1 coordinate 6,076, forward strand.
GGCCATCAACCAGTTTGGACTTGCCGGCGACGTGAGTTATGTAAGCACCGGAGGTGGCGCCATGCTTGAGGCCCTCGAAGGCCGGGAACTACCGGGCATTGCTGCCATTCGCGGCTGACACGCCTGGTGGTACTATTGTTGCGGTATCGGCCATTATGCTTCGCATTCTTTCCACCACCCTCCTGGTCCTGACCGCCCTAAGCGGCGAGGGGCAGACCTATGTATACACCGAACGCACCATGGTATTTTCCAGCATTGCCTACACGGTCAACCGGGGGCATGTAACCGAGGGCCAGTCTCTCATGTGGAGCGATGCCTTGCTTACGGTGCAAAATGGAAGCATCTACGAGGGATTCAGCACCTCTGTATTCGACCTCTTGTTTACCACAGACCAGCGCGCCGTCTATGAAGGAGACAGCCGGTTCTCATTCGACATTGTCTATACCCTTGAAAACGGCACCGTGTATGCGGGTAACTCTACTTTTCCCACCGACGCGCTCTACACCTGCCACAACGGCGTCATTTACCGGGGCCGGAGTACATTTCCCGGTGATGCCGTTTTCTGGCTGCAGGGTCCCCCGCTGGGCATGGCGGAAATTGTAGCACTGCTGCTTGCGGCAGGCTTGATCTGAGTGAACCAGCGCCACGGATTCGGCTGACACAATATTCCGTCGCGCGATGGTTTCAGGCCATCAGCGCTTCAATCTCCTCTGGCTCTATCGGAAAGCTGGCAAACATATCGGTATGGCCGTCCCGCGTGATGACGATATTGTTTTCTATGCGGATACCGAGGTTCTCTTCCCGGATATAAATACCCGGTTCGACGGTAAACACATTTCCTTCCTGCACCGGTATCGTCCAGTCGCCCACATCGTGCACATCGAGTCCGAGGAAATGAGACGTACCGTGCATAAAATACTTTTTGTAGGCCGGCCAGGCGGGATCCTGGTTGCGGATGTCATCCATCGTAATGAGTTTGAGATCCACCAGTTCCTTTTCCATGAGGCTGCCTACCTCCTTGTGGTATTCGTGAAGGAGCACACCCGGACGAAGAATGGATGCCGCACCGCGCATGACGCGCAATACCGCGTTGTAGACCTCTTTTTGGCGCGGGGTGAAACGTCCGTTGACCGGCACACAGCGCGTCATGTCGGCATTGTAATTACCAAATTCGGCCCCGACATCCATCAGCAGCATGTCGCCTTCATGGCATACCTTGTCGTTGTCTATGTAGTGCAATACGCATGACGAAAAGCCTGACGCAATAATGGGGGTATAGGCAAATCCGCGCGATCCGTGGCGGAGAAACTCATGTGCAAACTCGGCTTCCACTTCATACTCCTTCACGCCCGGTTTGATGAACTTCAGTACACGCAGGAATGCCGAGCGGGTGATGTCCACCGCCCGTTGCAACTGGACCAACTCATCCGGATGTTTCACTGCCCTGAGACGATGCATGATTGGTGCACTGCGCTCGATAGCATAATGCGGATAGTGTTCGCGAAACCATTTTGAAAAACGCATCTCCCGGGTTTCCACCTCGACTACGGCGCGCGTATGCTCGTTGGCGTTGAGATATACCGCTGCGGCTTCCGGTAAGAGGGTGCGCAGTACCCGTTCAAATTCCCCCAGCCAATACACCGTTTTCACTCCCGACAGGTCTGTGGCCTGGGCCTTGGTGAGTTTGGCTCCTTCCCAGATGGCGATGCTTTCGCTGGTTTCCTTCACAAAGAGGACTTCGCGGTGGTGGGCATGGAATGCGCCGGGAAAAATGACGAGAATACTTTCCTCCTGGTCAACACCGGACAGGTAAAAGATATCGCTGGCCTGTTTAAAGGGCATGTGCCCATCGGCACTGGTGGGCATGATGTCGTTTGAACAGAAAACGGCGAGTGCACCGGGCTTCATCGCTTCAGCAAAACGCTGGCGGGCGGCCGCATAGAACGTACTGGGCAGAGCGGGGTAACGCATAAGGGTTCGGTTGGATAATGGCCTGCAGGGCGCAGGGCGCTAAGTTAACGCGGATGAAAAAACCGAACACTAAAAAATCCCCGGACCGGAGCCCTCCGGCAAGGCTAAAGCATTACGCTTCGGTCAAGAGCATCTTTTTCCTGAGGTCTTCAATCTCACGTTCGGTGGCTTTGACCTTTTTCTCGATATCCTTGCGCAGGGCATCTGCACCCGCTCCTGTAAAGATCATCATGTTGTTTTCGTACTGCCGTTTTTCGGCCACCAGCCGGTCAATCCGGTCGCGCAATGTCTGGCGTTCTTTCTTCACCTTGAAGTTGCCGTCGGATGTGTTGCGGATATTTTCGAGTTTCGACCTGAATTCCATGATAGACCTCTCGCTGCGTTCAAGATTCATCTTGCCATAGTGCCGGTCGAGCAGTTTGCCGAACCTGTCATTAACCTCCCTGGCCTTTTCACGGGGTACAAAACCGATAGCTGCCCAACGCGAAGTGTATTCACGGAGGGTGGCCACATCAGCGTTGCGGTCGCCGGTCAGTTCAAAACTGTCCAGTTCGGCCAGCATCGACTCCTTCTGTACCAGGTTTTCTTCCTGTTGGGCTACTACCCCGGAGAAGTGTTGTTTTTTGCGCTCGAAGAATACGTCGCAGGCGGCACGGAATCGGTTCCAGAGTTTCTGTTCTTCCCGTGTCTCAGCAGATCCGACACCCTTCCACTCTTCCTGCTGCTTTTTCAGGGCCTCAGTGGTATCCTTCCAGTTGTCGTCATCCTGCAGTTCCCCGGCCCGGGCGATGAGCGCCTCTTTTTTGTCACGGCTGACCTTGTGTGCATCGCGACGGCTATCGAAAAAGACTTTTTTCCGCTGGAAAAACAAGTCGCACAATCCGCGGAACTCGCTCCAGATTTCCTCATTTTCCTTTTTCGGCGCAAAACCGCTGTGTTTCCAATCTTCCTGCAGCTTGAGCACCTCTTCGGTGTATTTGTTCCAGGTTGTGGTGTTGGAAAACCCCATAGAAAGGATGTTTTTCAGCTGGTCGGTGAGTCCACGCTTGCGGGCGAGGTTTTCCTCAGCGTGTGCGCGCAATTCTTCGTAGTGCGCATTGATTCTGGCACGGGCTTCGCGCAGCAGTCCGTAAAACCTATCTCCGGTTTCCTTGTAGGTTTCACGGGGTGATGGGCCTATATCCAGCCATTCCCGTTCATAGGTCTTTACCAGAAGTTCAATTTCATTGACCGATTTCAGTGCGGCTATTTCGACCGCTTTTTCAATCAATTCTTCCTTTTTGCGCTGATTTATTTTCAGGTCATGCTCCTGAAGTGACTTGTAGATATTGATGTTGTAGTAAAACTCCTGCGACAGTTTGTTGAACCGTTCGCTGAGTTCGTGGTATTTGTCACCCGGTACATCGCCGGCCTTGTTCCACTGTTCGCGCAGCTGATTCCAGAAGGAAAACGCCTTGCCGACATGCTGTTCTTCACGCACCACTTTTTCAGCCTCCTCGAGTAGCTTCAGGCGGTTTTCGAGGTTCTTCTGCCGCTCTGCAGCCAGTTCCTTACCCCTTTCATCGATGCGTTGGCGGTAACCGGCCAGTAGTGTTGCAAACTTCTCATCGAGCGGATCGGGCACAAATTCGAAGTGAGCGCCTTCTTCTTTTTCTGAGGATTCGAATGCCTGCCGCTGGAGTTGTGTTTCCTTGGCCGTTTCACTTTTCCAGTTCGCTTGCAGATTGCGGACAGCTTCCCTGATGCTCATTACATCATCGGTAACCAGCAATTGCTCGAATTGCTCAAGCAGCTGTGACTTCATACAGTTTCGTGTTTAGGTGTTTTTCGTTGGTCAGTTAAGAGGCAAAGTTAGGGAATTTTTTTGGGAATTACAAAGGTCGAAGCAGAGGGGCTTAACAGTCTGTTTATCTGATGTTTACAGGTCGTTATTAGCCACCGTCCGGCCTCCTTACAGGCTGCGTGTTCGGGCCCGCTTGCGCACCACTGCAGATCGGTTTCCTGCAAATTTGCCCCATGGGCAGGAAGTATTCACCCGAAGAGACGAGGCTGCAGATTGCCCGATGGGTAGACCGTTGTGAGCGTTGTCACCGGGAAGTGCGTGATAAACTCAACGCCTGGGGCGTTCCTCCTGCCGAGCGTGAAGACCTGGTTGCGCAGCTGATCTCAGCCAATGCGCTCAACGAACAACGTTATGCAGTGGCCTTTGCGTCAGACCATTTCCGGTTTCACGACTGGGGACCGCTCAAGATTGCTGCTGCGCTGCGTGCCAAAGGCGTTTCTCAGCAACTGGTACAACTGGCCGGACAGTCGCTTGACGCCGCGGTGCTTCGCCAGTCGGTGGTTCAATTGGCGCAGCGAAAATTCGGCACGCTCAGAGACGGGGCGTTGCACATACGGCGCAAAAAGACCGCGCAATTTCTCGTTCAGAAAGGTTTTGAGCCCAACATGGTATGGGAAACCGTTGGATCACTCGCCTGATCAGGAAAAGGTTTCAGGAGCGGCGCGCACCACAAAGAGTTGTTCATAGATGGCGAAGGTGGCCATCGGCAGGAACAGGTTGGTCACCAGCACACCGACACAAAAGGCGATGATGCCGGCCATAGCAAGCACATACATGATCAGGAAGAGGCCAAAAAACAGAAACCACTTACGCCACATGAGGCGCATACTGGCGGTTATGGCCTCGATCGGACTATTTGTATGAAACAGCAGCAGCGGGAAGGAGAGCGACAATGAAACAGCAAAAAATAGGGTAGGAATGTAACCGAGCAGCATCAGCAATATGGGTTGTAGCATAGCCGAAGGAGGACGCGCCGAAGGTGAGTCTATGGAATAAAGGAAGGATTCGATATACAGGCTTGCCGGCACGATGGTCCACACGAAGATCAAGAGCATCACTAAAAAAGACAGGGCAACAAAGGGCAGGTATTTTCTGCCAAACACGGCAAAAAAGGCCGAGAAGTCGGCTGCCCCCTCAATGAACCTGCGTTTGAAGTAGACCCACTGGCCGGCCCGCATTGGCCAAACGACCAGCAACAGATAGAGGCCGACAAGTCCGTATACATAGAGCATCACGGTCACTACCTGTATGGGATCCTGAAATATTCCGGAATCATTGGCCCGGGCGGATCCGAACATCGCCAGCGACGCCACAACTGAGCCAGGCACATAGGCCACTGCCGTGATGAGTACATGGGCGAGGCACAACGCCCAGGCATCTGCGAAATAGGCGAAGATCCGGCTGAAGGCTTCGCCAAACTCAAACCGGTATCCATCGCGCAGCACCTCATTGATTGAGCGTACGTGCACACCTTGTGCAGGACTGATTCTGTCGATAATTTCCATGGCGTGTCAAACCTATTGGGTGCCAAAGATAACGGCGGCTGCCCCTCGGGCTTTAGAAGTTCTCTGCGTACATTCGCGCCGCCCGACCGGGCACTAACCCTTAAATCGCACAGGATATGACCATAACCATTGACGCCATCAGCGAACTGGCGGAGCGCCTGCAGGCCCTCAGGAGGTACCTTTGACGTCGATACCAAGCTGATTCAGATCGCAGAAGACGAAAAGAAGACCCAGGACCCCGGATTTTGGGATGACCCCAAGAAAGCCGAGGCAACAATGAGGCAGATCCGCAACAAAAAAATGTGGACCGATGCTTTCAAATTCTGCAACAGTGCCGTAGAAGACCTCACTGTGCTCTATGAATTTCAGAAAGAGGGCGCAGCTGCGGAAGAGGAAGTCGTAAAGCAATATCAACTCGCCTCAACCAAGATTGAGGAGCTCGAGTTCAAGAACATGCTTTCCGCTGAAGAAGACGGGCTCAGTGCCGTTATGCAGATTACCTCCGGCGCAGGCGGCACGGAAAGTTGCGACTGGGCGGGTATGCTCATGCGCATGTACCTGATGTGGGGCGAAAAGAACGGATATAAGATCCGTGAACTCGACTACCAGCCGGGCGATGTAGCCGGCATCAAGCAGGTAACGCTTGAATTCGACGGCGAATTTGCCTTTGGTATGCTCAAGGGTGAAAACGGCGTGCACCGGCTGGTGCGTATCTCCCCTTTTGACAGCAATGCAAAACGCCACACAAGTTTCGTCAGCGTGTACGTCTATCCGCTGGTGGATGACACCATCGAAATAGCGGTGAATCCGGCCGACATCACTTGGGATACCTTCCGAAGCGGAGGCGCCGGAGGACAAAACGTAAATAAGGTTGAAACCGGAGTGCGGCTGCGACACGCGCCGACCGGCATTATCATAGACAATACAGAGACCCGCTCTCAACTGCAGAATAAGGAAAAGGCGATGCAATTGCTCAAGTCACAGTTGTTTGAAATGGAACTGGAACGACGCAATGCCGCACGAAGTGAAATTGAAGCAGGAAAGAAAAAGATTGAGTGGGGCTCGCAAATCCGCAACTATGTACTCCAGCCCTACCAGCTGGTAAAGGATGTGCGCACCGGACATGAAACCAGCGATGTAGACGGCGTATTGAATGGCGACATTGGGGAATTCCTTAAAGCCTACCTTATGCAGAAAGGCAGCGCGGCGGCTATCGAATAAATAATTCAGCAACCATGAGTACACCACAAGGACCGAAACCCGTAGGACTTTATCCCCATGCGCGCCGCGTGGGTCAGTTGCTTTTTCTTTCAGGCGTAGGCCCGCGTGTTGCCGGCAGTGATGCCACCGACAGCCAGGTTCCGGGGTTGACATTGGATAAAAACGGCAACTACCTTGCGTTTGACTTTGAAGCCCAATGCCGCAATGTATTTCTCAACGTGCGCAATATTCTCGAGTCGAATGGAAGCCGTTGGGAGCAACTGGTGGATGTGACGGTATTCCTCACTGACATGAAGCGCGACTTCCACACCTACAACCGTATCTGGGCCGAACATTTCCCGGAAAATGCTCCTTGCCGTACAACGGTGGAGATAAAATCACTTCCTACGCCCATTGCCATTGAACTGAAGTGTGTGGCCGTAGTGGAGGGCGCAGCCTGATGCAGTACGGGCATCTTCGCGCTGTGGGCTTCATCCTGTATGCACAGCACGTTCAATACGCATCCGTCAGAAACAAATAGGGTTCAAACGCGTGGTTAATCCAGATGCCGCCTTTGTCTTGGGGGAAGCGCTGGAAATAATCCTGTCCCGGATACAAGACAATCTGCTCACCGGTGCGCACATAGTTGTTTGAGTCCACATAAGGCGGCGCCTCAAATTCGGGTAAGACCTTCCTGACAAACACCTCCAGTTTTTTCCCCAGGTATTTCTGAAACTTTCTGCTGGCCTTTTCCGTGGGCCGGGCGAGGCTGTTATACACCTTGGCCATTACCAACCTTTTCCAAAAGGGTTGTTTTCTGATGACATCCTTTGCATGGGTAAATGGGCTGAGGGCCTCAAAGTCTCCGACCGTCTGTATAGAAAATGGCGCCTGCGGCACCCAGTCGGAAGCATTGGTTACAGTCAGTGCCCATCCTCCCCTGGCCATGTTTTCAAAATCATACGCGAAATAGAGATTTCCGGGTTTCGGTGCCGCGCTGCAATAGGTCTTGAACCGGATATCAGCCGGGACCCGTCCGGCCTTTTGTTCTCTCCTCAGCAAGGCTGTCAGCAGGTAAGAAATCGCGCCACCCTGGCTATGGCCCATGATAAGAAAATCGCGGTAGCCGGTCCCGTGCAGCGAATCGATTTTGGGCAAAATATCCCTCGAAAGAAAGGCTGTTGCGATGAGCCAACCGGCATGAACGGCCGCACGGGGGTCGTCGCTCAAATCATATTCAAATAAAAAGTCGTTGCTTACTTTTAATGTCCCTGTTGCCGGAACCATGGCCGCATAAAAATTATCGAGCCAGCTCACCTGTTTCACCGTTGTACCCCGGATGCTGATACAAGCCACCTGATCATGGCTGACCCACAAGTCCCACCGGTTGTCAAGGCCCATTTCTGCGGAGCGGTAGATCTTGTTGAATTTTTTTGGAGCCGGCAGTTTGGGGTTGTACAGTGAGTCGCCCTGTCTGCTTGATACCTTGAGCAACTCCAGAAACTCTTCTTTGTCAAAGCCCGGCTTCAGGTCGGTGTCTTGTGCAGCGCTATCGCTGACCGAAATACCGAAGCTGACGGTCAGCCAACAGGCCCATATCAGTTTTTTCATACCATGATGATTGGTTTGTGTGGAAAGTTGGCACACGTGGAGGAATGGGGTAAGGCTTCATCGGATTTTTCCTGTTCATGGGGTTCGGCAGCATCTCTCCTTATCGCTTCCACACATTACGCCAGGCAGAAGCCGCTCAATCGGTTACTGTTTCAGCACCTTGCCTGCGGCCACCACCTCAACGCCCTTGCGCACCAGCCAAAGATAAGTGCCGCCTGTAACTGACGGTCCAGGCGACCACAACCATCGCCGGTTGCGGCCCGGCAAGGCCTGTGGTGTCAGCACAGTCACCCATCGGCCGGATGAATCATAAATCTCCAGCGACAGTTGTGTATCTGCTGATTTCATGGTGAACTCGACCGATTGAACAAATGGATTCGGAAACGCATTGACCTCCACCTGCCCATCGGCAGGCCTGGATATCCCTACGGCTTCCACCGGGGGCAAACTGCCCGAGTAAATTCCATTGCCATGTGTACCTACTGCAATCGTGCCATCGAACGGGCGGGCGGTAACCATATTGACCACCACGTTGCCGATGGTATTGGCGCCTTCCATTTCCCAGACGGTGTTCATGCCATCCAGTAATGATGTGCTGAAAAGTCCAGCACTGGTAGCCGCAAAGTAAATGGCCGGTTCTGAAGGATAAATTTCGACCCAATACACCCCCGGACCTGCGCCGCTTCCGTCGGGATTCTCTTCCAGGTTACCACTCACGTTTATCCAGGTAGTGCCCCCGTCTTCGCTATGAAAAATACTGGGAACCGAATAATTGGAAAAACTGCAGATAACCTCATTCACATCCAGGTCGTTAGCTGTCACACAACTCATCCATGCCCCTTCCGGAAATTCATCACCGGTAATTTCCGTTTTCACCGGTTCCGCGGCAAAACAATCGTCGAGTCTCCAGAGGCGGCCGGAGGTAGCGCCGTAGTAAATGCGTGAATTATCCGAATAAGCCTTGTCGAGACAGGAGATACTTCCCGCGGCGGCGGGTATGATACTTTCTCCGATGTTCTCCCAAAAATCGTTGTCAATTCCCTCGTAGTATTCTCCATCCACCTCAATGGCCGACACCTCCGGCATCCACCAGATGGTTTTGAACAA
>DHLU01000057.1:15423-26606 GCA_002405435.1 Flavobacteriales bacterium UBA4660
GCCACCAGATGGGTTTGTTTCCGGCCATATAGAGGTCGTCGCTGGTCCAGGGATCGAGCAGCAATGGGTTGATGAAGAGGGCAGACGGTCCGTTGGACGGATCAATCCTTTTCGTGTTGAGCAGGTTGCCGTTTGCGTCTATTTCCTTCTTGTACATCCTTCCCAGTTGCGATGAGGAGATAATGAATTCGCGTCCGTAGGGCAACGCGCCGAAGGAGCCGTCGTCGGCATGCACTTCTTTCCACCATGCGCCGTTGTCTTCCGTGTGGGTAATCCATGTGCCATTATCCTGCATACCCCCAAATACGAAATCACTGGATGCAAGCCCGAGCTCCATGTGTGTGGTATAGTACTGCGTGGTTACAAAACCATTGTTGAGCGAAACCCACTGAATGCTGTCGGCCAGGCAGTCGTTTGTTCTGAATACGCCGCCGTCGTTGTAGTTGAACATCACCCCGGGGTCAGAGGGCAAAAAGGCAAAGCCGTGCTGGTCGGGGTGGTGGTTGGGATAGACATAGTCTTTGGGGCTTTCCATGTTGCACCGGTATCCACCGATCCATTCATTGGAATCTGTGCTGAAGGCATCCATACCCCGGTAGGAGTTGGTGCCGCCGATAAAAAGCACCTGCTCTGTCGGGTGGTGAGCGATGCAGAGGTCGTAGCTATTTTGCGAGCGGAAGGTGGCAAATTCAAAAGGGGTTCCGATGTTGAGTTCACAGGTCTCATCAGGCAGGTTGGCCGACAGGTTGGTCCATTGCCCCCCGGAAAAAGTGCCGTCACCGCTGAGGTAAGAATATTTAAACAGGGTATGCCCCAGGTCATTGAAATCATTGTTCATCTCCGTCAGAAAATACACTTCATCTTCATTTAGGGGGTTGCAACACATAGCAGTTCGGCGCTGGCTGTAGAAGACGTCAGGGGTGATGTCAGCCCAGTCCGTGCCGTTTACCGAGCGGAAGATGCCTCCCTCGTTGGCACCATTGACGAATGAGAGCGTAGCATAGAGTACGCCTGAAGGCGTGATCATAACATCGGTAAACACAGAGCCCGGAGGGCCGAATCCGAGCACCTCCTCCCAGGTTTCACCTCTGTCTTCACTGCGGATGATTCCGTTATATACGGCCGCATACACTACATCGTTAATCAGATCGGTATGGTCAAGCGCAATGTTCCATACATAATCATAGCTGCCATTGACCAGTACATCCTGAGGCGTTCCGCTGGCGGTGCTGAGCAGTTGCTCCCATGTCTGGCCGTGGTCGTTGCTGTAAAAGATACCATCGCCGCTCAGGAGCGAAGTGAAAGAGGTGCCACTGACCACGCCATAAAACTCTTCTCCGGTACCGTAGTACCATTCGTCTTCATGGCCCGGCCTTTTATCCTGCACTACGCAGTTAACAGAGTGTATTTGCTCGGGTGCCGTGGTTTTTTCCCATGATGCCCCGGCATCTGTGCTTCTCCACATACCGCCGGTGACGCCGCCGGCAAGCAGGATATTTTCATCTTCTACGTCTATGGCAAAAGCCCTGGTGCGGCCACCTATATTGAACGGACCCCTGCTTGTCCATGCCACCGAACGCGATTCGTTGCGGGGCATGCGCGAAGCGAACGCCACGGCGTGGGTACGGGCATGGCGGTCGACGACACCGGTGCGGGGATCTCGCTGGCGCTGGTACTCGAAGTACTTGCGGCTCGATGGATTTACTCCGGCGCCCTCTTCCATCGGTGTTCCTTCGGGAAAAAAGGTATGGGCGCGGCCGGCATCGGGCTCATATAGCGAGACAGCAAGGAGCAGCACCGACAGCGCAGCGGGCAGATAATACTTTCTGAACAATTGCATAACAGTGGGATTCATTGGTACGAAGGTAATACACAGAACAACCCTGATCCCCTGGCTATATTCGGCTTCGCTTATGAAGGGTATCCGCATACTGGCCATCTTCAATACCGTCTGTATCAGCAGCGCTTCCGGGTGCCTGATCGCGCTGGTTGCCGAAGAACCTCCTGATTGCCGTGAACTGGTGGATGTAGACTGTTGGATTATTCCCTTAACACTGGCGCTGGGCATTCTGGCACACTGGTTCTATTCGCTCAACTGCGCCCGGTACCTGCGCCTGCGCGAATGGCACCGCCAGTCTGCGTCGCTTGACGACTTTCTTGTCCAACATGCTGACCTGAGCAGGCGGCCGCTCCGGCTGCACTGGGCCTGGCGGGTAACCGGCTCACTGACCACACTGGGGCTGATATTTTTTGGCCTTGTCATGGGCTGGGGGCTTATCGAGAGCGGTGATCGCCTGGTAGAAAGGTTATTGGTTCGGGAAGGACAACCCGAGCTGATAAGAATTGCGCTCTGGCTCATGTTGATCTCTTGGTTGAATGTAATCCCGGCAGTTGTATTCACCGTGAAAACCCTTTTTATGACCTGGGTACCACCGCAAGCGCAAGACAGGGCCTGACGATAAAAACACCGCACACGGCCATGGTATTCCGGCCGGGGAGAATACCTTTGCCTCATGCAAACCACCACAACGGTTATTCGACTTTTATGGCCATTAGGCCTGCTGACTTTCTGCTTCTCTTCCAGCGCCCAGCAGCAGGAGTATAAAGACTTTCACGACAACGGAAAATTGCGCACACAAGGCCAATATGAGCGTGGAGTCGAACACGGCACATGGCAATTTTTCAATGAGGCCGGAGTGCTGGAAGAAGAGTCCAATTACTTCTACGGACAGTTGCACGGATCTGTGCGCACCTTTTATCCGGGTGGCAGACCCATGACCGAAGGGTATTTCCGGTTGGGAAAACAAGACAGCATCATGCGGCATTTTGCCGAGAGCGGACGGGTGCTGGAAGAAGGCTTTTACCTGCAGGGCCGCCGCACCGGGCAGTGGAACTATTTTTATGAGAAGGCCGACACGCTGATGGTGGAAGAATACCGCGACTCGGTTGTCTATCTCTGGACCTATAACGGCAAGGATGCCGAGTCGAAAGTCACCCGCGGCAACGGCATGCGTACCGAACGCAACGCGTCAGGCAATGTGGTAAGCATAGCCCACTATGCCGCCGGACTGAAAGATGGCCAGTACATCGAGAACCACAGCAATGGCAAGTCAAGTGTTACCGGACAGTATGCGGCAGGACTGAAGCACGGGCTGTGGACGGAGTACCACGACAACGGCAACATCAGCCGAAAAGCCAATTACCTCAATGGTGTGCCCGACGGCATTCATGAAGCCTATGACGCCACCGGAAAGCCCATAGTGCTGGGCAGTTTCTCAGCGGGAAAAAAGAACGGCTACTGGACCTGGTACCTCGACAATGGTAAAAAAGATATGGAGGGCCAGTTTGAGAATGACCTGCAGTCGGGGCCCTGGATTTTCTGGTACGGCAACGGCAACAAACACTATTTCGGATCATTCGCGCAGGGAAAAATGGAAGGCACATGGACCTGGCTCTACTTCGGCGGTCAGAAATGGAAAGAAGGGAACTACACCGGGGGAGAAAAAAATGGTTTGTGGACGACATGGTTTGAAAACGGAAAAAAACTGCAGGAAGGAAATTATGCCAACGGACTCGAGGAGGGTGAATGGCAGTCGTGGTATGAGAATGGTGCGCTTCAGGAAACGGGCCATTACCACCTTGGCAAAATGTCGGTTGCATGGGAGGGCTGGCATCCCAACGGGGTCAAGCACTACGAGGGAAGCTGGACGGTTTCGACAAAACGCAGCAAACTCGGCGACCTCGAAGACAAGTTCTTGCCTGCACAGAACGTATCGTATTCGCGTGTTACCGAAGGAGAAGGCAAAACAGGCACCTGGAAATACTGGAGTGAAAAGGGCATCATGGAAAGCATGACTACCTACAACAAGTCGGGACAGATGCATGGCCCTGCCGAAAACTACAACGCGACGGGCAACCTGGTCTCCAGGGGGAATTACGCTCAGGGAAAGCCTTCGGGAAAATGGTCTTACTTCCACGCCCATGGCGCCCCGCTGCGCACCTGCACCTACAAGGAAGGCAAGCTGAACGGTCCGTCAATGACCTACGATGCACAGGGTCGTCTGCTTGAGGCCAGCAATTACCGCAACAACCGGCTGCACGGCGATTACAAGAAATTCGATGAGCGCAACGGCAGCCTGCAATACCACAGCATTTACGAAGATGGCAAGGAGGTAAAAACCCTTGTCGGGAAACCGGGTCAGTAAGAATGAAGTGGCTGCGCACCTTCGTGCTGCTGACGTGGCTGGCGCTGCTTGCGTGGGTTATCGCCATATACCTGCGCCATCCTGACCGATTCTCGGCCGAATACCTCGCAGGGGTGCTGCGGGAATTTCGCGGCGGACTCATCATCGGCTACCTGCTTATGCACATACTCAGGGCTTTTACCCTGCTGCCCAGCACTCCGCTTGTAATCGCCGGTGTGTTGTTGTTTCCGGAACAACCTGCCTTGGTGCTTGCCATAAGCCTGGCCGGGATCCTGCTGTCGAGCATGCTTATCTATTACTTCTCCGATTTTCTCGGGTTCGACGAATTCCTCGACCGCCATCACCCGAAAAAGATGGAAGCCATTCACCGCCGGCTCAACCATCCGCTGGCCGTGCTGTTTGTGGCGGCCTGGGCCTTCTTCCCCGCCGTGCCTACCGATCTTGTCTGCTATGCTGCAGGTTCGGTGCGTATGCCGTTCTGGAAGTTTATCACGGGTGTATTTATCGGCGAACTGGTCCTCTGCGCCTTGTACATTTATGCCGGAACTGATTTCTGGCATTATGTGTTCTGAATTCCTTACCCGCTAACAGACCCTTATGTACCTCAACTCGAAACTGCCTGCGAGCGGCACTACGATTTTCAGTGTAATGTCGAAGCTCGCGGCCGAACACGGTGCCCTTAACCTCGGCCAGGGTTTTCCGGGCTTTGCGATAGACCCGCTGCTGGGCGAACTCACCCGGCATTATATTGATAAGGGCTATAACCAATATGCCCCTATGCCCGGGGTGCCTGAATTGCGCAAGGCCATTGCAGAAAAAATTCAGTTCCTTTACGGACATGCCTACGATCCTGCCGAAGAAATTACGGTAACTGCAGGGGCGACCCAGGCCATTTATACCGCCCTCACCGCACTGGTCCACGACGGCGATGAGGTCATGCTGTTCGCCCCGGCCTACGACAGCTATGCGCCGGGTGTCGAGCTGAACGGAGGTATTCCGGTTTGGATCGAGCTTGAACCTCCCCACTACACCATTCAGTGGGACCTGGTGAAAAAACTCATCAACCACCGCACCCGGGTCATCCTTATCAATACCCCTCATAATCCCACCGGCACCATACTCAAGGAAGAGGATCTCCGCCAGTTGGCAAACATCGTGTCGGGTACCGACATCATCATCATCAGTGACGAAGTGTACGAGCATATGGTATTTGATGGGGCACGGCACGAGAGTGTGACGCGTTATCCCGAGCTGGCAGACCGCGCTGTAGTGGTAGCTTCGTTCGGAAAGACCTTTCACGTGACCGGCTGGAAAATGGGCTACGCCGCTGCGCCTGCGCCCATGATGGCTGAGTTTAGAAAAGTACACCAGTTCAATGTCTTTTCCTGCAATACGCCTATGCAATACGCCCTGTGTGCCTACATGGAAGACCGCACACACTGGCAGGGACTGCCCGGCTTTTACCAGAAAAAACGCAACCTCTTTTTAGAGGCCGTGCGCAACTCAGCCTTCCAGTTTACCCCAGCCGAAGGCAGCTACTTCCAGTTGCTTGATTACAGCCGTATCTCCGCCGAAAAGGATACCGATATGGCCGTGCGGCTGACCCGCGAGCACAAGATCACGGCCATTCCGGTTTCGGTGTTTTACCCGGGACATGGCCCAGGCCATATGCTGCGTTTCTGTTTTGCCAAAAACGACGAAGACCTTCTACGGGCCGGTGAAATTCTTCAACACATTTGAATTGTGGCATATGCGACTGTTTAGCGTCGCCTTCATGACCACACTGCATGGCGCGTTGACGATGCTCGACGCCCAGACGGCTGGCCTTAGCCTTAGTCTGGGCTTTCATCCAGCCTCAGCCAATCCAGCTTTCGTCGTCTCTCCGCTCGCCTTCAATCAGGTATTGCTTCAGGGCACGCAGCGCCATGTGCAAGCCCAGGCGCACATGAATATTGACCGACTGTATACAGGGGTCGGCCTGGGTGTTGAGCGTACGGAAAACGGGTGGGGCATTTCACCCATGGCCGCTTACCACACCTATTTCCTACGCTCCAACCAGCACCTTATGGGCGGCGGACAGGTGCAGGTGCATATGACGCATGACCGATATGGAAAATCAGTGGCCCGGGCATCTTACCGACTGGGTTTATTGTTATACAGCAATCCGGGTAACCGTTACTTTGCAGGCATTACCTTCCACAAGAACGAACAAGTGTATTCGCTGAGACACAACAGTTATTTCACTTTCAACCGCGGCGGCGGATTTCAGGCGGGCCATGCGCTTTGGCGACTGACACGACACATCAACCTTAACACGGCGCTCTTTATGAACTGTTTCCTCCGCGGCCCTTTCGGCCAGTTGCTGAGCAGTCACTGGCAAGTCACCGGCTGGATGCGCCCCTGGTCGCTGGGTGCAGGATGGATGCAGGAAGACCTGCGCTGGCACGCCATTTCTGTCCGCGCGGGCTACCACCGAAAACTTCAGGTAAGTGCCGCGGTGCAGGTACCTGTCTCAGAACGCCAAAACCCGGTTTTAGAAATTACCCTTAAAACCCTTTTACGATGAATAAATTATTCGCTCTCCTATGGGCCGGCACATGCATGACCACCCTGCTGCGGGCCCAACAAATCATAGAACCGAAGATTGAGCAGGTAACGGTCTATACGCGCGGAGCCGAAATCCAGCACAGGGGCATGTGCGGCCTGGATGCCGGAAAAAACACCGTGGTGTTTTCGGGATTGTCACCCGATCTGAATCCCAACAGCATCGTGTTGGAGGTAAGTCCGGGCAACCTGACATTGCTCTCGGTTACATCCCAGACCAATTACCTGCGGTCTGTCAAGGACCACGCAGGAATTTCATCGGGAAAAGATTCACTCGAGGCTATCACCGACAAGATGGACCTGCTGACGCTGCAGATTGAAGTGCTCAACAGCGAAAAGAATATGCTGTTTCGTAACGAATCTATCGGAGGAACGGCCAACAACGTGCCGGTTGCTGAGATAGCGCGAGCCGCGGATTTTTACCGAAACCGCATGAATGAAATCAACCTGCTGCTCTCGCAGTACAAAAAGCAGCTACTGCAATTCGAGTCGAGGAAAACGGCGTTCACCCGTCAGCTGGCAGAACTGAATGCACAGTTCAACCCACCCACCTCCGACATCACCGTTGTGGTTGTGGCGAACTCGGCTGCACCGGAGGCCTCTTTCAGCATCAAGTACCTCGTCGATCAGGCCGGCTGGGCACCGAAATACGATGTGAGGGCAGAAAACATAGAAGGCCCTGTTCAATTAATCTACCGTGCCAATGTTTTTAACAACAGCGGCATACACTGGAATGAGGTCAAAATGAAACTCTCCACGGCCGATCCGCTGCTCGGAGCTGAAAAACCCACCCTCGAAACCTGGGATGTGGCCGATCTGAACGAGCAGATACGCCTGACAGACGTCGCCATCGCAGCACCCAACAGGCGTTTTCTTGACAACGAAAAAAATGCAGCCGCTGATGTAGCCTTCGTTCAGCTCAACGTGGCAGAACTGAGTACGGAGTTTGAAATTACGCTGCCCTACACCGTGTTGTCTGATTCCAAACCCTATACAGTCGATGTAACAGCGTACTCGCTGCCGGCCGTCTATGAGCATTTCGCAGCACCCAAGGCCGATACAGACGCCTTTCTGACCGCCAAGATTACCGGATGGGCCGACCTCAACCTGGTCAGCGGGCAGGCCAGCGTCTACTTTGCCGGCACCTACCTCGGGCAGTCACTTATCAACACCGCATCGGTAGAAGACACCCTTGCCATCTCACTGGGGCGCGACAAAAAAGTCATGCTCCGCCGCGAAAAACTGGTAGAGCTCAATAAGCGGCAATTCATCGGAAACAATGAAAAAGAAACCTTCTATTTTGAAACAACTGTGCGCAACAACCGCGACAAACCTATTGCACTTGAACTGGCAGACCAGTTACCCATTTCCACCGATGGTGACATTCTGGTAGAAAGTCTTGAAGTCAGCGACGGTGTGGTAGACAAACATACCGGCCGGGTTACGTGGCGGATTGCTCTCGAACCCGGCACGTCTAAAAAAGTGACACTGGGTTATTCTATCCGGAGTCCGAAGGGTGCCGCGCTCCGCAAACAAAAATTCAGGAGTGTCTCGAGTCCGTCTTTCTGACATAAAACCAGTGTTGCGTTACCTGCCTTGGCTGGTGCTGCTTACAGGGGTCGCGCTGCGTGCATGGCGCTTCCTGTCTATTCCCTATACCTACGATGAGTACAGCGGACTGTGGCGGCTGGGCACCGGCACCTATGCCGATATGCTCCGCGACGGAGTGATGCAGGATGCACATCCGCCACTATATATGGTTTTTTTGAAGGCCTGGACCGCAGTCGGAGGTTTCTCTGCCCCGTGGGTAAAACTACCCTTTGTGCTCAGTGGTATGGCTGCGGTCTACCTCTGTTACCTGGTCGGGAAAAAATGGTTTTCCGCCGGCACCGGCGTGCTGGCTGCGGCCATGCTGGCCGTGGTACAGGAGGGCATTATGCACAGCCAGATAGCCCGGCCCTATGCCTTCGGATTGTTGTTTATTTTGCTCGCGGCCCTGACCCTGCATCCGCTCTGTGTAAAGCCCGGCTTACGCCGCGCGCTGTGGTTTGCCTTTATGCTGGCGCTGTGTGCCTATACCCACCACTTCAGTATGCTGGCGGCAGCCTGGATGTGGGTAGCGTCTTTTTTACTTTTTGTCCCTGCCCGCAAATACCTGTTGGTTGCTGCCGCATTAGCGATGCTGCTATATGCACCCAACCTGTATATCCTAAGAGCGCAGTTGGCCATGGGTGGTATTGGCACCGTGCTGGCCCCTCCGGACTTTGATTTTTTCACACAGTATGCCGCCTATGTGTTTCACTTCTCCTGGGTGTTTGCCGCCTGCACGGGAATGGCTTTGCTGCTCTCGCGCAGCAACGGAGCATCTGCCCACCGGCGGGCCACCGGCCTCTTCCTGATTACGGCGACTGGCACCCTGCTCACGGGTACGCTCTATTCCCACTGGGTAGCACCGGTCATGCAACCGCGGGTACTTTTTTTTGTATTGCCTTTGTGGTTCTTGCTTCTTTTCAACCGGGCAGGCGCCACCACCGGATGGAAATACGCACTGTCTGCTTTGCTCATCCTTACATCCGGAAGTGTGAGCCTGATCTGTGAACGTCAGTACTACACGCAGTTTTACCATGACGGATTCAGCGGCGTGCTAAAAGCCTCGAGCGCAGATAGCGCATCTCCTCCTCCGGTGCGGGTGCTCGCCTATTCGCCTGATATTCTGCGCAGACAGACCCTGCCCTCCGAAGGCATTATCAACCCCGATAGTCTGTGGAACTGGTGCGACTACCAGACCTTTGCCGACACCGTGCGCTGCAAAGCGCTCCATTTCGGATGGACCACGCAGTACTACAGGCCTCCGGTGGAGTTTCTGGCCATGGTACATCAGCGCTTCGGCATACTGGAATCACAGTCGAATTTTTTCAATGCCTCGCTATACCGGCTGGGCTCATCCTCAGAAGCACCGGGGCTCATGCTGTACCCCGTGCATGCCACCGATTCGGCCATGCATTTCACTGCCGACCGCGAATTCGGACTGACCCACGAAATTCCTGCAGCCGAACTGGCCACCAGACCTTATGACCTTGTCTATGCTTCGGTCGACTTAACCATTGCCGATACCACCGGGGAGGCTTTGCTTGTAGCAGAATTGTTGCGCGACGGACAGCCCTATGCATGGACAGGCAGACAGCTTGAAGCCTTTGTCTGCGATCCCTCAGATACGGCCACCGCCTGGATAGGCGTTTACACCCCCGATGTCTTCAAACATACGACGGGCACTTTCACATGGAAATTGTATGTGTGGAACCGCGGACTTGTCTTCGATGTACATAGCATGAAGGCCGGCTCAATACCGGGCAATCCATATACCTACGCGCTGCTGGAAGACTTCCGCCCCCTGCTCTCCCCCATTGATCGCTGAAGCTTTGAGTATTTTTGATACCTCACCCCATCTGCGTACCGTCTGATGAAAGACCTTCACATCACCCTCATACAAAGCGTTCAACACTGGCATAATCCTGAGGCCAACCGCAGGCATTTTGCCGGCAAGATTGCGCTCGCTGGAACTACTGACATCATCGCTCTCCCGGAAATGTTTACGACAGGCTTTACCATGCAGACGGAATATGCAGAAGACTGGAGTGGTGGAGACTGTGAGAGTCTGGCATGGATGAAGGATCACGCTGCTTCAGCCGGTGCGCACCTGTGCGGAAGCATAGCCGTGCGCGAAGGCGGTTCATGTTACAACCGCTTGCTGTGGGTACAGCCTGATGGCCACTGGTATACGTACGACAAGCGCCACCTCTTTTCTATGGCCGGCGAGCACGAAAAGTACCGGCCGGGCCAAAGCCTGCTGGTGACTGAAGTAGCCGGCTGGCGTATCAGGCCTTTAATCTGCTACGACCTGCGCTTTCCGGTATGGAGCCGCAACCATTGGTCTGAAGGCCGTGCTGCCTACGACGTATTGCTTTACATAGCCAACTGGCCCGTTCCGCGGATCGCAGCTTGGAAAACCCTGCTCCATGCCAGGGCGATAGAAAATGCCTGCTACGCTGCAGGACTCAACCGCGTGGGCACAGACGGCAACGGGATGGAGTACTCAGGTGATTCACTGGTGTGTGATTTCAGGGGTAATACATTATTGCACAGCCAGCAAGACGAACTTATGCAAACGGTACTGGTCGCCCATACTTTGGAAGAATACCGCTCAAAGTTTCCCGGTCTTCGCGACGCAGATCCTTTTCAACTCGTTTAATTCCACCGCTTCCTCACTGAACGCGGGATCATCGAACCCATATCCGAATAAATCCTCACTGGCGGCAATAACGAAGACTGACCGCAAAAAAAAAGGAGAAGCCGAGGCTTCTCCTTTTTTTTAAA
>DHLU01000057.1:26763-28684 GCA_002405435.1 Flavobacteriales bacterium UBA4660
AGTCTCCTTTTTTTTAAATTCAGTATACAATTATGGGCAGAGTGAACCAAATTCACCCATGAACTGCAGCAGGTCATTCACGTTTACTACGCCGTTTCCATCGATATCGGCCGGACAATTATCCGCCTCACACAGGCAAGAGCCATCATCCTCTGTCGCCAGCGGGTTATAGTTCGGTGCTGACGGATAAGTACAGCCAAGGACAGGGAGGATACATGAACCGTCATCCACATCCGCAAGCGCACAGTAATTTGAAGCGAGCGGATTCGTACAACCACCATAGATACAGCTTCCGTCGTTCACGTCCGCTGTTGCATCGTAGTTGGTCGCCGCAGGATCGATACATCCACCATAGAGGCACGATCCATCGCTCACATCAGCCAGCGGGTTGTAATTCACCGCTGTGTTGTCTGTACAACCTGCGTAGAGGCAGCTTCCGTTGTTCACATCAGCTCCAGGATTGTAGTTGGTAGCCGCTGGATCTGTACATCCGCCGTAGAGACATGAGCCATCGTTGGTATTTGCATAGTCCGTGTAGTTCAATGCCAGCGGATCTGTGCAGCCCGGGAACAGGCATGATCCGTCGTCACATCCGGCACCCGGGTTGTAGTTTGAGGCCAGGGTGTTTGTACAACCACCATAGGTGCAGCTGAGGTCGGCACAACCGGCTCCAGGATCGTAATTACAAGCTTCAGGATCGTTGCACGCGGCAAAGACACATGAGCCGTCATCATAGGTAGCTCCAACGTCATAGTTGCAGGCTGTCACATCCGTACAACCCAGGTATCTGCACAATCCATTATCCACGTTGGCATAGATTGTATAGTTCGCTGCAATCGGATCTGTACAACCCGGGAACAGGCAAGAACCATCGTCACATGCCGCGGTCGCACTGTAGTTAGCCGCCACCGGATTTGTACAACCACCGTAGGTGCAGCTCAGGTTTGAACAACCGGCTGCCGCATTGTAGTTACAGGCAGTAATATCTGTACAACCCGGGTACGTACATGAACCGTCATTTTGGGTAGCACCTGCGTTGTAGTTGCAGGCGGTTACATCCGTGCATCCTGTGTATTCGCATGAACCATCATTTACATCCGCAAGCGGGTTGTAATTCACGGCAGTGATGTCAGTGCAACCTTCGTAGAGGCAGCTTCCGTCATTCACGTCTGCTGCTGCGCTGAAGTTGACCGCTGCAGGATCGTTGCATCCACCAAAGAGGCATGAGCCATCGTCAATAGTCGCAGTATCACAGTAGTTGCTCGCGAGCGGATCCGTGCAACCAGGGAAGAGACACGATCCATCATCGGTTAAAGCCAATGGGTTATAGTTTACAGCATTCTCATAGGTACATCCATCAAAGCTGCAGGATCCATCGTTACAGACAGCTGCCGGATTGAAGTTTACAGCCAGCGGATTCGTACAGCCGTAAACCGTTGTAACGGTTACGGTAGCGACACATGTCGATACATTGCCATTGACGTCGGTCACCGTGAGGGTCACGTTGTTGGTACCCACGTTTGCACAGGTGAATGCATTAGGACTCACCGTGATAAATTGAATACCGCATGCATCCGACGAACCATTGTTGATTTGAGCCGCTGTGATGGTCGCATTACCACCGGGAAGCAGGGCCACAGTGATATTCTGGCATACAGCTACCGGCGCTACGTTGTCAACTACAGTTACCGTAGCTGTGCAGGTAGAAATATTGCCATTGTTATCGGTAACCGTCAGCGTTACTGTGTTAGCTCCTACGTTGGCGCAGGTGAAGTTGGTTTGCGAAGCTACTAGGCTCTGAATACCACAGGCATCTGTTGAGCCATTGTCAATCTGGGCCGCAGTAATGGTTGCCGTACCCGCAGCGCTGAGCTGAACGGTGATGTTCTGACAGTTGGCTACCGGCGCTACGTTGTCAACT
>DHLU01000124.1:0-448 GCA_002405435.1 Flavobacteriales bacterium UBA4660
ATTGTCTCGAAAGGAAACCGGAGTGTTATACCCGCTGCGTTTGGTATCGGGTCGTTTCAGCGTAGCGAACGTTCGGCTTGGGTGCGGGATAGGTCAAGGCGAAACGCGAGGAATACAGGTGCCGCCTGAAAGGGAGTCTGCGGCTTAAGCCGTCAGCGCGTTTTCCAGGCGAATACCATTTTTATTGAGCGCAACCCAGTAAACCTACTATAAAATGGAACAATTTTTTATTCTCTATGTTTTTAGTGCCCTTGCCATTTTGATCATTTTCCTTCTCATGTCGAGCAACATTGCGCAGATTAAACGAGAAGTCCGGAAAATATCGTCGCATGTGGTAAGAAGTTATTCCCACGCCTACAATGATGGCGAAATCAGAGAGGAGCAAGGCGAAAAATCCGAAGCGCTGAAGTTCTACCGCGAGGCGGATTACCTGATCAGGAAAGAAATG
>DHLU01000124.1:618-859 GCA_002405435.1 Flavobacteriales bacterium UBA4660
AGCGCGCAACGCATCCCGAGAAGTTTGACGCCCACAGAAAGCAGATTGTGGAAAAGATTCACGCCCTGGGCGGCACGCTGACAGCGGCGGACTGATATCGGTCTGGCGCTGAAATGTCCGGATGGTATGCCTGTGCCTGCGCTGCGTGAAAAGGGCTGGACAACCTGCTTGGGCGGACCAAAAAAAAACCGGCACTTCACGCGTGCCGGTTGTCCTGTTGTAGCCCGTAGGGGAATCGAAC
>DHLU01000124.1:1039-4215 GCA_002405435.1 Flavobacteriales bacterium UBA4660
TCCTAACCCCTAGACGAACGGGCCGTCTGTCTTAAAAAAGCGCGCAAATATACGCAGTGTCCGCACTTGCGCAAGCACAGATCATTAAAGCTGTGACTCATCAAGGCCAAACCTGAACCCCAGGCGTTTACCTACATGGAGGCCCGTGTGCTCCTGCAGCGTCTGGATATCCTGCACCGTCAGTTCCTGCACCGCTTCATAGGGCGGGGTGTACATGTCAAAATCCAGCGTGTACAACAAGGCGGTATTGACGATCGAAGTCAGTGCATCATTATCCAACTTACTGTTAATGAAATCGTTATATAGATATCCCAGCTGCCGTTTGCCCTGAATCAGGAAGTGGTTTTCCCGGTTCACGAAGAGCCGGGCGATCAGGTAACCGATATCGCCGCTGCGCTGGTATTTGAGGGAATCCGCCAGAAAGTTGTAGATATTGATGATGCCCACATAGGAATTCTGGTCGCTGTCTTTGAGGTAAGACGAACGCCACAGGCTGTGCGACCGGTCGAATTGAAAGACGTTGGTGTTCATGTGAAAAATGATCACGTCTCCACCCACCTTCATTTCCGCCTGAAAGTCGCCCTTATCTTTATAGTAGAACTCGACCCGCGGATCGGTTGTGCCGAAACGTTTCCTGATATCATCTATACAAGCGGCCAGCACCGCCTTGAGGTTTGTGAATTGTGCGATGGTGTTGTAAAATACATCCTGCTTCAAGACACTTTTTTCTCTGATCTTCTCCAGTATCAGGTCGCGGGGTTCAGCGGTACTCATGCGGGTTGGGGCTTAATGGTTGATTTTTATGCATGTATTCGTTTAATACGCCCTGGCCACCAGCACCCTGCGCGGAGAGGGTTTGCCGGTTACAATACACTGCCCGGCTTCTTCGGGCGTGTCGAGCGGTATGCACTACATGGTGGCCTTGGTGTCGGCCTTGATCTTCTCCTCTGTTTCCGTTGTTCCATCCCAGTGAACCGAGAAAAAACCGCCCTTTTCATCGAGTAGTTTCTTGAGCGTCTCGTATTCATCTACGGGCGTAATATGGGCATCACGAAACTGCAGGGCAGCGTCGAACATGCCTTGCTGGATGGCATCCAGCAGCGCAGGGATGCGCTTACCGAGTTCGGCAAAAGGCAGGTTGGCCTTCTCTCCCGTGTCGCGCCTCACCACTTCGGCGGTGCCGTTTTCAAGGTCTTTCGGTCCGATGGCCAGCCGCAGCGGCACCCCTTTGAGCTCGTATTCGGCAAACTTCCACCCCGACCGCTTGGTATCGTCATCGTCAAACTTCACCGTAACGCCAGCGGCCCTGAGTTCGGCCATCAGGGGTTCGCAACGCCTGCGAATGTCAAGCATCTGCTCTTCGCCCTTGTAAATCGGAACGATCACGACATGGATGGGGGCGAGTTTGGGCGGCAGCCGCAGTCCTTTGTCATCGCTGTGGGTCATCACCAATGCCCCGATCAGCCGGGTGGTAACGCCCCAGCTGGTAGCCCAGACATAATCGAGCTGCCCGTCTTTTCCGGTAAACTTCACGTCGAAGGCGCGGGCAAAATTTTGACCCAGAAAGTGGGAGGTACCGGCCTGCAAGGCCTTTCCGTCCTGCATCAGGGCCTCAATACACAGGGTGTCTACCGCACCGGCAAAACGCTCATTCGCCGTCTTCCGGCCCTGTATCACCGGCATGGCGAGCCAGTGGTTGGCAAATTCCGTATATACGCCCAGCATGCGCTCAGTTTCTTCAATGGCCTCAGCACTGGTGGCATGGGCTGTGTGCCCTTCCTGCCAAAGAAATTCAGCTGTGCGCAGAAAGAGGCGCGTGCGCATTTCCCACCGCACCACGTTGGCCCACTGGTTAATGAGCAGCGGCAGGTCACGGTAGCTCTGTATCCAGACGCGGTAGGTATTCCAGATGCTCGTCTCCGAGGTCGGACGCACAATCAACTCCTCCTCCAGTTTGGCCTCCGGAGCAACCACCACGCCACCATCCTGGGCCTTGAGCCGGTAATGGGTTACCACGGCACATTCCTTGGCAAACCCCTCTACGTGGGCCGCCTCCTTGCTTAGGTAAGATTTAGGGATAAATAGCGGGAAGTAGGCATTCTGGTGGCCGGTATCCTTGAACATGCGGTCCAGCGCATCGCGCATTTTTTCCCAGATCGCATACCCATAGGGTTTGATGAGCATGCAGCCTTTCACGTCGCTGTGCTGGGCCAGATCGGCCATCACCACCAGTTCGTTGTACCACTTGGAATAATCCGTACTTCGCGGGGTAAGTTTTTGGGACATAAAGAATTAAATCCGGATTATGACTTGCCCGGCGTTCGGCAAAATTAGACAAACCCCGGCTCAGGGCCACAACGCAACCTTACTGCACCCCTACGTCAAATCTTTCGAAAAAAGAGCGATATTTGCGCCCCTGCCGTACGGCAGCGAAGATCAACCTTATTACCCAAAACCATGAAACAACGTCTTTTGATTGGAGTCCTGGTTAGCGTGCTGTCGGTCATGATGCTGTCCGCATCAGCCCAGCCTTCTAAACCCAAGCGCGACGGCGAACGTCCGATGTTTGTTGAAATCGAAAACCTTGACGAAAATTCCTATGCGGAGATCCTTCGGGCACTGGAAGGCAACGGGGAAATCAGTATCCGACAGGTATGCGTGCCTGCTTCGGTGATGATGCTCGACCTATCGGCCTCAAACAAAAAAAGCCTGGATGACAATTACGGCGCTTTTACGGAAATTGTCGTTACGAAAACCGCACTTAAAACCGTGCGTCTGCTGGCCGAATACGGAGAAGACGATTTTCTCGACCGTTGCAAAAAGGTCAGAGGCTCTCGGTAATACAGGTGTCTGCGGATATCGCAGGCCCCACCGAACCCCCGCGAAGTCACCCGGTCACTGACCGCGGTGGTTTTCATGATTAACAGACCCTAAGAAATTCAGATACGATATGATGCTTTCACTCTTGAAAATTCGTCAGGTAGCCATCACTGCGGCCATCGTGTTACTCAGCTTGCCTTCCCTTAAGGCCCAGTTGACCGTTGATGTGGAAATGCCCATTGAGCAAATGGTGCAAAACCTCGTTGGCGAAGGCGTGCAGATCTCCAATATTTCAGTCAACGCTGCCGACAGTGCCTACGCTTACTATTACAGTGCGGGCACCGAACTGGGCACCA
>DHLU01000124.1:4421-5702 GCA_002405435.1 Flavobacteriales bacterium UBA4660
ACAACAGTTCCGGCCTACCCCAACTCGGATCGGGCGGTGTATGCCTCAACTGCAATTTGTTTGACAACAACTTTCCGGGCAGCCCGCTGCTCAACCTGTTTGCCGGCTACAATACATTCGATGCCTGCCTGGTAGAATTTGACATCGTACCCCAGGGTGACAGCTTGCGCTTCAGTTACACGTTCGCCAGTGAAGAATACCAGGAATGGGTGGGCTCGCCCTTCAATGATGTTTTCGGATTTTTTATCACAGGTCCCAACGTGGGTACTGACGTGAACCTCGCGCTTGTTCCCGGATCCAGTCAGGCCGTTGCCGTCAACACGGTCAACCACCTCATCAATACGGCTTATTACGACAACAACATCACCCCGCCCGGGGTATTCATTCAGTACGATGGTCTCACGGTAAACCTGGTGGCCGAAATAGGTAACCTCATTCCCTGCGAGACTTATCACCTCAAACTGGTAATTGCCGACGGCTCCGACCGCATTTACGACAGCGCCGTGTTTGTTCGTTCCATCGAGTCGAATCCCGTGGTGGTCGCCACCGCAACGGCAGGCGGCCTGCCCTATATGATTGAAGGTTGCAATGACGGCACGATCACCTTTACGCGCGAAGAGGTTTCTCCGGACCCGCAAACCGTTACCTATTTTGTGGGTGGCACCGCGACCAATGGCGTAGACTACCTGCCCCAGCTTGGCGGAGGCAACCTGGGTGATCCGGTGACGATTACCATTCCGGGTGGCCAGAACAGTGCGAGCATCGGCATTCAGCCTCTGGCTGACGGGGTGACGGAGGGAAATGAGTACATGATTATTTACCTCGCCAACCCGCTTTGCAACAACACCGAAATTCTCGACAGCCTGATCTTCTTCATTCAGGACTCACTGGTGGTGAGCGTAATACCGCAAACCGCCGAACTGTGCAGCGGTGAGTGCGTGCAACTTACCGGTCAGGCGGAGTCGGGCGGCCTTGCCGGATTCAGCTGGAGTCCGACCGAGGGCTTGAGCAATACCAACCTCCTGAACCCCGTTGCCTGCCCTGCCACCACCACCACCTATGTGCTCACCGGCACTGCAGCAGACTGCATTTCCACCGACGAGGTGACCATTACGGTATCTAACCTCACGCTCACTGCCGATGCGGTGAACGTGCAGTGCTTTGCGCAAAATACCGGCACCGTGGACCTTTCCATAAACAACGGCGTTGAACCCTACACGATCGCCTGGACGGGTCCGGGAGGCTTCACCGCTGCCACCGAAGACTTGTCAGGTCTCGCCC
>DHLU01000159.1:0-14056 GCA_002405435.1 Flavobacteriales bacterium UBA4660
TTCGTAGTCGCTCTCGCGCAGGGTTTGTTCGGGCGCATCAAAGACCACCGCTATGTGGGTGGGTTTTGCGTTGTTGATAATGTCGAGCAGGGTATTGGTGAACCCAACCATCGCCCCCGTGTTGAGCCCTCCGGAGTTGATGCGTGGCGCCCGGATGAAGGCATAGTAGGCGCGGAAAATCAAGGCGTAGGCATCGAGCAAAAAAAGTTTCTTTGGGATCTCGGGCGTGATCATGCGGCTATGCAGTTCAGGTTGTTTTTTTGAAGATTGGAACGGTACTGCAGGGTTCACCGAACATAAGGCTTTTGACAACGGGCTGGAGTTTGTGTACCAGATCGACGTACATCGAGACCGGCACTTCATTATCACTGCATCCTTTTACCACCACCCGTTTGTCTCGGTAATCCTCAGGATTCAGGCCATCAATAGCGCTGGCGGCCAATCGCTGCAACAACACGGCACGGTTGCCAAACACCACGGTCTGCGCAACACCTGTGAGCTTCGACGCTACGAGCATATAGGCCCAGTTCGGGATAATGGCATCAGCCGAACAGGTAACCGCCACATGACAGCCGGCATATTCGGTCCATGGATGCTGCGCTATCCAGGTCCTGAAATCCTTTTCCTTCAGCACCAGTCCCTGCCAGAGCTGACCGCGGATATCAAGTTCTACTTTCTTTCCCGAAGGCAAAAGAGCCTCAGGATCAAGGGTGATGATTCCACTGGCGGCAACCTTATTGGCAATTTCGCTCATGGTGTAAATTTACAATAGGATGTCATGCGGATGGATTAACCCCCGCTTGCTCGGGTTTGACGGGAACCGCGGAGAACACGGATGGCACGGGTGCCTGCAGCAGCTACCTGGCCGGGAATATGAGGTCCGTTTATCGGCAAAGCGGCATTCGTGTCAACTTCGGCAGGCTCCGTTCGGGATTCGTGACTAAAAATGCTGCAGCGCAACATCCTTCGTGCGACGCGCGTCATTCGCGGCAAAAAAATCGCAGCGCAACGGCCTTCGTGCCCACAACATGCTGGTATTACACGGTCTTCGGTTTTTTACTGACCAGATATACCCCCGCAAAAACCAATAATCCGGCACCGATTTTCAACCACGTGATATCGCCGGTATAATCATGTCCGCTGTACCACGTAAACAGAAAGGCAAACAGTCCGGCGAGAATAGGCTGAAAATAAATATAGGCACTGGCCACTTCCGGCGACAGGTAATGAATGCCCACCATGTTGAACAGGTAGGTGAGAAAAGTGACAAACACAATCACATACAGAATGGCGAACCATTGTCCGGTGGTAAAGTCCTCCCATGGAAGCGCGGAAAGGCCCAATCCCCCGAAAGGAAGCACCAGTATGAGTCCGATGAGAAACACCCACGACGTGATTACCATCGGGTGATAGTCTTTCATCAGCGGTTTTACCATTACGAGGTAGAAGGCCCATGAGAGCGAATTAATCAGTATAAATACATCGCCCACCCAGTGACTGGATTGTGCCTTGTCCCACGAACTCATGACAATAATGGCAACGGCACCCGCTGCGCCGATAAGTACGCCCGACATTTTCATCAACGACAGCCGTTGTCGGTACAACAGGGTGGAAATGAGCAGCACCAGTATCGGGTTGCTGGTCATCATGATACTCGCGTTGATAGGCGAGGTGAGGGCGAGTCCGTTGAAGAACAGGAGTTGGTTGGTGGCCACACCACATACGGCACACAAAAGAAACCGCCACCAATGCCGGCGTGCGGGCCAAACCATACGACGGTAGGAGATAAGCCAGAACAGAATAACAGCACCAGAAACACGCAAGGCGATAAAACTGTTGGGCCCGATTGGTTCGGGCATCACCGATTTTGCAATCAGGTAATTGGCGCCGTAGATGAGGGCAACGGCACTCAGGGCAAGATGTCCTTTTACTTCATGTCCGGAAGAAGCCGTTTTCATTTCAGGCTGGCCTTGGCCGCAGCGACCACCTTGGGCGCATTACCCACGAAGATGCTCTTGCCGTTGATCATCACCGGTCTTTTCAAAAAGGTGTATTCCTTGAGTATATAATCGCGGTAGTCTTTTTCAGTCAGTTTTTGTTCACCCAGTTTCCAAGCGCGGTATTTAAGCGCTACCCGCGAAAAAAGGGCTTCATAACTACCCGCCAGTGCTTTCATCTGGTCGAGCTGTGCAGGTGTGATGGCTTCTGTCTTGACATCCTGCTTTTCAAAGTCCTTGACGCCCTTTCCCCATTCCTTCAGAATGCGGGCGCAGGTGGAGCAGGCACCGAGGTAATAAATTTTTTGCATGCGGCAAGATAGCGGATTGCGTTCAAATGCGAAAATGCAGGCACCAGGGGTTTCATCAGTTAATCACGTCGCACTGAGGTAGGTTTTGATGAGTTCTACCAGCCGGGTAAGGCCATCCTCCATGGAATGGGAATTGTCTACCAGCAGATCACACTGGTTCTTATAGGGTTCAAGATACAGCGCTTCCGCCGGACGAACATGATGCTCCCACTGGTAGCGTACTTCGGTCTCTCCGTAACCGCGTTCAAGCTGGTCGCGTTGTATCCTTCGGCGCAGTCGCTCTTCTCTGTCTGCGTCGATATACACCGAATAGTCGAGGTGCTGCCTTATTTCCTCATACCAAAAGATAAACAGCCCTTCGATGATAATTACCGGTGCCGGATGTATGATGATATGCTGGGGTTCTTTTGCGGGGTTGTTGAAGTTGTATTCCAGTTTTTCAATGGCATCTCCCGAAGCGAGGGCCATCATGTCGGTGTAAAAATGGTCCCGGTCAATGGAGGTTGGCATGTCAAAATTGATTACGCCGTTGGCATCGGACTGCTGCTGGTTTTTAGGCCGGTAATAATTGTCTAGTGAAACAAGGGCCACCTCATCAGGACCAAAATGCGCCATGAGTTTGGTAAGAAACGTGGTTTTTCCTGAGCCGCTTCCGCCGGCAATGCCTACAATGTGACTGCGCTGCATGCGGCAATATTAACAGGTAATATCAAGACGCGGGTCGCTTAGGTTTATCCGCCACTGCGCAAACTGCGTCTTTTTATTTCCTCCAGCACAGCATCTTTGTCAAGTGCGTCTTCAATGGGGACGAAGGTGCCATTGCCCCTGTCGGCGTACTGCTGCAGAATTTTGCTTGTGGCAGGATGACACTTGATACCCACGATGGAGGTACGCACACCCCGGGCGGCCTCCTGTTCGACGAGGCGGTTGATTTTTTCACCGTCCTCCGGCCGAAACAGGCCGTCGGTGATCACAATGACCTGGTTGTTGCCCCCTTGAATGTTGTTTTTAGCCAGTTCCTTGTAGGCCTGACGGAACCCGTTGAACCCGCTGGTCAGGCCACCCGCCTGCATTCCCTGAACGATGGCGGCGATTTCGGATTTGTGGTCGCCGCTTGTGGAAGGCAGCAGCAACGATGCATGTTTCGAATAACTCACCACCCCTATTTTGTCTGAAGGGCGCAGGGCATCTGACAGCGAAAGCAGTGAGGATTTCATCAGGTCAAGTTTGCTGTTTTCCCCCATACTTTCTGAAACATCCACTACAAAAACGATGTTATTGGGTTTGTAGCGAGACTCCGGCAAGAGAAGGCTTTCATCCACAGCGGCCTCAGGGAGCGGGGCCATTTCAGGTAATGGTGTCACAGCCGGTTGTTCGACGACCGGAGGAGGCAGCGTTTCGATGGGCGACACCTGCGGAACCGGAGTAATTACAGGCGGTGGAGGCGGTGGCGTGGCGACCGGCGGTGTGGGATTGCGCTCAATTTCGAAGCGGAAAAAACTGAAGTTCTTGTTGACGTACGAGTGTACCGTATGCGTGGAGTACCCGTCCTTGGTGGCGGTGAGTTCATAGTAGCCGATCGGAATCCATTGGGTAACACGGCCATCGGTCTGGGTTTTCAGCTTTTTCTGCACCACGCGCTGCTCCCGTATTTCCACCACGGCATCGCGCAGGGGTGCTCCCGTTTTCTTGTCGACCACTTCAGCCAGAAACATGTTGGTCGGACAGCATTCCGCGCGCCGGGTATTGAAGTCCGGACAGGGCGTATCCGCAGCAACAATATATTCGACCTGGGCATCTACAGGAATCGTAAGCGGGGTATTCATGCTGCTGAACCACAGTTCGGGTTTCTCCGAGTAACTTCCTTTTCTGCGCGGTTTGAATTTGAGGCGGATCACTATACTCGAATCGGGCAAAATGGTTTTTGACGTTTGCCTTACCTCAAATTCAGGTGAAAAACTGTGGCGTAAAAAAGTCACAGCCGTATTGCCGTGGTTCATCACGATAATATCCGCCACACGGTCCGTAGAGGGGCCGACCTTCCCGAAGTCGATGTAGTCGGGATGAATTTTCAGCTGCGCCTGCAACAGACAGCATACGAACATCAGGCAAGGCAATATGCAGCAGTACTTTTTCATCTATTATCTCTCATCCAGCAGGCCATCTGCTATGTTTCGGTCATTGGCGAGCCGAGGCACCTTGTTTTGTCCGCCCAGTTTTCCGGCACGTTTCATATAACGAGTGAAGGACGCCTGGGGAACCGGCGTAACGCGAAGGGTGCGGAGCACACGCCCGGCGATCAGGTCACGGTAATAAACATTTTGCTCCGTCATTTTATTGTCCAGCAGCAGCGCAAAGCCGTCCGGGTCGTCAGGCAGTCCATCAAATTCGATCAGCCATTCGTGGTAAGGCAGCCCTTCCGCGGGATGCAGCTGGGGTGCTACATGAAATTCGCTGACCCTTATTCCTGTCTGCCGGCACACATCTGTCATGGCGCGTTCAACTTCTTCTGCAATGACATGCTCTCCGAAGGCACTGGTAAAATGCTTGATGCGCCCGGTTACCTTGATTCTGGGCGGATCGAGAGAAACAAAGCGCACCGTATCGCCCAGGTTATAGCCCCAAAGGCCGGCATTGTTCGACAATAGCAA
Source organism: Flavobacteriales bacterium UBA4660 (assembly GCA_002405435.1). Taxonomy (GTDB): domain Bacteria; phylum Bacteroidota; class Bacteroidia; order Flavobacteriales_D; family Sanyastnellaceae; genus UBA4660. Next base: position 4,960 of record DHLU01000159.1, read on the forward strand.
CACATAGTTGACACCGGTCTTCACGTCCTGCAGCGCAAGGCGGGGCGGGGCGGGTTCGAAAAAGCGATCGGCCGGAATGAATTCAAAAAAGATTCCACTGTCTGTATTGAGCAGCAGCCCCTCTTCCTGTTGTGAATCCTGAAAGGCGATAAAGCCTTCGCTCGCAGGGAAAAGTTCAATACAAGGGATGTCTGACCCGATGAGCTGCACCATGCGGTTGCGGTAAGGTTCATAATTAACCCCGCCATATACGAACAGGCTGAAATTCGGAAATATTTCGCGGATGGTTGACTTGCCGGTCTTCTGCAGGAGCACTTCAAAATACATCTGTACCCAACTCGGAATGCCGCTGATCAGGCGCACATCTTCTTTAAGGGTTTCGTCGGCGATGGCGCTGACCTTTGTTTCCCAGTCTTCGATGCAGTTGGTGGCCAGCGTGGGCATTCGGTTTTTCTGCAAATAGGCCGGTACGTGGTTGGCTACAATTCCGCTCAGCCGCCCATAGGGAATCCCTGATGGTAAACGGTCGAGTTTGGGGCTTCCTTGAAGAAAAATCATCTTGCCGTCTACAAAATCCGCCTGGCCGGTTTCGGCGATATACATGAGCAGGGCATTGCGGGCACTGCCTATGTGGTTGGGTAGCGACGAACGCGTGAGCGGTATGTATTTGGTTCCGCTCGTAGTACCCGAAGTTTTACAGAAATACAGGGGAAGCCCCGGCCACAGCACATCGCGTTCACCGCTTTTGGCTCGCTCAATCCAGGGACTGAGTTGTTCGTAGTCGCGCACGGGCACCGCCTGCACAAAATCGGCGTGCGTGCGCACCGATCCGAGATGGTGCACCTGTCCGAATGCCGTTCCGGCTGCATGCGCAACCAGCCCATCAAGCACCCGCTGCTGACGCGCAACACCTTCTGCCGCGCAGGCGCGCACCTTGCCGGCAACGTAGCGGGCATAGAGGCGAGAAAGGGGTGATTTGACAGACATGGGGTACGCACAAAGGTAATGGGGTGTTGTAAACTGGCTTTTTGGTATCTTGCTGGCCCTATGTCAATCCGGGCAACACTACATCGAAAACTCAACCTGCGCAACCGCATCCGCAGTGCCGTGATGATCGGCCTTGGTATATTGTCGGCCTCGTTCGGTCTGAAAGGTTTTTTGCTGGTCAATGAATTTGTTGACGGCGGTGCGACCGGCATTTCGCTGCTGACGGCCCTGCTGACCGGCATCCCCTTGCCGATACTGATACTGGTGGTCAACGCGCCCTTTATTCTGCTTGGCTACCACATCATGGGCAGGCAATTCGCCGTTAAGGCCTCCCTGGCTATTGCCGGTCTTTCCCTATTCCTTTCACTGGTTTCGTTCCCCACCATAACCAACGACAACCTGCTGGTAGCCATTTTTGGCGGGTGTTTCCTCGGTGCGGGAATAGGTTTCGCCATACGGGGTGGCGCAGTGATTGACGGCACCGAAATACTCGCCATATACCTCAGCCGCCATCTCAATGCTACCATCGGCGATGTCATCATGATGATCAACGTCGTCATCTTCTCGGTTGCTGCATGGTTGTTGGGGTTAGACGTGGCCATGTATTCCATGGTGACCTACCTGGTTGCCTCGCGAACGCTTGATTTTATCGTGGAGGGAATAGAAGAGTACACCGCTGTAACCATCGTTTCATCGAAAAGTGAGGAGATAAGAAAAATGATTGTCGACGTCTTGGGGCGGGGTGTTACGTCATACCGTGGCAAGAAGGGCTATGGAAAACGCGGGGAAAGCACCGATTCAGACATTCTGTACACAGTCATTACACGGCTGGAGCTCAATAAACTCAATGTCGAAATTGAGATGATTGACCCGGAGGCCTTCATCGTTATGCACTCGGTGAAAGATGTCCGCGGGGGTATCGTTAAAAAACGCCCGCTGAAACATTGATAGGGGCAAGTCTTCAGGTCTCAGTGCTCTACCACAATTCGTTGCCAGGTATGGCCCGTCCTGAGCAGGTAGGTGCCTGATGCCAGGTTGGCTACGCTGAGCCGGTTTACCCCTGTTGAAGCCGTCCATTGGCGCAGTATGTTTCCCGCCAAGTCTGTCAGTACCAGGGGCACTCCCGTTTCAGCCGCAGTGACATGGATGCATTCGTCGGCCGGGTTAGGCCAGGGTTGCGTGGCGCTTGCAGTATCGGTAGGCGCGGCAACGCCGGGTAGCACGCCGATATTGAGCCTCACGATCGGCACCTGGGTCAGGTAGAACCAGTTTAGATTTGAAAAAAAATGTATCCAGCTGCTGAAGGGGTCGGCGACTCCGTTTGTGCCCACCAGCATCTGATCGGCGGGTGCAAGGCATCCGACGACCGCGAGGTACGCATGTCCGTTATCCAGTCCCACCGGTGTATCAAACGGCAAGTGCACAAGATTGAGTTGTCCGGCCCCATTGACCATCTCAGGCGTGATGGTGACCCAATCTGACACTGCGAGCAGCCCGGCATTGATCGCAGTGTCAACGGAAAATTCATAGAGTGCTGCATAGATATTGGTTCCGACCGATGAACCCACCGCGAGGGCTGCACTCACTGAATAAGCCCACGTGCCCGCTGCTGTGGCGAGGTAGATATTGCCGATTTCATATCCTTCGTCAGCAAATGCCTCCTGGGGAACGATGACGCCCTTTACCGGACCTTTGTCCCGGGCGTAGGTAACATCGGTGATGGCAAACCGAACCGTATCGCGGTTGTCTTCCTCCGACTCCTCCGCTTCATTTTGGTAGACTTCATAGGCAAGGCTATAGCCTCCCGTGATGCCCGGCATGTTGTAGGCACCGGTCTCCAGCAAGGCCTGCTCCATGGTCAGCAGCGTAAGGGTTTCAGGCGAATTGCCGCTATACAGCTGGCTGCCGTCTGCATCGCGGATGACCGTTACCTGCAGCCCTACGCCCGTTTGCGTTTCAGCACCGTAGTTGTGCGCGCGGGCCGAGCAGGTGAGCTGAGGAGCAAACTCATCGGGATAAAGGCCGTACTCCATGTCTTCAAATCCCGTAGGATGGTCGGCCGCATCGAAATCGAAATCACCATAGCCGGGGTCTGATATAAACAGGTTGTTGGCATCGAGTTCTACAACCGCCACGTCGTCGAGCATCCAGAAATAGTACTGTCCCTCAAAGACAAAACGAATTTGCACGGCGGCCTGCAGGGCGGCAAGGGTCGTTATGTTGATGCGCACGCCGGCATCCTTTTCAGTCTCTTCATTAATAATAAGGGTGTCTGACCAAACGGTTTGCCAGTCGCTGCCGCCGGTGCGCAACTCAACGCGCATATCCGCCTGATAGTTTTTCGCATACTGTGTGAATGTAATGCCCACTTTGTCATACGCCGAAAGGTCAATCTCCGGCATTTCCAGCACGGCGAGATGCGGCCCCGGTGCCTCACCACTGCCGAGATTGCCGCAGGGGCCCTCGGGATCATCCCACCAGTTGCTGTCGAAAATGACAAAGCCGTCCGACCAGGTTTCACTTTCCAGTGGCGCGCCTGTTGTGCCATCCGGGAGGCACGAACCCCGCGTGCCCACATCGTTTGAGGGTGAAGTGTCCGGACCGCGGTATTCCCAAAAGGCAACGCCGCCGTTCTCCTGGTTCACCCAATCTTCGGGTATCCCATTCTCAAAGGTTTCTTCCCAGATAACAGACTCGCGCAGCGGCGGCGGCGCCTCACCGAGTAGCGTGTGGGTTACCCTCAAGCCCGCCGGTTCCTGGGCAAACAGGCCGGGGCTGAGCAGCAGAAGCAACACGGGTAAGCAATGTTTCATGGCCGCGTGGGTGAGTGGGTGAGAGCAGGGGTATGCATGGCAGTCAGTTCATGCGCGTGTGCACAGACAGTGGTGTCCGCTGAAGACATGGTGTACAAGTGTAAAATCTTTTTCCCCATGTACGCCGGTGTAGTGTGCACTTATGCTTTCATCGCCTGGGTCAAAAGGCTGCACGGCGATATCGCGCGCGAAGTGAATGCGTTCTCCGTAATACTTAAACACCGCTTCTTTGGCCGCCCAGATGATGGTAAGCGCCTGCAGCGGCGTTTCTGCATTGTCGCAAAAGGCCAGTTCGGCCTCCGAACAAAATTTTTTCCTGATCCGCAAAAGTTTCGGGTCAGGATGTTGGATGTCCATACCCACCGGAACCGATGCCAGGGCAATGCCCGCCAGGCCGTCTCCGTGGCTGATGCTGATGTATTCCGGTCCGATTACCTCCGGTTTGCCGGTCGGGAGGTATGCGAGTTCGTTTACCCCGGCTATCTTGAGCAGCCGCTGGAGAACCACCCATTCAATCTGCCTTTTTACATGGCGTATGTGTTCCGGCACCTGACCTGATTCCACGGCCGCGCGCACCAGCCCGTTCCAGCCGGAGTCATCGCGGTACCGCGCCAGAAAAATTTCCAGGTTGGGCGCCGGTCTCAGGTGCAGTATGGGGGGAGTATCGTGCATTTGGAGTGGCAAGGTAACGCGGGTATCTTTGCCTCCCTGATTTTCAGAACATTCTCATGAAAAATTCCACTATGAATACGCCCACACAAACAGCTAACAAATTGAAGTACAAGGTAAAAGACATCTCTCTGGCCGAATGGGGCCGCAAGGAAATCAAGCTGGCAGAAGCCGAGATGCCCGGCCTGATGGCCCTGCGCGAAGAGTTTGGTGCTTCCAGACCGTTGGCCGGAGCCCGCATTGCAGGCTGCCTGCACATGACCATTCAAACGGCCGTGCTGATTGAAACGCTCAAGGAGCTTGGCGCTGAGGTGTCATGGAGTTCCTGCAATATTTTTTCTACCCAGGACCACGCCGCCTCTGCGATAGCCGCCGCGGGAATTCCTGTGTATGCTTGGAAGGGCATGAATGCCGAAGAGTTTGACTGGTGCATTGAGCAAACCCTATTTGCCTTCGATGGCGAAAAACCGCTCAACATGATCCTCGATGACGGCGGTGACCTGACCAACATGGTTTTCGATAAGTTCCCCGAGTTGGTGCAAGGCATCAGAGGGCTTTCGGAAGAAACCACCACGGGCGTGCTGCGACTCAACGACCGCATGAAAAACGGCTCTCTGCCCATGCCGGCGATCAACGTAAACGATTCGGTAACCAAGAGCAAGTTTGACAACAAATACGGTTGTCGTGAATCTCTGGTAGATGCCCTGCGCCGCGCCACAGACCTCATGATGGCCGGAAAAGTGGCAGTCGTTGCCGGCTATGGTGATGTAGGAAAAGGAAGCGCCGATTCGCTCCGCAATGCCGGTGTTCGCGTGATTGTATCTGAAATCGATCCGATCTGTGCGCTGCAGGCCGTAATGGAAGGCTATGAAGTGAAACGCATGGACGATGCCGTTAAAGAGGCTGATATTGTTGTAACGGCTACGGGTAACTGCGACATTATTATGGAGCAGCATTTCCGTGCGATGAAGCACAACGCCATCGTATGCAACATCGGTCACTTCGACAATGAAATCGACATGGCGTGGCTCAATGGCAACTACGGCCACACTATGGACACCATTAAACCACAGGTTGACAAATACACCATCGAAGGCAAAGACATCATTGTGCTGGCCGAAGGACGTCTCGTAAACCTCGGTTGCGCGACCGGTCATCCCTCTTTTGTGATGAGCACATCATTTACCAACCAGGTACTCGCCCAGATAGAGTTGTGGAGCAACCACAAAAACTACGAGAATAAGGTATATGTACTTCCCAAGCACCTCGATGAGAAAGTAGCCATGCTTCACCTTGCGAAGGTGGGTGCCCAGCTCGATGTGCTCAATAAAAAACAGGCTGACTACATCGGCGTGAAAGTGGAAGGTCCGTTCAAAAATGACGAATACCGCTATTAAGATGTTCAAATGAAAAATTAGAGGGGACGAAACTTTCGTCCCCTTTTTTTTTACAACAGCCAATGTGACCAATTGTATATTCGTCAACAATACTGGAACCACCGGCGGTGGCGCTGTATATCTGACCCTCAACACGGCTCCCGTGTTTTCCAATTGTGTATTCGCCAACAACAACGGCAATCTTTCGGGAGCGCTATACCTATACCACAACGCGGATCCAATGCTGAACAACTGCATTTTCTGGGGCAACAAAAGCCAGGGAGAAATCTCTAACGTGACGGTTCAGGACTATATCTGGCATTATTGCAATCCTTCGTTTTACAATTGTGCAGTCGAGGATGGAATGGATTCTTTCACCATGGGCACCAGTTCGGTAAATGCGTATTCCAACTGTATTGAATCCGATCCCTTGTTTGTAAATCCGACAGCATCCGATGGCTGGTTGACCGATGCATCTTCTGCTTATTGGAATGTGTTGTCAACCTCACCCTGCCTCGATGCCGGGACAGGCACTGTGCAATCACTCGACCTGGGCGAATTTGACTTCGGAGGCAATCCACGTTTGCAGGGAGCTGCACTTGATATGGGTGCCTATGAAGGAGGCTTCACACCCAGCCCTGCCGACCTCGACGGAGATTTTTTGGTGACCATCAATGACATTCTGCTGCTCATGGGATCTTATGGTTGCCTTTCCGACTGCGGCGTCGCAGACCTCAACGGCGACGGTGTGGTGAACCTGATTGATCTGCTTTCCCTTTTGGCCTGGTGGTGAAGGGCTACACTTTTAAAATCCAATTTTCAGGATTCTGCAGCATGTATGAATGATTTATATGAGTGCAGGAAAGCGGTACTTCTAAGAAAACGATCCTTAGGTTGAGATTTGTAGTTTTGGGAACGTTCAGGGCACGTGTATGGGAATAGGGACAAGGAAATGGAAGAAAGGGTGGGCTGCGGTTAAATTATGCTACCTTCGATAAAATTTCATCTCATGAAGTTCATTACTACATTCCCGGCCTGCATGGTATTCGCCTTTGGCCTCAATGCTCAACATTCTTGTGGATCGGATCTTTTTTAACCTTGATTTGGAAAACATCGGGTTTATGGGCGGAGGATCTGATTACATTGACTATGTCAATGCTAATGCAGGACAGGCCTACGAGGACTATATCGTGCCTGCCGTGGTACACGTAATGTACGATGACAATGATATTATCCTGTCTGAGTCAGAAATTGAACAAGCGATTTCAAACCTCAATTATTATTTGCAGAATATCACTGATTCGCACATTCAAGTGGACCTTGCCGGAATTGATCCTGATGGAAATTGCACCAACGGTATTGTTTATGTCCCGGTTGAAAATTCCAATGTTGTTCCGACGTTGGATGAAACCAGTCCGTTCCCGTGTGCTATAGCGGACGTTCAACTGAAGGACCTAAATCGCTGGGATGTTTATCACTACCTAAACATATGGATCGTAGGCGGCATTTTTGATCCTGATGGCACTGGATGTGACGGACCGGTAACTATCGGTGGATATTCAATCCCAATGGGTCTCGATTATCCGGAGCATGACGGAATTGTGATGTTTTCAGAAGTATTGTTGGCCGATTTTCCAGATCCCACACACCTCGTGCATGAATTTGGTCATTATTTAAGCCTCTACCACCCTTGGGGCCCGGGGGGTCAACCTGCGAGGGCAGTTGTCATGCCCCTTCGGATTGTCTGTTATTGGGGGACAGGGTATGTGACACAAACCCGTGCGCATTGGTGATGGGTTCAACCAATTGTGGAGATGACAACTTTTGTGAAGGTTGTGCAAATTATGAAGAAGGTCTACTTCCATATCCGACATGGTCATATATGTCGTATTACTTTTCCTGCCACACGAATTTTTCTGATGGACAGATACTCAGAATGCACTGGTATTTGGAATCGTATAGGAGTGAGTTGATCTCAGAGCCAAATTTGATTCAAACAGGCGTGAATTATTTTTTAAGCATAGCTTCGGTAGACCTTTCACAGAATTGTTCGGACATTTGTGGTGGAGTACTTTTCGCTAATATTGAATTTTCAGGCGAACTAAATAACCTTGTGCTTTCATGGACCGATCCAAATGATCAAGTAGTGGCCACGACTCCTATGGCAATGGATGTATGTGGGGGAAACTATACCATATCGGTAAACGATCCCGAAGGTTGTCAAATATCCCAGGATATTTCGGTGCCGCAAATCTCCCAATGCTGTTCCGAATTAATTTTTGTAGAGAATGTGTTTCCATTTGGACTTCATCTGACTTCTGAAAACCAGGCATTTTTTAGTGCCCTTATGTCTTCCGGCCCAAACTCATTTGGCGATGACCTGATAGTGGAGTCCGGCGTCGATTGGGCTTTTAACAACGGGGAGTGTTTTTTTTATCCGGAAACGTCTATGGTCATCAGGGAAGAAGCTTTGGCAAGTTTTAGCAACTCAACGCTGCAAGGGTGTAATTCGAAATGGCAGGGAATTCAGATTGAATCTTCAACCGCAACGGAAGCCTTACCCGGAGGGCTGGGTATGAACGATTGTGTGGTGAAAGATGCTCTGGTGGCTATCTATACATCAGATTCCAATCACGAATCTATTGACGGAAATACCGAATTGGCCCGGTCACCCTACCTCAGCAAGGAAACGCTCTAATTGGTGGCCGACCGTACCGACCTCTTTCCACACCCCGTGGCACTTGAGATATTCATTGCCAATCCCGATGTGCTTCGTGACAACCGGTTCATGGACTATCTGGCCACCAAAACGGATCCAATGCCGGTATATATGATCAACATCTTGCTTACCAGCCGCGATCAGGTTACTATGCGAGCTCTTATTATTAACAACCTGCGCATCAGTGAATCGGCATGGAATCAGGCTGAAGGTCGGTTGGTTCGTGCCACCCAATTTACGCCCGGGGGTTCTTCTCAAGAGCTGTTGGAAATGCTCGAAACTATGCAATGGCTTACCACCGAATAGCTCATGATAGAGTATTATCTGGGCCGGGGCAACACCGTTCTTGCCCAAGCGCGATATGACGACCTGCCTGACCGATTGGATTTGGATCCAAAGGCTGAACGCGATTGGGAAATCTACCACGCATGGCTAAATCTGGGCATTGGCCTGGCCGAATCAGGGAGGCACTGGGACGACTTGAACGCTACTGAGTTAGCTACGCTGGAAACGCTGGCTACGACCCGCTGGAT
>DHLU01000159.1:14279-16082 GCA_002405435.1 Flavobacteriales bacterium UBA4660
CTGTCTATGCAGGAAGCCCTTACCGCAGTACTGTGACTGAACCCTGCCGTGTTGAGGAAGAGAATGAGTGGATGCTGGTATTTCCCAATCCTGCCAGTGATGATCTTCAAATCAGCATTGATTTGAAAGAACTATCTCCGGAACTGTGTACCCTTTGGATCAACGACCTCAATGGTAGGTCGGTAGATTCCTTTGCTGTGAAATACCCACGTCAGCAATTTGCACTGGATGTCCGAAAATGGACACCTGGAAATTACCTTGTGACGTTGGCATTTGATGGAAAGAAAATAAGTTCAACCTGTTTCAATGTGGTTCATTAAGCATCCGTTTTCAGTGCCAATGAACAGAGTTTTGATCTGCCTGGTATTGGTGTGGACAGGAACTCAATATCAGGCCCAGGGTACCTTTAACATCCGGCATTATCTGAATTCAGCAACCGATTTCAATACCGTATATGAAACAGATTCAGGATACATAGTTGTAGGAAGTGGATGGGATACGATTCCCACTTCCCATCTGGAGATGAAATTGTTCCGATTCGATCATACTGGTGAACTCCTTGACGAAATTGATATTGGTGGACCTGATCAGGATCTCTGGATGTATCCGTCCTTTGGCAGTGACAGCGCGTTGGACGATACATTCATCACTCAGGGTTCCGGAGGTACACATACTGATTCCAGCGTTGGAGCTTTCTTAACGGTTTTCAATGCCCATTTGGACACGTTACTTTCTGTAAATGTAGTTTCGCCGTACCTTAATCAGCCAGAATTGGGATCGAATTGGATTTCATCCTATTATTCACATATTGCTGAAGATTCATGTATCTTCATGGAATGCCAAATTTTCAGTGAGGAAAATGGAAACGACTGCATGATTAAAAAGTTTGACAAGAGTGGCAACTGGCTTTGGGATTATTTCTGCCCTGCCGCGGGCGAAAATAATATCGAAATTGTGCGGTGCATCAGATCTGACTTTAATGGCGGATGCTACCTATTGTGGAGAAGCAGTTATAAAGATGAAGGAGGAAATAACAACTACAATCTGAATCGTTCATCGGTGATCCATCTAAATGACGAAGGTGAAGAGTTGGAACAATGGTATTCTCCGAATGATGATTTACTTCCTGCCAGTTGGATAGATTTTGTGGTGGACCACTACAATTTTGTGCTTGCAGGCTGCATTTCCGAATATCCGAATGAAGATCCCTTCCACTCCCAGGCCACGGTGACCAAGATGGATATGGAAGGCAACCTGGAGTGGTTTTCACGGGCGGGCGATTATTCAGAGGATGTTTACCGGATATTTCAGAATATTACCCAAACAACAGACAGCAACTACGTAGCTTCGGGTATTTATATTGACTACAATGTGGCTGATTCTCTGCTCGACGGCGAAAGGGATTTTAACGGATGGCTCGTAAAGTTTGACCGGTACACCGGAGATGTTCTTTGGGAGCGATATTACCACTATGTTCAAAGCCCCAATGATGAACATGAGATTAACGATCTGAAAGCCACCCGCGATGGCGGGGTGATTTTCAGCGGCGAGGCTACCAACCTGTGGGTAAATGGAAATCCAAACCTGGAACTTCCCATCCAGCAGGGCTGGCTGGTAAAAGTGGATGAATGTGGATGTCTTGTACCGGGTTGTGACGCTTTTTGCAGTTATACCGACACCACTTCACTACCCATCCCTGACTATTTTATTTTCGGCCCTAATCCGGTTGTACAATTTCTGAACATTTTTGTGGGGGAACTGGAAAATGATCACCCCTTGCGTTTTCTCTTGTATGACTTATCG
>DHLU01000159.1:16226-17300 GCA_002405435.1 Flavobacteriales bacterium UBA4660
ATGACTTATCGGGCAGAATTGTGAAGGAGTTTGTGTTCTCACAAGGCAACACTACCTATATGTGGGATCTGGAGAACCTGGCTCGTGGTGAATATGTACTGGCACTTGAGCAGGATGATCGCAGGTTGCAAACAGAGGTGATTTTGAAACAGTAATCAGGACTTCTGTTTTTATCATCCCAAGACAAACAGATTATTTTCCCGGCATGTATTCGGTTATTTCCTGAACACCAACCACACCGCCATCACCAGGCACCCCATTGCTGCCAGATGATTCCACTTGAGTTGTTCGTGTTTGAAGGCGAAAAGCATAAATCCGGCGAATACCACGAGTGTGATTACCTCCTGAAGCACTTTGAGTTGCACCAGCGAAAATGGTCCGTCATATTCACGGGATCCGATCCGGTTAGCCGGCACCTGAAGGCAGTATTCAAAAAACGCAATGCCCCAGCTGAGCAGAATCACCGAAAATAGACCGAGGCTTTTGCTCCAGTCGTATTCTTTGAACTTCAGATGACCATACCAGGCGAGTGTCATAAAAATATTGCTGGTTGTCAACAGTAAAATGGTACTGAGGATCTTCACAGCGCCGTCAGTTGGTGATATGAATAAAAGGCTGGGAATAGGTGACATCGTAGCGCATCAGTGACTGTACCGCCGGTCCGCCGATCACACTGCCGTCCATAATGACCCACTGGGATCCGCTGCACGGGTCCTGTATCACTACGTTATCGTCATTGACCACTACCTGGCAGCCGTCCTCGACATTGAAGGGAGCGTGCCGGTCGTAAGCCACAAATTCATCGATGCTGAGGTGATAGACAATGATGCCACGCGACCCGCCGGTTATATAGGCCCATCCGCCCACCGGAAAAAGCAGCATCTGGTATTCGGGCAGGTTCATGTCAATCCAGATGTTTACAGGCACATAAGGGATCTGGTCGTCTCCACGGTCGCAAGCGCACTGCGAAAACAGCGCGAAGACCAGCATAAACATCAGGAGGCGGCCCGTCATTGCGGCTTAATTCAGTTCGAGCCCGGCATACTTTAGTGGAATGTTTTCCAGCTTGGCCCG
>DHLU01000209.1:0-5666 GCA_002405435.1 Flavobacteriales bacterium UBA4660
GCCGGAAACGCAGCACCCGGAGTTCTTCCTTACTGATGCGTTGCTCGCGCAGCAAGGTCCATAACCGGTGGTTGTGGCGGTAATAGTGCGCGTAGAACGTTTCGAAATCTGCGGCGCGGTCTTCCAGCCCCGGGTAGCGGCCAAACATCTCGCCCAGTGCTTTGCGCGAGTTGGTGAGTAGGTCCCACAGGGTGCCGTCCAGGTCGAAAAAAATATGTTCGTAGGATTTCAAAACGAAAAGGTAATGCCTGCCAGTTTCATGACGTAGGCGAGTGAAGACAGCAGAATCGCCCAGAAGAAAAATCCGATGATCATCAGCGGCAGTGCGTGCGGGTTATGGCGGTAAAATTTTGCGGCCACCAGTGAAGCTACCGGCACGCTGATCATTCCCGAAACCAGCATCAGTCCCTTGATGCCGTAGCGCCATTTCAGCCTGATGATGCGCCGCTTCCAGGGTTTAAAATTCTTTTTCGGTGCGCCGAACCACTTGTGCAGGTGGCTGAAGATTACTTCTCCGAAATGGAAGAAGATGTACACGCCCAGGGCTGCGCCCGAAGAGGTAATGCAGATGGTGCCGAGCCACGACCAGTGTTCGCCGCCTTCATCCATAATCATCACAAACGGCACAAACAGAAACTTGCCGATACAAGCCAGCCACCAAAGACAAATTTTAAAAAAAATACCTGCCATCAGTCTTTCCTCCCGAATGCGAGGTCTCCGGCATCGCCAAGTCCCGGTACGATGTAGGCCTGAGCCGTGAGTTCCTTGTCTACTGCAGCGGTCCAGAAGGTGGTCTGCTCGGGCAGCTTACTGCGCAGGTGGTTGATGCCGGTGTCGGTGGCAATCACCGAAGCAATATGGAGTTTTGATGGATTTCCTTTTCGGAGTATGGCCTTGTAAACCATTTCAATACTCATACCGGTGGCAATCATCGGGTCGGCGATGATCAGCGTTTTGCCTTCGAGTGAAGGCGCGCTGACATATTCAACATCTATTTCAAATTCGCCGCCCTTGTGGTGCCTCCGGTACGCGGAAACAAACGCGTTTTCTGCGCGGTCCAGCATGCGCAACATGCCCTGATGAAAAGGCAGTCCGGCGCGCAGAATAGTGAGCAGCACGGGCTGCTCTGCCACTTCTTCTACTTCGGCTACACCGAGCGGAGTATTGATATCGCGCTTTTCGTAACGCAGTGTTTTTGAAATTTCATAGGCGATGATTTCACCTACCCGTTCCAGGTTGGTTCTGAATTTCAGGCTGTCTTTCTGAACCTGTTCATCGCGCAGCTGGCTGAGTATGTCGGAGAGCACTGAGGCGTGCCGCGTGAGTTCATGAACCATGGTAGGGCCGGAGTTAATTGGAGTGACGAATTTACGCCAAACGCGCATACCAGTTTGCGCTGCCGGTTTTCAAAATTCTTCAGGTGTCGGTCAGTGCGTTCTAGTGCCGGCGATACTACATGCGTTTTCAGTGGGCCCGCCGGTCGCTAAGGGTATAAGAAGAAACACCTGCATGCACGACCTCATGACGGCATGGAGGCCGTTTGGCCCGACACTCAGAGGGCCGCCACCTTGTTGCAGATGAATCCCGCGGCATCCCCGTCTCCGAAAATTGCTGGCCATGTCATCGCGTGCTGTGTTTCCGCAAAGTGCCGTCCGTGTGCCGCCACGGTGGCTGGATCGGGTTCGCTCAACACGGCGTTGCCGTTTTCCACGAGTTCGATCCATTCCGTTTCCGGGCGTATGATGATGCAGGGTTTTTTGAAATAGTACGCTTCTTTCTGCACGCCTCCCGAATCGGTAATCACCAGGGTGCAATGCTGTTCAAGCCTGAGCACCTCGAGGTATGAGGCCGGTTCGGTAATGACCAGCTGGTTTCCCATGGCTTCCGGTGCCATGCCAAACTGCAGGCACATCTTACGTGTCCGGGGGTGCATGGGCCAGACTACCTTGCAGTTCAGTTCGTCGGCGGCGGCCTTCAGCGCGCTAACCACAAGGCGCAGCCTTTTGGGGTCATCGGTGTTCGCATCCCGGTGAATAGTGGCCAGTACAAAGGGTTTGCCGTCGAGTTCCCGGATTTTAGGCGGGGCAGCAACGGTGTCGGCCAGCGGAGCGAAATGCAACGCATTGTCGTACATAACATCGCCGCAGTGAAATACGCCGGGATGATCAGCCGAGTAAGGCGGTTCGGCCCCTATCGCAAATCCCTCCCGCCTGAGGTTTTCAATGCCTGCAAGGGTAGGGGAAAACAGAAGGGTAGAGGCATGGTCGCACATGATACGGTTGATTTCCTCAGGCATTCCTTTGTTGAAAGAGCGCAGCCCTGCTTCCACGTGGACCAAAGGGACGCGCAGTTTCGAGGCAGCTACCGCAGCTGCCAGGGTTGAATTCGTATCGCCGTACACCAGCACGGCCTGAGGGCGTTCTTCCAGCAGTATGCGTTCTATGCCTTCAATCATGGCTGCCGTTTGCGCGCCGTGCTGGCCCGACCCGACGCCCAGGTTATAGGCCGGCCGGGGGAGGTTCATCTGGGTAAAAAATACCTCCGACATGTTGGTGTCATAGTGCTGGCCGGTATGCACAATGACCTCACTCAGTAGGCCGGAGAAACGCGTGCGTACCGCTGTGCTGATGGCAGCCGACTTGATGATCTGGGGCCTTGCCCCGATGATGGTGAGAATCTTTTTCGTCATGTCAATAATCCTTCGTCGGCAAAACTGAAATACTGCGTAGCGGTTACGACCAGATGGTCGAGAAGCGGACACTCCAGCACGGTGCCGGCTTGTTTTAGGCGCTGCGTGAGTGTTTTGTCTTGCTGGCTCGGTTCGGTATTCCCCGACGGATGGTTATGCGCCACAATGATACTGCTGGCACCGGCTTCAATGGCTGTCCGGAAAATGCGTTTTGGGTCCACCGTGGTGGAGGATATGCCGCCTTCACTCACCTTCTTCAGGGCAATCACGTGGTTGGCCCGCGAAAGCAGCATCACCCAGAATTCTTCATGCTGCAGGTCGCCCAGCACGCCCACGAGTTGCTCGAAGGCCTCGCGTGAGGCTGCAATTTTTTTCCGCTCAGCCGGCGAGGCTGCCCGCCGGCGCCGCCCGAGTTCGATGGCAGCCATGAGGGAGGCCGCCCGCGCGGTACCCATGCCATGGATCGACACGAGCCTGTGGAGGCTAAGGTTGCCAAGTTCAATCAGGTTGCCCCCCGCCTGCGCCAGCACATGGCGGGCCAGTGCCACCGCCGACAAGCGCCGCGTGCCCGAACCAAGGAGGATGGCCAGCAGCTCGGCGTCGCTCAGTGCCCTCACCCCGTTTCCAATCAGTTTTTCCCGCGGGCGCTCATCGGGCAGCCATTCGCGGATATTTCCCTCCCCGTGCCATTCCTTCTCCATCTCAAAACACTTTGGCACAAAAAAAAGCCCCCGCCTGGGGGCGGGGGCCATGTAAGCGGTTTGGTTTTGGTGAATTATTTCAGGCCATTCACATGGACCTGCAGACTACTCTTAAGATTGGCTGCTTTGTTTTTATGGATCACGTTGCGCTTGGCAAGCTTATCCAGCATGGCGGAAATCACCGGCAGCAGGCCGGAAGCTTCCTTCGGGGAGTTGGCACCCCTCAGTTTGCGCACCGCGTTGCGGGTGGTCTTGTGGTAATACTTGTTGCGGGCGTTTTTAGCCTCTGTGGACCTGATGCGCTTGATGGATGATTTATGATTCGCCATGGCGTTTTTTTCTATGGGGGCGCAAATATAATCCGACCCGGCTCCATTCCACCTGCTTAACCGGTTTTTTCCCCCAAATAGTCCGCATACCCTGTGTGCCGCACCGCGCCGGCCTGCATCACCCCGGTGGAACCTGCGGCCGATCCTTGCGTATAAGCCCTCGCCATCTATGAAGTTCCCCTCCACATACCTGACCACCCTACTCAGTGGTATGGTACTCTTTGTCAGCCTGCAAGAGATTGATGGACAGGGGATTAAATTAGAAAAGGCGCCCGCTGAGCTCGGTACCGCACCGGCTGATTCCGCTAGGGCCCGGCAGTACCTCGCATGGGCCGATTCCCTGCTGGTCACCGAACCGGAGGTAGCCCGGCGCCTGACAGACATGGTGCTCACCTGGTCATTGGCCCAGCGCAAAAAAGACATGCTGGCACGGGCCTACAATTTTGAAGGTATTCTGGCCTGTAACCGCGCTCATTACCTCACGGCGATAGAAAATTACCAGACGTCACTCGGTTTCTACAATGCCATCGGCGACATCAACGGTGCGGCTATGGTGACCAACAACATCGGCGTGGTGTACAGCAACCTAAAGGAGCACCGCAATGCTATCAGGAGTTTCTCGTCGGCGGCGGAACTGGCCGCGCAGGCAAACCGGAAAGACAATGAATTGCATTGCCTGTTTAATGTGTGTGTGGAATACCTTTCACTGGGGAGTTTCGACACGGCGGGTTATAAACTGGCCGAACTCAAGGAGCGGATGAAAACATCGCCCGGTCTGATCAATACGGATCTGGTCGAGGGGGAATGGTTGCTTGAAAATGGTCAGACTGATTCTGCGCTCGTGTACCTGAGCCGCGCCATCAGCAGTTATGAGAAAGAACGCGAGGAATTGCTCATCAATTATGCGAAACTCCAGCGGGCAGAATGCCTCATGAAAATGGGCAGGTACTACGAATCGCACCAGGAGGCAGATGCCGTCCATGCCAAAATCACCCAACTGGGCTTCAATGAAATGATCCTGGAGTGCCTTAAACTGGAAGCCGAACTCAGCCACCGCCAGGGGCTGCACCAACAGGCTTTCAAGCTGCAGAAGCAATATACGGTGATGAACGACAGCCTTCGCCGCATTGACAACCTTAACCGGGTCAGCGAACTCAATCTGAAATACGAGACGGAAAAGAACCAGCTCAGGATGGAAAGGCTTGACAGGGAAAACAAACACAAGGCCTCAATGATCCGGTTGACTTCTGCAGGGCTCGGCGTCTTGTTGCTGCTTATCGGCTTTACGGCATTCCTGTTGGCAAAAAAGCGGAAAACCAATGCATTGTTTAAAAACCAAAACAGGGAAATCAACCTGCAGCGGCAGCAGGTGATGGCCAGTATCAATTATGCCAAGCGCATACAGGAGTCGATACTCATACCGGAGTCAGAGCTGAAACAGCACTTTGATGAGAGCTTCATTTATTTCCGTCCGCGCGATATTGTCAGCGGCGATTTCTACTGGTTTTACCGTGAAAACGACCTGATCACGATCGCTGCAGTGGACTGTACCGGCCATGGTGTGCCGGGTGCCTTTCTGTCGCTCATTGCCAGCAACAAACTCCGAAAGGTAATCGGTGAAGTCGGATCCTGTGACCCCTCGAAGGTGCTCAAATGCCTCAACGATGAAATTGTGGTTATACTCAATCAGGACAAGGAATACGGCATTGCGCATGACGGACTGGAAATCAGCCTCAGCGTCATTGACACGCAGTCAAAAACCATCACATTCGCGGGTTCCGGAAGCGGAGCCTATGTTATTGCGCGCGATGGCCGTGTGGAAGAACTCCGGCCTTGTGTCATGGCACTCGGTGGTTCAATCGGATTCAGGGAGCTCAACCTGGCGAAGAAAAGTTTCCGCAATACCGTGTATCATTACGAGCCCGGCGACCACCTGTACATGTTTAG
>DHLU01000209.1:5859-7697 GCA_002405435.1 Flavobacteriales bacterium UBA4660
TTGGCGGACCGCACGACCGGAAATTGAATAAGTCAGGCTTTCGCAACCTTATTGTGAGCCTCACTGCCTCGGGGCTTTCCACGGCCAAGGAAAACTGCGACCGCCTGCTGCGCGAATGGATGGGTAGCCGCAAGCAACTGGACGACATCCTGCTGATCGGCATGCGCCTGTAACCGTTTCGGGCGGGTCAATTTTCGCAGCCCAAACCTTCGTCCCGACTTTCTTGTAATTTTGTGCCGTAATCAAGTAAATCTTACTGCATTGGACATTTTCGAACGCATCAAAAAAAACCGCGGACCCCTGGGTCAGCACTCCAAAGAACCTCACGGCTATTTCACCTTTCCTAAGTGGGAAGGCGAACTGGGTGCACACATGACCTTCCGGGGCAAGCCCGTGCTGGTGTGGAGCCTCAACAACTACATCGGACTGGCCAACAACCCTGAAGTACGTCAGATAGATACCGAAGCCTCTGCGCAGTGGGGCATGGCGTATCCGATGGGTGCGCGGATGATGAGCGGACAGACCAAATACCACGAGCAACTCGAGGCAGACCTGGCCAGTTTTATGGGCAAGGAAGATGCGTTTCTGCTCAATTTCGGTTACCAGGGCTGCATGAGTGCCATTGAGTGTCTGGTCGGCCGGCACGATGTGATTGTCTATGACAGTGAATGCCATGCGTGCATGGTAGACGGCGTTCGCCTTCATCACGGCAGGCGTTTTGTGTTTCAGCACAACGACATGGAGAGTTTTGAAAAGCAGCTGAAGCACGCCAAACAGGTCACCAGCCAGACCGGCGGAGGCATCCTCGTCTTAACGGAAGGGGTATTTGGAATGGCGGGCGATATGGCCAGGCTCAAGGATATTGTGAAGTTTAAGGATGAATACGGCTTCCGCCTGTTTATCGACGATGCGCACGGATTTGGTACCATCGGCAATTGCGGACGCGGTGCTGCTGATGTGCAGGGCGTGCAGGACAAGGTCGATGTGTATTTCGGCACCTTTGCCAAAGCCATGGCCACCATCGGTGCCTTTGTGGCGAGCGATGCGCACGTGATAGAGTACATGCGCTACAACATGCGCTCTCAAACCTTTGCCAAGTCGCTTCCCCTTCCGATTGTCGTTGGCGCCATCAAGCGTCTTGAAATGATGCGCACGCGACCGGAACTGCAAGCACAGCTCTGGCATATAGCCAAGTCGCTTCAAAACGGTCTCAAACAGGCTGGCTTTGACATCGGCCATACCGACTCAGTCGTTACGCCTGTGTTTATGAAGGGCTCGCTGGGCGAGGCCACCAATGTGACGCTTGACCTGCGGGAAACCTACGGCATATTCTGCTCTATTGTGGTGTACCCGGTGGTACCAAAAGACGTGATTATGCTCAGGCTCATTCCGACGGTGGTGCATACCCTGGAGGATGTCAATTACACCATTGAGTCGTTTAAGAAGGTTCGCGAAAAGCTTGAGGCCGGCCAGTACCGTGCGGAAAAAATTGCTTCCTGGGCCTGAGCGTAATCGCTGAGTAAGGGGCTGAGCCCGCCCCGCTGGGTTCGACGGACTGTTTTGTGCGTTTATTTGCGCCCAGAGGACCTTTATGAAAAAAATTCTGGTTGCCAACCGAGGCGAAATCGCCCTGCGCATCATGCGCTCGGCCAAAGAAATGGGCATCAGCACCGTCGCGGTGTATTCTGAAGCCGATCGACTGGCGCCTTTTGTGCGCTACGCCGACGAAGCGGTCTGCATAGGGCCTCCACCGTCATCCCAATCTTACCTGCGTGGTGAAAAGATCATTGAAGTATGCCGCGCACTGGGCGTTGATTGTATTCATCCCGGATACGGAT
>DHLU01000077.1:0-266 GCA_002405435.1 Flavobacteriales bacterium UBA4660
CACCAGCAAGGGAAACGCGTAGGCACCTACCGTGGTGGCCACCAGCATGTCCATTCCCGGGGTGGCCGTGTGGCGGATCACGGCCCCCAGCAGCCAGGCGGCCAGCAGGCCTGAAAGCGCTGTGGCCAGTAGACGCTTTGTCGAACTCACCCCCTTGGTCAGGTCCTCGATAATGCCTGCGCCGACGGCGGGGATGCTGCAGGCCAGCAGCATCCAACCGATGTACCGAATGTCGTCGGTATGGGCACCCTGCGACGGCGCCAGGC
>DHLU01000077.1:430-764 GCA_002405435.1 Flavobacteriales bacterium UBA4660
CGCCAGGCCGAACACCAGAAGACCTGCGGCAATGCCCACCAGGATGCCCAGGCCGCCAATGCGCGGCACCGCCTTGTGATGGAACTTCTGCGGCCCTGAAAAGTCGTGGTCTAGGGCATGCGGGTGCTTCTTGGCAACCCTCAACACCAGCAGGTTGACGACGACGGAAACCGCGAAGGCGACCAGCGCCTCAATCATGTGTTGTTGTCCCTGGCTCTTGTAGTGGCGCAAATGATAAGGGACGGGCTATCACGCCTGCGCCGGAGGTCCGGCCGGGCGAAGAGGTGATGCGCCGCTCCTGCGCTGCCCGAGGTTTCGTAGCACTTCGATCTAG
>DHLU01000077.1:914-5212 GCA_002405435.1 Flavobacteriales bacterium UBA4660
TGCGCTGCCCCCAGGTTTCGTAGCACTTCGATCTAGAGCCCCGGGGATTAGGTCGGAGTTGGTAATGCGGGTGTCGAGTGGGCTTGCGCAGCTTAACGATGGTTGACCAGCTGCCCGTTGACATACTTGTGCAGCAGGCTGGCGGCCAGTGTCTGGTACGGAATGCCTTCTTCCAAGGCACGCGCCTGCAGGTTCTTAAGGTCTCGGCTGGAAATTCGGATGTTCAGTCGCTGGTCTTTCTTGAAGGTGGCGGAGGCTGCTGCCCGGTGTGACTTGGCGCGCTGCGCGGAGTCCGAGACGGGCTTCAGGGTGCCTGCTTCCAGAGCCTGCAGGATCTCCAGCTCTTCGTTGTCGTAGCGGGCTTTCTTGGTCATGGCTTGCTCCTGAACTGTCGGGGGGCCTTGCGGCTGGGAATCATGGTTTTCAGAAAGATTTCGGACTCGGTCTCGACAAACGGAACGAGGTAGACGTAGTCGTCTACCTCAACCACAGAGATCATCTGCCCTGGGTACCTGTCTTGGTTGGGGTGCATGACCATGGCCACTTCGTTGCCCATGCTGATTTCGAACACGATCCTCTCAAACGAGATACCACGCTCCCGCACCAGCATTTCATTCTTCGCTGCACTCCAGTTATAGATCTTGGAGCCTGGCATGTGTGCATTCTATGCACACATCTTGGGGTGGCACCGCCACCAGTCGAATAGGCGCCCGCCGACTGAAGTGGTTCAGGCCAAGGGCCCCAACTGGCTGGTACAGTCTTGCGACATTGACGCCCAGCGAGAACGGAAGCCACAGGTTTGCAGTCTCCACGTCTTTCAGCACTGCCCAGGTTCCAGCAGTTCATGGGGCAGGTGGCGTCTTGGGCTTTGGTGGTGCTGGTGTTTGCCGGCCCCACCTCCCGGGCCTTGTTCAATGTGTCGGCGTTGGTGCTTATTGCAAGCTGGCTGCTCTCAGGCCGCCTGGTGGAGCACTGGGCCATGGCGCGTAGCAACCCGATTGCGCTGCCGGCTCTGCTGCTCTTCGGCGTGATTCTTCTGGGCATGACGTACTCCGAGGCGAGTTGGCGCGACAAGTGGGAGCACCTGCGCGTGTACTCGAAACTTCCCCTGTTGCTGCTGCTGGTGGCGTTGCTGGCCGGTGGCTACATGCTGTTTTCGAAACGCAGCTGCAATCCGTTGTTATCAGAAGCGGCCTCATCGTCGTTTTCAGCAGGCACCTTGTTTGATTCGGAGCGCTACCGCGAAACCGAAATCTATGAGCCCCTGGCAGACAACCGGAAAAATCCGATGCCCGACGAGGTATCTCTTCTGTCCTATGCGCCTGCGCGAAAAAACCAGGGACGGCAGGGATCCTGTGTCGCCTGGGCTTCGGCCTATGCGGCGCGTTCCATTCAAGAGGCGCGCGAAAGTGGTCGTCCGGCAGATCAATGCACCTTCTCCCCTTCCTTTCTCTACAACCAGATAGCGCTGGAGGAATGCCAGGGGGCCTACCTGCCGGAAGCCATGAAGGTGATGAAAGGCATGGGGCTGGCGCCTTATTCGGACATGCCCTACGACGAGGATGACTGTACAGCCTCACCTACCGGCGCTGCGTTGCGGAATGCCGCTGAATTCCGCATTGATGGTTACCAGCGCCTGACAGGAAGTGGATCAGGACGGCTTGATGATCCGGCGCAGGTGGATATGCTCGCCATCAAACAAAACCTGTCGCGGGGTGCGCCGGTCATTATAGGCATGATGGTCGGAGGCAGTTTTATGTCGGGCATGGTCGGTCAAGACATGTGGATGCCGGATGAGGCCGATTATGCCATGCGCGGATTCGGAGGCCATGCCATGTGTGTGATTGGTTACGACGACTACAAATACGGCAACACGGGCGGATTTCAGCTGATGAATTCATGGGGGTCCGAATGGGGCCGTGACGGCATAGGCTGGGTATCGTATCCCGACTTTGCCCACTTCACCCGGGAGGCTTACGGACTCTATCCCATGGGCGATGCCGGCGAACCCGCAAGCAGTGCGCTCGAACTTGTACTGGGTATTATGACCCGCGAAGAAAGCGGCGAATTTCAGCGGGAGGTATCATTCAAGTCCACCGGCGAACCCGGCGTTTTCCGCACCGCAGCGCCCTTGAAAAAAGGCGAAAATGGAGGAGATCGTTTCAGGCTTATGGTTACCAACAACCTCGAATGCTACGTGTACATCGTGGGAGAAGAATCTGACGGATCCTGCTACCTGCTGTTTCCTTATACGCCAAAACACTCTCCGTTTTGCGGAATTACCGGCACCCGTCTGTTTCCGAAGGACCATAACCTGTATCCCGATGACACAGGACGCCTTGACCGCTTTGCGGTGGTGGTGAGCGACAAGCCCATTGACTTTGATAAGATGGTGAGCGCACTCAACGCATCGCGAGGTACCTTGCGCCGGCGGCTCAACGCGCTGGAGGGTCACCGGAGTGCCCAGTGGAATACAGCCAGCGGCATCGCCACTACAATGCATTGGGAAAAAGGCAGCGGGGTATTGCTGTCGGCTGTAATTGAAGTTCAGAAATAAAACCTGCATGCCCTTGACCTTTACCGACCTCAACATAACCCGGCAATTTGTAAACGCGCTCGACGAATCGGGCATCACGGCTCCGACCGAAATCCAGGTTGCTGCCATTCCCAAAATACTCGGTGGGCAAGACCTGATTGGTATTGCACAGACGGGCACGGGCAAAACGGCCGCCTACCTCCTGCCCCTGATGCAGGTGATGAAATTTGCCAAAGGCACAGAACCCCGTTGTCTTGTGCTGGTGCCTACAAAGGAATTGGTGGTTCAGGTAGAAAAGAATTTTCGTCAGCTCGCGAAGTACACCGATCTGCGTTGTGTGGCATTGTACGGTGGTGTCGGCGCTTCCCAGCAGAAGAAACAATGCGAGGCAGGCACAGACTTCATCATTGCAACAACCGGCCGGTTTCTCGAGATTTATGCGGCGGGCTGCATCGATTGTAAAAAGATACGCCATATTGTGCTCGACGAAGCGACCGGATGATGGACATGGGTTTTTGGCCGCAGTTGCGTTCCATTCAGGAAAAGATACCGGGTAAAAAGCAGCAGTTGTTGTTTTCCGCCACATTCCCCGAGAAGGTGCAGCGCATAGCCGACAACTTTATGCTGTTTCCGCAGCGGATTGAGGTTACCCCGCAGGCCACGCCCGCCGTTATGGTGCAGCAGTGGTTGTATGAG
The DNA here is from genome assembly GCA_002405435.1 of Flavobacteriales bacterium UBA4660. GTDB lineage: Bacteria > Bacteroidota > Bacteroidia > Flavobacteriales_D > Sanyastnellaceae > UBA4660. Next base: position 4,147 of record DHLU01000077.1, read on the forward strand.
GTGCCAAACATGCGGACAAAACTGGGCTTGCTCGAACACCTGCTCAAACAAGAGGGCTTTAACCGTGTACTGGTCTTTGTGCGCACCCGCGAAACCGCTGCTGCCATTGCGAAGTTTCTAGGCCGGAGCATCGCCGGCGGTGTTGGGGTGCTGCACAGCAATAAGGCCCAGAACGCACGCCTGAATGCACTGGAGTCATTCAGAAATGGGGAAGTGCGGGTGCTGGTAAGTACTGATGTGAGTGCACGAGGAATTGATGTGGCCGAGGTGAGTCACGTGATCAATTTTAACGTCCCTGCGCACCATGAAGATTACGTGCACCGTATCGGGCGCACGGGCCGGGCACTGGTACCCGGTGTAGCCATCACGTTTTCAGACGAAGCGGAAAAGCACCACATACGTTTGATTGAAAAAGTGATCCGGCAGCAAATTCCTGTGGCGGTCTTTCCGAAGGAAGTAGCCACATTTGAGACGGCAGCGCATGAACGCCATGAACAACTGAAAACCATAGATCACTTCAAGCGCATGGCCGATCCGACTTTCCGCGGGGCTTTTCACGAAAAAAAGCGCAAGCGTCGCAGCCGACGCAGCAGACCAACCAGAAAATAAATACCCCATTATCCACACGACGCATGGACCGAAACACCGCATTCATTCAGGATATTTCAGCGGGTTATGCTTTTAAGGGAGAAGCCATTCAACTGGGGGCCGCCTTGCTCGACGGCCATCCGCAACCCGGTGCGATGGTCAGGATTCCTCTGAAAACCCTAAACCGCCATGGTCTTATTGCCGGAGCCACAGGCACGGGAAAAACTGTTACCCTGCAGGTCATCGCCGAGCAGATGAGTGCGCATGGTATTCCTGTCTTGCTGATGGACCTCAAGGGCGATCTGAGCGGCATTGCGGCTGCGGGTGTGTCTCATGCAAAAATTGAGGAGCGGCATGCACTTATCGGTATTCCCTATACTCCGGGAGGCGCGCCCGTTGAGTTTCTTTCACTGTCGGGAGAACAAGGGACAAGGCTAAGGGCGACGGTGAGTGAATTCGGACCGGTGCTGTTTTCTAA
>DHLU01000059.1:0-764 GCA_002405435.1 Flavobacteriales bacterium UBA4660
ATGTGGTTTTCAACACGACGCCGGGGTCATTCTTCGCTGCGCAGCACACCGGAATGCCTTCAAAGGCACCAAATTTGCCCTGAGAGCGTTACCTCCATGTCGGCTATGAGATTAACCCTTTTTCTTACCGCGCTTCTGGCATCGTCGCTGGGGCTTACCGGACAAAAACCCGGACTCTCCTGGCCAACCGGCACAGAGGGGGTAGACTACAATAGACCTGATGCAGCCGGCAGGAAAAACGGCCCTTGGGTGCGCGTCTGGAATAGCAATCCGAAAATTCTCTACTACCGCGGCCAGTTTGACCACGGAGTTCCGGTTGGCATCTGGGAGTTTTACTACAAAACCGGAGAACTGCAGTCGAAGGTTGACCACGTGCGGGATACTACCGAAAACTACGTGGTCAATTATGACCAGAGCATGCATACCCCCATTTCGGAGGGGCGTTACCTCGGCCGCTTGGTGGGCGGAACCTGGACAAGAGAGAAGACGGGGCCGTGGAAACTCTACAATGCATCGGGCATGAAAATCGCCGAGGAACAATACCAACAAAATCAGCTTCACGGGGAGTGCCGCTACTTCTACCCATCCGGCAAACTTTACCAGGTGGTTTATTATGAAGCCGGCGAAAAAGAAGGGCCCTCAACGGAATACTACGAAGATGAACGGAAAAAGCTCGCTTGCTATTACCGCGACGGCGTGTTTGACGGCAACTTTATCCACTATTACCCCAATGGTGCCAAGCAGTTTGCGGGACAATACGTCCG
>DHLU01000059.1:907-3372 GCA_002405435.1 Flavobacteriales bacterium UBA4660
AAGCAGTTTGAGGGACAATACGTCCGCGGGGTCAAGACAGGGGTCTGGACACACTACCACAGCAATGCTACGGTTGAACTGACCCTGAGTTATGAAAATGGTAAGGAGAAAAACAGGCGCTATGTGAACGGCACCGTTATGGAGTATTACGAAGGCGGTATTCCGAAGAGCGAATACACCTATGAAAATGGTAAAAGGGACGGACCTTTCACCGAGTGGTACGACAAGGGCCAATTCACTTTTGTACCCGGCTCCGTCGAACTCAGGGATGACGCCATCCAGGGCACCCAAAAGCTCGTGGGCACACAGGTAGCGCGGGAGGGTGATTACATGGACGACAAACTGGAAGGAGAAGTGCGCCATTATTCCGAAGATGGCAGGTTGCTGAAAACCGAAGTATGGCAGTCCGGCACGCTGGTGGATTCTATCCCAGGGAACTAAAGTTTCCATTAAGTTTGCGGCAAAAGCTCACTTCAAGGGCCGGCCCCGCAATGTGCGGACCGCAGCCGCAGGAAGCCAAAAGTGAAATACCCATGCCCGGTCCGGCGTTCAGGAAGTGATAGAAAACGGATTGATACAATCGATATGAAACCCTTATACTGGTCCGTGTTTGCGCTTTGCGCAATGTTGTCATGCACCCCTGAGGATGACGAGCAGCCCATCAACCTGGGTTATGACTATTTTCCCGTGGAAATCGGCACATACATTACCTACAAGGTAGACTCTATTGGCTACGGAATTAATCCGGATACCGCCGAATACTTGGTGAAGGAAGTCACCGTGGAGCAGATTTTTGACGGCATCGGAGAAACAGCCGTGACGGTCGAGCGCTACCGCTCTAACAACGAGGGTGTTTCGTGGTTTCTCACCGATGTATGGACGAAGAAGCGCACGGCCAATTCGGCCCAGAAGGTGGAGGAAGACATCAGGTACGTGCGGCTGTTGTTTCCCCTTGAGCCCGATAAAAGCTGGAACGGCAATGCGTATAACTTTATGGAACCATGGAACTATGTCTATGGAGACATTGACGTTCCGCGCAACTACGGCGCACTCAGTTTTGAGCAAACCCTCGAGGTCATTCAGCGCAACAACGTCAACCTCATAGACCAGGAAATCGCCAGCGAAGTCTATGCGCGTGGGGTCGGACTGATCTACAAGCGCCTCACTGACCTCAACGTGCAGGGCGGCGATATTACCGGGATTGATATGGAAATGACCATTGTTGACTTCGGTGACGTCGTAGAATGAAACCGAAGTATGCGCTTTTCCTCTTCGGGCTGCTGACCATCCTGGTTCCGGTTAACGCCCAGACCGCCCCGGGCAAATACTGGGTTAGGTTTACTGACAAAGACAATTCTCCCTACTCGCTTGCTGATCCTTCGGCCTTTTTGTCGCCGGCCACAGTGCTCAGGAGGGCCGTTCTCGGGATTCCCTATGAGGAGCGCGATCTGCCTGTCAACGAAGCCTATATACAGCAGGTGCTCGCCACCGGTGATTGTACGCTGCACAACCGCAGCAAGTGGTTTAACGCCATAACGATAGCGACGGCTGACTCCACGCTGCTGGAAGTCATCGCAGCACTCCCCTTTGTGGCTGAGACGCGCGCCGTGGTTAGCTGGACCCAGCCGGAAAAAGGCAAATACGGAAATGTGCCGGCTATGCCGCGGTCTGCGGCTTGCAGTGCGTTTGAAAAAGCCTACGGGCCTTCGTTCAGGCAGGGGGAAATGCTCAACGGACACCGGTTGCATCAACTGGGTTTCAGGGGTTCGGGCATCAGTATCGCCGTGTTGGATGCTGGTTTCTGGCGTACCGATCTGCTTCCCGCCTTTGCATCCTTGCGCGCGCGTGGCGGAATTGCCGGTGTCCGGGATTTTGTAGCAGGCGGAACCGGTGTCTATAACCACAGCAACCACGGCACGTTTGTACTGAGTGTGATGGCCGGGCAGATTCCCGATTCGCTTTGCGGTGCTGCCCCCGATGCGACCTACTGGTTGTTCAGGACGGAAGACAGCGCTTCGGAATACAGGGTGGAAGAAGACAACTGGGTGGCAGCGGCCGAACTCTGCGACAGCCTTGGCATAGACATCATCAACTCAAGTCTCGGTTATTCATTGTTTGACGATTCGCTGCAGCATTACTCCTTTGCCGATATGGATGGCAATACTACGCGGGTTACCCAGGCGGCTGATCTTGCGGCCCGCAGAGGAATACTCGTCGTCAACAGCGCGGGCAACAGCGGCAACAGCGCCTGGCGCTACATCACAGCCCCGTCTGATGGAGATTCGGTACTCTGCGTGGGTGCAGTGGACGCCAACCGGGTGAAGATGGGCTTTTCGGGATTCGGCCCTTCGTCTGACGGAGATACCAAGCCCAATGTGTGCGCGATGGGGGGATCATGCGTGTTGGCTGACCTCGACTCAACCATTCGCACCGGAAGTGGAACCTCGTTTTCTTCTCCCGTTGTG
>DHLU01000234.1 GCA_002405435.1 Flavobacteriales bacterium UBA4660
CTGCATGGTCATATAACTATCGTTGTGCGTGGGATCTCCGCGCTTGATGGTTTGGCCCTGTGCGGTAATCGTAAAGTTGGCGATGTTAAGCGGATAAAATTCGCTGTCCGGGTTGTCGGCGTTAATCTGGTCTATAAGCGCCTGGTTGGTGGACCCGTTAACCCAGCTGAGCGCGAGATCGTAGTCGTTGGGGTCTTTCGGATTCGGGTTGGTGTACACCGTACTCACATCATCGAGGTAATCAGTGAAGGTGGTTCTCCATGAAAACTCCCAGCCGATACGCCAGGTTTTGCTAAACGTAAAATACACCCCAACGCCTGCCGGAATAGCCAGCCCGATGGGTGAGTAGGAGTTATCCTGGCCTTCGGTTCTCCAATCACGCAGGTTGTACCACGTGTCGCTGATCAGCTCATCGCCGCTATGCAACTGCCCCTGGGGATTGTGGTAGAATCCGGAAACTCCTCCAAACAGGTACATTTTAAAATCCGGGTTGTAATAGCCTTTTCCGCTAACGTCATTGTCATACCAAACCGTGAGCTCAGCGCGGGCTCCGAGTTCAACTATGCGGTTGCGAAAATTCATATTGCGCGCGCGACGGGGCGGATTTGTTGTCCAGCGGTCGTAGTCTTTTACCGCAAGGTAGTCGAGATTCGCCGCTACAGCCAGGCGCTTGCTGAATTTGTAGCGCCCGAAAGCGCCCCACGCCGACCGGGTCGCCTGCCAGTGCATATCCCACACGAAATCACGGCGGGTGAGTGCCTGACCACCGATGTCGCCCAAATAATTGGCTGCGCCTACCTTAATTCCGTAGTCCCATTGGTATTGGGCGGATAAGGACACGGACACAAACAGGAGTGCTACAGCGATAGCTTTTTTCATCATGCGAAAGGATTCAGAACCTTTGAACTGCCTATAAAGCGGGCTAAAATAATGGATTGGTTTCTCCGGTAGTTCTTTTTTGGTCAATTAATTACGCATTTGCTGTTGAAAGGTTATCGGGGCCGTCTGCCGGGCTGGGTTGCAGACCAACCCTTGTGCGGGGCTTTTCCCGCGGCGGGGGGCAATGCCCTTACCTTTGTACGGCCTATGCATACTAGTGAAAATAGGGTCAATGGCCTATTCGGAATACAGTATCCGATTATTCAGGCCGGCATGATCTGGTGCAGCGGCTGGCGCCTGGCTTCAGCCGTAAGCAATGCCGGCGGACTGGGCCTGCTGGGGGCTGGGTCGATGTACCCTGATGTGCTGCGCGAACACATCGCCAAAACCCGCGCCGCCACGGATAAACCTTTCGGCGTCAATGTGCCGCTACTCTATCCCCAGATTGAAACCCTCATGGACATTATCATGCAGGAAGGGGTCTCCATCGTTTTTACCTCGGCCGGAAATCCTGCACTCTGGACCCCCAAACTCCGGGACAAAGGCATCACAGTCGTCCATGTTGTGTCGAGCACCCGGTTTGCCGAAAAAGCCGTAGCAGCCGGGTGTGACGCGGTCGTAGCCGAAGGATTCGAAGCGGGTGGGCACAACGGGCGGGAAGAAACCACCACCCTGTGCCTGATTCCTGCCGTGCGTGCCGCCGTGGACGTGCCCGTTATCGCGGCAGGCGGTATTTATGACGGAACTACCATGCTTGCAGCCATGGTACTCGGGGCCGAAGGCGTTCAGGTAGGCAGCCGTTTTGCCGCCACACTGGAATCTTCTGCCCACCCGGCCTTCAAACAAAAAGTGGTTGAGGCAAAAGAGGGAGACACGCTGTTGACGCTCAAGGAGTTAACTCCCGTCAGGCTGCTGCGCAACAAGTTCTTTGACGAGGTCATGCAGGCCTACGCCCAACAGGCAGGTAAAGAACAACTTTCCGCGCTACTTGGCCGCGCCCGGGCCAAAAAAGGCATGTTTGAGGGTGATCTCGACGAGGGCGAGCTGGAAATTGGTCAGGTAGCCTCCAGCCTCCATAGCATCGTGCCTGCCGCTGCCGTCATCGAGCATATGGTGGCGGGGTTCCGCGAAAAATGCGCTTCGGTGCAGGCGGGCCGGTTCTCGTTTTAGGCCACTGGGCCGCCCTCACAATGCGTTACCCAGGACTTCGCGTAATAAGTGCGCAAAATGGCCGTTATACCCTGCTGCGTGGCGCGGCATCCTTGCCGGGTTCACCGCCCGGAAACCGAAAACAGAACTCCGCCGCGCGTTTGCACGTTACACGCCCTTCATGATAAACCGGTATTTTTGCACCCCACAGCAGGCACGTTGAGAACTGCAGCCATCCATATCATTTTGTTGGTCTTTGCCCTCAGCGCCGCGAAGCTTCACGGGCAATTGGATTCCCCTGACCTGCAGTGCGTCTGGGTAGACGAAGACGGCAATGTCGTCATCAACTGGGTGCCGCCGTCAGACCCCGACAGTGCGTTTGACACCTACCACCTGTGGTCCTCTTCCGATGGTGGCACTACCTGGAACGAAACCATTCTCAACAACTACGCAGCGACCTCTTTCGTGGATACCGGAGCGGATCCCAGCGCCTCCGGAATCTGCTACTACATGACCACCGAAGACATCGACGGGCTCATGTCTGTGGCTTCCGAAACCCTGTGCACGATGTTTCTCACCGTTACGCCCTCGGTAACGCCCCAGGGGTATGCCGAGTTATCGTGGACATCTCCCTTCCTCTTCACCGCTGAGCCCTCCGGTGCGACCTACGACATGTTGATGGAGTTTCCCGCCGGTACCTGGAACGTCGTCGGCTCCTTCGGATTCGGACCCTTTGACTATGCGCACGAAATCTCGGTTTGCGATGAGTTTCTGAATTTCCAGGTTGCCCTCAACCTCCCCTCCGGCTGTAATTTGCTATCAAACATCGCCGGAGATGTATTGACCGATGCCACTGCACCTGCCATTCCGGAAGTGACCTCAGTTTCGGTTGACTTGTCAACCAACGACGTCATCGTTTCATGGCAACCCTCCCAGTCTCCAGACACCCAGGCCTACATTGTATATGCCTGCAACGGCGCCGTGGTGTCCGTCATCGACACCGTGTGGGGCTACACCAACACGCAGTTTGTTGACCTCCTGGCAACCCCATTAACGGCGCCGGAGAGTTACCTGGTAGCCGCATTCGATACCTGCTACAGCGGCACACCGCCGAGCCCCAACACAAGCCCTACAGGCGACATCTGCAACACCTCCATCCTGCTCTCCTCGGCCGCATATATATTGTGCGAAGACGAAGTCAACATCAGCTGGACCCCCTACCTGGGCTGGGTACAGGGCGTCACTTCCTACGAGGTATGGCACAGCACCGACAACCTCAATTTTCAACTGGCTGCCACGCTGCCTGGCGATCAGCTCGATTACACACACACGGCATTCGGGCAAAACACCCTCAACTATTATTACGTCGTGGCCCAGGGGCTTTCGCCCGCACAAAACGCCAACAGCAACCTTGTTTCTGTTGCCACGCCCTACCCCGACAGCCCGGCAGCCATTTACCTGGCCAGTGCTTCGGTTACGCAGGAAGATGAGGTTACTGTGACGACTTTTCTGGCGCCTACGGTAAACATGTGCAACTACCATGTTGAGCGGCGCGATGATGCAGAAGACGACTGGGACGAAGTAATCGTGTACAGTTACTCCGGTACACCGGCTTTTCAGGCCATTGACCTTTACAACCTCAATACCTCCGCGCAGACCTACGAGTACCGGGTTGTGGTTGAAAACATGTGCGGTGATTTTGTGGACACCACCAACATCGGCCGCACCATGCGGTTGCAGGGCATTGCCAACACAAGCAGGCTGGTCAATACCCTGTCTTGGACTTACTACGGAGAATGGGAAAACAACGCGGCAGGGTACCGCATTCACCGCAGTATGGACCAGGGCCTGTCTTGGACGCTGCTGAATGAGACGACAGGAAACGTCAATTTTTACGAAGATGATGTGAGCGACATGCTCTTTACGCCCGGTGATTTTTGCTATCGCGTGGAAGCAGTGGAAGGCGCAAATACTTTCGGTGTGCCCTCCTCCGCACTCAGCAATGCCGCCTGCGTAGCCCAGGTACCCAAGGTGTGGATACCCAACGCCTTTATACCGGGCGGATTCAACAATACCTGGCGACCCACCATCTCTTTTGCAGACCCTGCATCGTATCTGCTTGTAGTCTATGACCGCACAGGCAACGGCATCTTCGAATCAACCGACCCTGCCGAGTCGTGGGACGGCACCTACAAGGGTGAAATGGTGCAGGACGGCAGCTATGCCTATTACCTCGCCGTGCGCGATGGCGAAGGACGTTTGTATGAGCACACGGGCTTCGTGCTCAAACTAGATGGCGATTAGGGCCGGCTGCCCTCAGGGCTCACTCATCCGCCCTTGAGCCTTCCCGGATTTCGGGTCAGAAAACTTTTCCATCCTGAATAACCGCCAGCGCCGGGCACGACCGACAATCCCTGGTAATAATGACATACCGCCGCTGCAAGTCCGTCGGTTGCATCGAGTTTAGCCGGCATGTCTGCCGCGGGAATTTGCAGAAGCTGCTGCAGCATGGCGGCAACCTGTTCCTTGCTCGATGCCCCGTTGCCTGTGATGCTCTGCTTGATTTTGCGCGGCGCATATTCGGTTACCGGAATCTGACGGCTCAGTGAAGCGGCAATGGCCACACCCTGAGCGCGTCCGAGTTTCAGCATGGATTGTACGTTCTTTCCAAAAAATGGCGCCTCGATAGCGGTTTCGTCAGGATGAAACTCATCAATGAGACTGATGCAGCGTTCAAATATTTTCTGAAGCTTCAGGTGGTGGTCTCCATATTTCTCCAGGTGCATGACCCCAAGTGCCAGCAGGTGTATCCGCCGGCCCTTCACTTCGATGAGTCCATAACCGAGTATAGTGGTACCCGGATCAATACCGAGAATGATTTTTTCCGCCTGGTTCAAATCCTTAGTTTCTTTGACGGCAAAGTAATGGCAATCCTCCTCCTTGCACCGGCACTCTCCGCAGTTGTTCTCTATGCACTGCTTCAGGGGCTTTTTCTGCGGGGCTGGCATCGGTGTCCGGTTGTGCTTTCGCCCCGCAAGCCAGCGTTTGTCTCCATACTTGTTCCATTTCGCGATGAGGCCATGCGTATCCGTCCGCTTATTGCGTGCCTGAGAAATCAGGATTACCCCGCTGAACTGTTTGAGGTAATTTTCATAGACGACCACAGCACCGATGACGGCCCTTCGCTGGTAGCCGAAGCCATTGAAACAGGCCTTCGCGGCAAACTCGTGCCGCTTGCGGATGGCGCAGGAAAAAAAGCAGCGCTGCGCGAAGGGTTATCGCATATCCGCGGAACCTATCTGGCCACGGTAGATGCCGACGTGTGCCTGCCGGCAGGCTGGCTGCGCAGTTGGGCGACAGGGCTTGATGGTTCGGGTGCCGACATGCTGATACTGCCGGTTATGTGCCCACCAGGCAGGCAGGCGGCAGGCCACTTTCAGGTATTGGAGTTTCTCGGACTTCAGTTTGCGACACTCGGTGCGGCCGGAGCGGGTTTTCCGCTGATGTGCAACGGTGCCAACCTCGTCTTTCGCACAGATTTCTTCCGAAGTCACCGCGCTGCGGCAGGCAGCCAGCATGCCTCAGGAGATGATATGTTTATGCTGCTGGAGGCCATCCGGTCGAAGGCTATGGTGCATGTGTTGCGCAACCGTGATGCCATCGCCATCGTGGCCGCCGCATCCTCCTGGCGCGAGGTTTTTACGCAGCGCCTGCGATGGGCTTCAAAGACCGGACACTATACACCTGGCACCGTGCTTACCGTTGCTTTGCTCGTTTGGCTCACCAACACCATCTGTGCGGGAGCCATGGCCGCCGTGGTGGCCGGAGCCCCCTGGCCATGGCTGGGAATTCCGGTGATGAAAATGCTGTGTGAACTGCCCGGCCTTGCTGCAGGTGCACGGTGGTTTCAGCGCACCTCCTCGCTGGTATGGTGGCTGCCCATTTCTCTGCTGTATCCATTTTACGCCGCGCTGGTGCCGGTTGTGGCACACTTCAGTCCCCCGCACTGGAAAGACCGTCCGCTGAAAACCCTACACCAGTTGCCCGCATGAGTGCCCCTGCCCCTTTGCCCGGACGCGCCTGGAGGCGGTTTAAAAAAAATCCACTCGCCATGGCCGGCGCTGGCTTCATCGTGGTGATGACCCTGGTGGCGATGGCCGGTGCCCTCATCAGGCCTGACCAAACCGTAAACGCCAACAACCAGCAACTCTCGCTAGCCGGAAAGAAACCAGGTTTCTGTGCAGACATGCTGCGCAAAAAAACCGGTCTCGCATCACTCTCTGCGGCGCAAACCTGGCTGGCCGGCGGGAGTCCGTCGGGGTATGAAGAAATTCCCGTGCGCTCGGCAACGCTTCACGGAAACACGGTAACCGTTGTCATGTATGATGCCTACGGTGAAGCGCCTGCGACTGAAACTTTTGACGTATCAGACCTTGTGCCCCATCCCGCAGGCGGATGGATACACCGCAAGTGTTACTGGCTCGGTACGGATAAGTACGGTCGTGATCTGCTTTCAAGGCTTATGGCCGGCACGGTGATCTCTCTTTCGGTCGGACTGGTCGCCGTGCTGATTTCGCTTGTCATCGGACTCCTGCTCGGACTTCTCGCCGGGTATTACCGCGGGTGGGTGGATGCCGCCATCATGTGGTTTACCAATGTGGTGTGGGCCGTGCCCACATTGCTGCTTGTGATGGCCATCACGTTCGCCTTCGGCACCGGATTCTGGAAAGTGTTTTTGGCCGTGGGCCTGACCATGTGGGTCGAAGTGGCGCGCATCACCCGCGGACAGGTGCTGGGTGTGCGCGAGAAGGAATACATCGAGGCAGCTAGGGCGCTGGGTATTCCTTCGCGCCGCATCATGTTCAGGCATATCCTCCCCAACATTCTTTCACCGGTAATCGTGATCAGTGCCGCCAATTTCGCTTCCGCTATCCTCATTGAGGCAGGACTGAGTTTTCTCGGGCTGGGAGCCAAAATTCCGGTGCCGAGCTGGGGCAACATCATACGGGAGCACTACGCTTACATCACTACCGATATGGCCTACCTCGCGCTGGCGCCCGGAGTGCTCATCATGCTGCTTGTGCTCTCCTTTATGATGGTGGGCAATGGTCTTCGCGATGCACTAGACGTCAGGGGTTGAGGATGGGTGCAGAAAAAATTACCGCTTCCGTTATGCCCCTGCTTACGTTTGTTGCGTGAATCTTGACGACCCCATTTACGTTGCCGGACACCGCGGTATGGTTGGCAGCGCCATCACACGCCGCCTGCAATCGCTGGGTTACCGCAACCTGTTGGTGCGCAACAGCGATACACTGGACCTGCGCAGCCAGCAGGCAGTCAGGGAATTTTTTGAAGCGGAAAAACCTGCCTATGTCTTTCTTGCCGCGGCCCGCGTGGGCGGCATCTTGGCCAACAACACCTACCGCGGTGAATTTTTGTATGACAACCTGATGATTGAGGCCAATGTCATTCATGCCGCCTGGCAGACCGGTGTACGCAAATTGCTTTTTTTAGGAAGCTCCTGTATCTACCCGCGCATGGCACCGCAGCCTCTTAAGGAGGATGCGCTGCTTTCGGGGCCGCTCGAGTATACCAACGAGCCTTATGCCATCGCGAAAATTGCCGGCATCAAGTTGTGTGAAACCTACCGCGACCAGTATGGCTGTAATTTCATTTCCGCGATGCCGACCAACCTCTACGGCCCCAACGACAACTATGACCTGAAGAATTCGCATGTGCTTCCCGCACTGATTCGCAAATTCCACGAAGCCAAAACGGCCAGATTGTCTGAGGTGGAAGTATGGGGAACCGGAAGTCCGCTCAGGGAATTTCTGCATGTAGACGACCTGGCCGAAGGCTGTGTTTTTCTGATGCTTCATTACAATGAAAGCCTGTTCGTCAACATCGGCTCGGGCGAAGAGATCAGCATCCGCCAGCTGGCAGAAATGGTAAAGGAGGTGGTGGGCTACTCCGGCGCTTTGGTCTGGGACACCTCGAAGCCCGACGGTACACCGCGCAAGCTGATGGATGTGTCGCGCATACACGCGCTTGGGTGGCGCCACCGCATTCCGCTGCGCGAAGGCATTGCTGCTGTCTACGAAGCATTTCAAAAAGCATCCCTGACCGAATTGCGCGCAAAATGAAAAAGGTGTTTCTGGTTACCTGTGTGTTGGTTTTTCTCCCTTGCCCGGCATGGCTATGGTCGCAATATGCCACCGTGCACCTGCAACAGGATTTTTCCAACGAAACCGAACGCAGGGCCGACAGCCTGGCGCATACCTCGCTCAAGCCGCTGGCCGCCCACCGGTTTGACCTGAGCCACAACCCATTTTACGAGAAGGATTCGGCGAAATACTACTTCATGGTTGGCACCAAACTATGGCGCGACCACCTGGCCAGTGTGAAGACAGATGACTTCGAACTGGCCCTGGATCCGCTCTTTGACTTTTCCTTCACCCATGATTTTTCAGACACCACCAACTATACCGATACCGCCAGGCTTTGGACCAATACACGCGGTGCCATGCTGCAGGGCCGCATCGGTAACATCGTAAGTTTTCAGGCCACCATTTTGGAAAACCAGGCCTACTTCCCCAATTACTTCCGCCAGGTCATTGACAGCCTGGGTTTTGACAATCAGGACAAATTCGGCGTTGTACCCGGCTTTGGCCGCACAAAACCTTTTTACCTAACCGGATTCGACTACAGCATGTCGTCGGGCTGGCTCTTCATTAAGCCGTGGAAGTGGCTCGATGTACAGATGGGACATGGCAAACATTTTATCGGCCACGGACACCGTTCGCTGCTGCTCAGTGATGCCGCCTACAACTATCCCTTTGCGAAAGCCACTGCCTACCTGGCCCAAGACCGCATCCAGTACACCGTAATGGGTGTGCAGTGGCAGAGCCTCAACCGGCTTCCGCGGCTGGAAGTGCCTGAGGCGCTCTTTGCCAAAAAAGTGGGCACGATACACTACGTCGACTTTGTGCCGTTTAATAATTTCTCCGTAGGACTTTTCGAAGGAAATGTCTGGCAGCGCTGGGACTCGACCGGTGTGCAGCCTTTGCCCTGGCAAGCCTATATGCCGGTGGCAGGCATAGCAACCGCTACCCAAAACGAAACTGCCACATGGTTTAGCCTCTCCGGCATCAACCTCCGTTGGCGCATCAGTCCGCACATAATGACTTACGGCCAGCTGGCCTATGACAAGCGCAATGCCGCTGCCGGCTGGCAGGCAGGGTTTCAGTTTTTTGACCTTGGCCTGCGCCGATTCGACCTTCGGGTGGAATGGAACTCCACGGGTGACAACTTCTACAGCAGCACCCCGGGCCGCGAGAACTACACACACATGAACCAACCCATCGGGAATGTGGTCGGTGCCGGCGCCAACGAAGTCATCGTGCAGGGATTCTATCACGCCCGCAACTTCTTCATACGGGGCTCCGTGAATTACATCGGGCAAAAAACTTCCGTGGAAGGGCGCATCCTTGACCGGGATCTCGACCAGACAAGAAGCTATCCCATGCGTCATGTCAACCAGGTCATAGCCGAAACCGGCTGGATGTTTAACCCAAAGACCAACCTGCAGTTGGCCTCTAGCGTCAACCGCAGGCTTGACCGCGCAGGCACCTTCCGGAGGGAAACGACCGGGCTGTATGTGGCCTTCCGCACCGCGGTGTACAACCGCTATATGGATTTTTAATCCTGTGTTGATAGTTAACAGGCCACACCGGAGCATGGAAAAATGCCTGTGTTTGCATTATGTTTGACGGCAAAGACAGGGGGTGCAAACCTCCGCGCCATTTAAACCTCAAACAGGGCCAACTTGCGTGAACTAATACTCGGATTTTCTACAGCCTTTGCGCTTGTGCTCATTGCCACACCCTCACTGATCAAGGTGGCCAAGCTCAAGCACCTGGTGGATGAGCCGGGGGATGCCCGCAAGCTCCACCGCAGGAGCGTCCCCACCATCGGGGGTATCATGATTTTTGCCGGTACCATCATTTCCTATTGCCTGTGGTTTCCTTCCAGCTATGCCTCGCAACTCGGAAGCAACTACCATTTCCTGAGTGCACTCCAGGATTTCAAGTACCTGCTCGCGTGCATGTTCGTTCTGTTCTTTCTGGGTCTCAAAGACGATATTATCGGTGTGAGCCCTTCAAAAAAACTGCTTGTTCACGCTGTTGTCGGTGCCATACTGATCTTTCTTGCCGATATCCGCATCACCGATTTTTGCGGACTGGTGGGGGTGGAAAAAATTCCCGGATGGCTCAGCATCACGTTGTCGCTTTTCGTGTACATCGTTATTGTCAATTCCATCAACCTTATCGACGGCGTTGACGGACTGGCGGCCGGCATCGGATTTATTGCCAGCATGACTTTCGGATACTGGTTTTACAAGAACATGGACCTTCCGCTTGCCCTGCTCGCCGTCGGATTGGGGGGGTCACTCCTCGGTTTTCTTGTGTACAATTTTCAGCCGGCCCGCCTTTTTATGGGCGACTCGGGATCGCTCATCATCGGTGTTGTAGTCTATGTACTGGCGGTGAAGATGATTGAGTTTGACATGCTGCGCCTGCCCGAAACCATGAACACCGTTTCCAAGCCCGTGCTGGCCATGGCCATACTGAGTTATCCGCTGATTGATACGCTGCGGGTCTTTGTCATCAGGTCGATAAGCGGCCGCTCTCCATTCAGTGCAGACAAGAACCACATTCACCACAAGTTGCTTTCGCTCGGTTGTGCGCACTGGCAAGTGTCCCTCATATTGTATGCCTACACCATGATTGTGGTACTGCTCACCTTTCAGACACCTGCGCACACACCCAACAAATCACTTCTCATCGTGGGTATTACCGCCGTGCTGCTGGCCAATTCGGTTTTTCTTTTCAAGTCACCTGCAGCCCCCGCTAAGAAAACATGAACCGGTGCATCCTGATCCTGCTGATGCCGGCTGTGCTGGGCTGTTGCGCTCTGCACGCCCAGCACCCCGCCTCGCGCTTCCTGCGCGAACCCCTCTCGCCTGCCGAACGTGCCTTGTGTAAAGCGTCAGGAAATTTTCATACGGGCATTCAACCTGCAGCCTGGCCGGGTGAAGGCGCCTGGCAGCCGGTCAGCGATACCGCCGCAGCCCGCAAAAAAACGTTGTCGCTTTCGGCTACCGGATGCCTGATGGGCGGCGGAGTGGTGCGTAACGGCGTTTTCTCCGGTGCAGCCGGCGATAACCTCGGTGTGCTCATTACCCTCGAAGACAGAAAGCGCTGGCATGCCTCGCTGGGATACTCCGCTGTCGGCGGCATCAGGGTCGGTTACCTGCGTGAGCTCGCAGATTCCCTGCGCATCATCCCCGGTGCCGGCTTTGCCCACCACGCCGGAGAAGACCTTTATATAGCGCACTATACCCATGGCCATATCGGCTACCGTGCCGGAAAGTATTTTCATTTTGAGGCCGGCAAGGGCAAGCACTTCTGGGGGGATGGCTACCGCTCACTCATTTTGAGTGACAATGCCAATGCCTACCCTTACCTGCGTCTCACCACAGAGGTGTGGAAGGTCAAATACACCAACCTTTGGATACAACTCAGAGACATTTCTGCAGGGCAGGCACTGCGGGATGCGCGCATCAAATATTCGGCACTGCATGCGCTGAGTTGGAATGTCTCCAACCGGGTTACGCTATCGGTGTTTGAGATGGTCATCTGGCAGGACCGCGACTCCACGAGCCGGCGCCACCTCGACTTCAACTACCTCAATCCGCTTATTTTTTTCCGGCCGCTTGAATATGCCCAGGGGTCTGCCGACAACTCGATACTCGGCATGGGGATTCGTGTGAAGGCTTCGTCAGACGTTCAGGTATACGGACAGCTTGTGCTGGATGAATTCAAGTGGTATGAAATCAGAAGGGCCGGAGGGTGGTGGGCCAACAAATTCGGCGGGCAAATAGGCGCCAAGTGGTTTGATGCCGGCACACCAGGGCTCTCCTTCCAGTCGGAACTGAATTTCGTGAGGCCCTTCACCTACACGCACGGAAGTGTGGTGCAGGCATGGGGCCACCTCAACCAGGGCCTCGCGCACCCAGGGGGGGCCAACTTCTTTGAGTGGGTAAACCACGTGCGCTGCGATATCGGGCCCTGGAGTTTCAGGGAACAATTTTCGTGGGGAAGTTTCGGCCGCGACCTGGATACCGATCCCGATTTGCCCGGACTTGAAAACTACGGAGGAAACTTATTTCGCTCCTATTCCAACCCGGTGATTGACTACGGAAACAAAATCGGACAGGGCCTGAAGAGTGCCTTCACCTTTCACCGGCTCGAAGTAGTCAGGTCGCTCGAAGGAGCCTTCGACCTGGAAATTTTTGCTTCCCATACCTGGCGCTTTGAGCGCAACGATTACCACCGCGACAATGACCACTTCCTGATGGCCGGTATTCGCGCCAAAGGCATGCTCAGCCGGGCCGAAGATTTTTAGTGCCGGCGAAGCTAGTCGCCACCGCGACCCGTGAAGGTGTCGTCCATGTGAACGTTTTGCTCATCCTCATAAAAGTAAATGCGAATGGCCACCACATCCCGCAGAAAATCAATCTTGCCGATTTCAACCCGGTTAATTTTAATAGAGGTGCGCTGCTCGAGATCCTGAATCAACTCTGCCTGTCTGCCCTTCTGGATCAGGTCTATCCGCTCATACATCACAATCTTCTGCGATTCATGACGCAAGAGCCATACGCGCTCCAGACCATAGACCACCGCCACGATGACCATGTTGGCCAGCAGCAACTCTGCCAGCGATACCTTTTTGTTGATCAGCGCATTCATAACCGACATGGCAATAACCACAAAGAGGTAGGTCATCTCCTTGATGGGAATAGCGTCTGTGCGGTAACGGATAATGGCAAATACGGCAAAAAGCCCCAGGGCAAACCCTGTGTCGAGGTTGACGCTCGAAAGCACAATACACATCAGGAAGATACTGAGCCCCATAAGGATGTAGGTAAACAAAAAGTCTTTGCGCTTCGCCACAGGATAATAGATCATGCGAACAAGCAGCAGCACAAAAAACATGTGCATACTCAGGCGCAAGGCGAGACCGATGAGATCGTCTTTATCAAACAGCTTGATGCCGAAAAAAGCCTTGGCCTTTTCGGGATCCACCGGGGAAACCGGCTGCTGCAGCGACGGCAGCAATTCAAAAAGATCGTTTATGTTATGCAGCCAGCTCATTGTGCAGTTTTTTTATCTTAAGTAATTTTCTTTTGAAATTGTTTTGTTTCATGTCGGGATACAGCAAGGCAACACCGAGGCAATATTTGCTGATACCCTCCGGACGAATCAGTCTTCTCTTGATTTCCTGCATTATGGGCGAATGGCGGTTTACCCGCTCCTGTTTTACCTCTGCTATCACCAGGCGGGGAAGACGCACCTCCCTGTCACCGAAATGAAACTGTATATCGAAGTCCAGCGTTACGCGCTCCTTTAGCACTTCGCTCACCAGGGTAATCCGGCTGAAGGCGGTGTACAACTTGGGCACCAGCGTATCTGCCACCGGCGGCTCCTCGTGCAGAAAGTTGACCGACTTCTCTTCCAGCGGCTCCTCCA
>DHLU01000212.1:0-2505 GCA_002405435.1 Flavobacteriales bacterium UBA4660
TTAAAGAATCAAGATTGCCAAAACCGTTCAGGATATTCCCATACCAATTTATGGTGCCTTCCATTCCTTCATCAAGAAGAGCCAAAATCTGACTTTGCTGCTGAAACACTACAAAATCCCAACCCAATGGATGTTGTATTTTATTCCTTGTAATGGTATCGTCTGAATGTTGCCCCAGTGAGTATCCGCCAGGCGTATTGGAGTCAAAAACCAGCGTGTCTCCCGCAGATAAAGCCACATCACTTATCATTTGGGGAAGATTATTGGTGCTTGTATAGCTATTGCCGATAAAAAGAACCCTTTTTGTTTCCTGACTATACAGTTGATTTGAAAACAACAAAATGAACAGTACTAGCCAGTAATTTCCAGCGTTGCTCCGTAAGCGAGCCCGATTGATGAATACCGGGGAAAGAAAAGTTGCCGCGTGTGCATTTACTTTTCGAAATATCGAGGTAACCCTCGTTGACAACCATGTTTCAGGTGTTTTCATATTTGTATTTTTCTGGCGAGCAGCGCTCACTGTTTGATTACCCTGATGTGTTGTTGCGTGCGACCGCGCAGGCTGAGCACATATACACCCGCAGGCAAAAGTTCCGTTCCGATGGTTATGATGCCCGAAACCAGCTGGCCGCTGCAGATGGTCTGGCCCGATATATCCGAAAGGCGGTACGTACCTTCCTCCGGCATGGCACCCAGCACCAACGTGATGTTGTCATGAAAGGGGTTGGGAAATACGCGCACAGGCATCGCATCCCAGCGGCTTATGCCCGTGGCTCCCACGGCTATCTCGTACTGCACCGTATCCGCAAAGAGACAATCGGTCACCACCAGCTGCACGGTATATATGCCGTCGGCGGCATAGGTATGCACGGGATCCTCAACCGCAGCCGTGCTGCCGTCTCCGAATTCCCACGCATAGTCCAAGGTGTTTACAGACAGCGCAGTCGACAAATTCGTGAAGCTGACTGTATTTCCATCGACCGAATGGGCGAAATCCGCCAAGGGATTATTGATGTACAGGTTCCAGTCCTGTCCGCCGTCAAACACCGTGTTGTCTGACATCTCCTGGTAATACTGCGCCAGCGATGGGTCGAGTCCTGCGTAATAGTTCAGTCCCTGCGCCGGTTGTTTCCAGATACTGCTGAAGAGGGTAAGGGCCGCCACATAACTTCCCTGCTGGTTGGGATGGCTGTTGTCTGCGCTGTGCAAGACCACAGTGGTATCATTGAGAATATGTTGCCACGCAACACCAACCGGAGCGCACTGCACGCTGAGCATATCGCTGATTTCCGTGTAGGCGCTCGTGAGTGAATCCTGCATGTGATTGAAATCTGCAAAATCCGGACTGCAATACGTGAAATTCTGGTCGCACTGCTGGCCGCCAAAACGCCGGCCCCAGGTCATGTAGGTAATCAGCCGCGCACAGGGATTGTACTGCTCGACCAGGGCCTTCAGTTCGCCCATGGCCGGATACATGGAATTGTACCGGTAAAAATCAATCGTGGGAATTTGGCTCTGCTCCTGGATCACCACATAGTCCCAACCTCCTTCGCTGATTTTCTCCACCGATACCAGGTCTGATACGTGGCCCTCCACCGTCATGCCGCCCGGCGTATTGGAGTCAATATTGAGCGTCTTTCCCGCCGAAACAGAAAGGTTTTGAACCAGCAGCGGAAGGTTGTTGTACGCTGTATAACTGTTTCCGAGAAAAAGGACCGAGAGCGTGTCCTGAGAAAATACATGGGCCGAAGTCAGCGCAGCCCAAATGAGCAAAGAGCATTTATGTTGCATATTGGTAAGGGTTAAAGGGTCTGACCCTGCGCTGCACGCATTGGAATGAAGCGCAGGTTATCCGAATTTTCTATCTTGACTTGCCGCGGCGCAGGATGGTTGCGTCGTCGCCAGACAGACCGGCCAGGAGATGGCAAGGCCCGACCTTGGCCTTTCCGCACGGACCGGCGGTTTGCCGCGAATAACTGATTTTTTTCAGTTATTCAAATTAATGCCCGCAATCGCTGCGAAGGGGGGTAATTGCGTTGCCCATTCAAATCTTTTAGACTATGAGCGCAGATCACCCCTCTTCAAATGGTGCAGCCAAATGCCCTTTCAACCACGGCGCCCTCAAATCAAGCGCAGGTCAGGGAACCAGCAACCGCGACTGGTGGCCCAACCAACTCAATCTCAACATCCTTCGTCAGCACTCTTCGCTATCTGATCCGATGGATCCGGGATTCAACTACGCGGAGGCCTTCAAAAAACTCGATCTCTCGGCAGTCAAGCAAGACCTGTATGACCTCATGACGCGGTCGCAGGAATGGTGGCCCGCTGACTACGGCCACTACGGACCGTTTTTTATCCGTATGGCCTGGCACAGTGCCGGTACCTACCGTGTTCATGACGGACGCGGCGGTGCCGGTAGCGGGACATTGCGTTTTGCCCCCCTCAACAGCTGGCCCGACAACACCAACCTCGACAAGGCCCGCCGGCTGCTGTGGCCGATCAAGC
>DHLU01000212.1:2596-2826 GCA_002405435.1 Flavobacteriales bacterium UBA4660
ACACCAACCTCGACAAGGCCCGCCTGCTGCTCTGGCCCATCAAAAAGAAATACGGAAAAAGCCTCTCGTGGGCCGACCTTATGATTCTCACCGGCAACTGCGCCCTCGAATCCATGGGATTCAAAACGTTTGGCTTCGGCGGCGGACGTGAAGACGTTTGGGAACCTGAGCAAGACATCTACTGGGGCTCGGAAACCGAATGGCTGGGTGACAAACGGTATTCAGGAGAC
>DHLU01000256.1 GCA_002405435.1 Flavobacteriales bacterium UBA4660
GTCCAACAACGAGATCGAATATGAAAGGCAGTGGCGAGGAGATGCGGGTAACGCCTGCAAACACTATTTTCTGGTCATCTTGTACATCAATAGCATAGGCTACATCGTGCAACGTACCCGGACTCAGCTGCACAATACCATCGGCATCGAAAGAGACGTCCAGAGAACCTACCTGAGCCCGGGCAGCAGCATTCAACAACAGAAAAAGAACCAGCAGTGGAATAAGTTTTTTATACGAAGATTATTTGAATTTAAAATTACACCAGAACCCTCTTTGAATTGCGCATTCAAATAGAAATCGTGAGGTGGTCAGGTTAGCCTGAACAAATCTATAAGGCCAATATAGTTGTTACTCATGTAGTGAGTGGGTCCGGGGCGGACGATCACCTGAATGGATTGTTCATTTCAATTGCCGATTTAACGCCGTCCAACTCCGGATGACGGCGAGAACAACCTTATATTTGCACTTGCTATGTTGGCCCGTTCTTTTCTATTTATTTTACTGATAGTCATTGGTTTAAATGTCTCTTTCCCGTTGTTCGGTCAGGGGAAATTTACCCTCAGCGGCGAAGTGAAGGATGCGACGAGCGGTGAGTACCTGGCCGGTGCCGTCATAGGCATCAAGGAGCTGAATACGGGGGTTTCGTCTAATGTCTACGGTTTCTACTCCATTACCCTGCCTGCGGGCACCTATAACGCCAGTATTTTTCTCCTCGGCTATCAGGACCAGCAGTTCACTGTAGTGCTGAACAAAGACATGGTCATGAACCTGGAACTGCAGCCGAAGCTGGTCGAATTGCCCGATGCCGTGGTGCAGGCCGAGCGGAAGCAGAATACAGAGAGCACCGAGATGGGTCGCGTCAACCTGGAGGTCGATCAGATTAAAAAACTTCCCGCGCTGTTGGGTGAGGTGGATATCCTCAAAACCATTGCACTGCTTCCGGGGGTGCAAAGCGCCGGTGAAGGCAATACAGGTTTTTACGTTCGCGGCGGCGGCATTGACCAAAACCTGGTGCTGCTTGACCATGCCCCGGTGTACAATGCCTCGCACCTGTTCGGATTCTCCAGCGTATTCAATGCAGACGCAGTAAAGAATCTCGAACTGTACAAAGGGGGTGTACCGGCCAACTACGGCTCACGGCTGTCGTCGGTGCTCGACATTTCGCTCAAGGAAGGCAACAGCCGCGAATACCACGGCGAGGGCGGCATCGGGCTCATCGCCTCGCGGTTCACCGTGGAAGGTCCCATTGTAAAAGACACCTCGTCTTTTATTATCTCTGGCCGACGCACCTATATCGATATCCTCGCCCAACCCTTCATCAATCCGGAGGCGGATGCCGCAGGTAGCGCCTATTTCTTCTACGACCTTAACGCCAAACTCAATTACCGCATCAGTCCCAAAGACCAGGTGTTTCTCAGCGGATACTTCGGACGGGATGTGTTTGGCTTTAACAGCGAAAACGCCGGTTTTTCCTCTGAAATTCCATGGGGAAATGCAACGGCCACCCTACGCTGGAACCGCATCATGAACGACAAGCTATTCATGAACGCGATGCTCACCTTCACCGATTACCAATTCGAATTTATAGGCGCGCAAAGCGATTTTGAATTCAGCCTGAAAAGCGGCATTCGCGACTACGGGGCCCGTGTGCAGTGGAACTATTATCCTTCCTACCTGCACAACATCAAGTGGGGCGCAGAATACACCCGGCACCGGTTTACGCCCAGCACGGTATATGCGCGCAGCGGTGATGTTGAATTCAATACAGGCCAGGAAGCTGTCATGCACTCACACGAATTCGGCATCTATGCCCTCGACGAATTTGACATCAATGACCGGCTCCGTATCAACGCCGGACTTCGGCTATCGGGGCTACTGCACGTTGGTCCTTTCACCCGTTATACCTACAACGAGCAGACGAATCTTTTCAACCAGCCCCTGTCCCCCGTTACCACCTTCTATGAGCCGGGTGACGTCGTGAAAACCTACGCGGGACTGGAGCCCCGTGTCAACGTCAGGTACCTTTTCCGCGACGGCTCCAGTCTTAAGGCCGGGTACACCCACCACTACCAATATGTTCACCTGACCAGTTTTTCACCCACTTCCCTGCCTACCGACGTATGGATTCCCAGCACAGACCGACTGAGGCCGCAGTTTTGCATTCAGTATGCCCTGGGCTACTTCCGCAACTTCGCTCAGGACAAATGGGAAAGCAGTGTGGAGGTGTATTACAAAGACATGCGTAACCTGAGCGAATTCAGAGAAGGTGCCCAGCCCGAGCAGACCGTTAACGACAATGTGGACAACCTGCTCGTGTTCGGAGATGGCTACAGTTACGGAGCGGAGTTTTTCATCAAAAAGCGCCAGGGAGACCTCAACGGATGGATAGGCTATACCCTGGCAAGGACCGACCGTCAATTTGCGGAGATTAATGGTGGGCGCGCATTTCCGGCACGCTGGGACCGTCGCCACGACATCAGCTTTGTGCTCAACTACCGGCTCAATACACACTGGGAACTCGGGTTCGTCTTTGTGTATGGAACCGGAAACGCCATTACGCTGCCGGTAGAGCGCTACTTTTACGAAGGCCGAATCGTGGATGTGTATGGTGACCGCAATTCCTTCCGCATGGCGGCGTATCACCGCGCCGACATTTCAGTTACCTACAAACCGCGCAATGCCCGGATTACCCGTGACCCCGAAACCAGGGCCATCACCGAGTCAAAAAAGCGCAGAATCCGCTCGGAGTGGAACTTCTCCGTATACAACCTCTATAACCGACAAAACCCCTACTTCATCTATTTCGGAACCTCCGGACAACTTGACCAGGGTTCACTCAGCATATAGGCCTACCAGGTAAGTTTGTTCCCGATTCTACCCAGCGTGACCTGGAATTTTACATTCTGATGAAAAACCTCCGCAGGCTCAACAAGTACTTCTGGAAATACCGGGGGCGTTTTTTCATGGG
>DHLU01000139.1:0-199 GCA_002405435.1 Flavobacteriales bacterium UBA4660
TGCTCACCTTGACCACTATGCTGATGTGCTGTCCTTCGACGCGCTCCAGCGTGACCAGTCCGAGCGACACAATATCTTTCTTCAGGTCGGGCTCAGTCACATTGGAAAGGGCCTCTAAAACTGCCTGTTTGGAAACACCCATAGCTTTTTTGTTGGGTACAAATTTCGGTATAAAAAGGCAGCCCTCACCGGAAACGAA
>DHLU01000139.1:374-7026 GCA_002405435.1 Flavobacteriales bacterium UBA4660
TACTGCTTTGCCCCCCGGGGCCAATCTCGCCGTGCGGAAGTCAGTCGAGCCCCAGGACCTGCCCAGGATCCCAGAAACATTCCCGGAAACGGACCACCCGGTCGTTGCGCACTTCCACCCCCTCCTGCTCCAACAGCCACTGCATGCGCCCGGGATCACCAAAATGGTGCTTGCCGGTGAGCACACCCTCGCGGTTTACCACGCGGTGGGCCGGCACATCCCTGCCGTGGGAAGCATTCATGGCCCAGCCGACCATACGCGAACTGAGTCCGGTACCCAGAAAACGGGCTATGGCTCCGTAACTGGTAATGCGCCCATGAGGTACAAGCCGCACCACTTCATAGACCTGCTCAAAAAAACCTTCATTGCCCACCGAAGGGGTGCGCCCCGGCGTCCAGCCCGGAATGCGGAACCGTATATAGTGAATGGGTTTGCCCTGGCTGAGCCATATCTGCTCGTAATAGGTTTTCCACCCCAGGATCTCCTTCATGGCGTCGTCGAGGGTATTGAAATATGAACCGTAGAGATCGTCAGTGGCTGACTCCAATATGAAGTGCGTGCCCAGCAGTTCCTCCATAAACAGGTCATACACCAGCGGGTTGTCGTGTTTGATGTGCACTACGGCACCCGGCTTGAGAAACGCACGGTAGCGGTTGATGAAGTACCACAGCGAGGTAATGCGCCGCTTGCCCTTTTCGTCGCCCGGCTGCGGATCATTGAAAGTGAACCAGAGTTCATCCACTTCTCCCTTATCGAAAAACGACGGGATAAATTCAATGCGCGTGCGCAGGAATGCCACATTCTTCAGGCCCTCACGTGCCGACTGCGCCGCACCGGCATGAAAACGGTGCCCCTTCACATCCACGCCGATGTAATTCCTGTGCGGGAATTTGCGTGCCAGTGCCACCGTATATTCTCCCTTCCCGCAACCGAGTTCGAGTACGATAGGGTGCGTATTGCCAAACACGCTGGGCCCCCATTCGCCCTGCATGAAAGTCGCTCCCTGGTGAATGATGGGCTGGAGATCGGGTTCAAATACATGGGAGAACGTTTTGTTCTCCGCCCATTTTTTTCTCTTTCGCTTAGACATAGGCGCCTGCAAAATGGTTTATGTTGCGTCAAAATTGACAAGAATCGGCCACCAATGAAAATCCTCGTTGCTCCGCTCGACTGGGGGCTGGGCCATGCGACCCGTTGTGTGCCGCTGGTCAGGCGCTTTTTGGCGGAAGGCCATGAGGTGGTGCTGGCCGGCAACGGAAGGAGCGGACAATGGCTGAAACGTTACTTCCCCCAACTGCCTTTTCTCTCTGACATTCCCGGC
Organism: Flavobacteriales bacterium UBA4660; assembly: GCA_002405435.1. Lineage (GTDB taxonomy): Bacteria > Bacteroidota > Bacteroidia > Flavobacteriales_D > Sanyastnellaceae > UBA4660. Next base: position 1,696 of record DHLU01000139.1, read on the forward strand.
CATGCCATCACATACCCCGAGCGCGGTGCCATTTTCTGGCACCTGCTGAGGCAATACCGGCCCATGCGCCAAACCCTCGAAGCCGAGCACCGATGGCTCGCAGCAGCGATAGATGCACATGGCATTGAACGGGTCGTGAGCGACAACCGCTACGGCTTGCATCACCCCGGCGTGCACTGCATACTCCTCACCCACCAACTCTTTCCTGTGGTGCCCTTTTACCTGCGTCGCCTCGTACACGGGCACATCGCGCAATGGGCCGGCGCCTTTGATGAGGTCTGGATACCCGATGTAGAAGATAACACCCGCAATTTCAGCGGCGAACTCTCGCACGGCGCATTCCCCCATCCGGTCAACTTCATCGGACCGCTTTCGCGCTTCACCGGAGCTGCCGCGCCCTCCGTGCCTGTCATTGACCTGTTTGCTTCGGTATCCGGTCCCGAGCCCGCGCGCACTGTTTTTGAAAACACGCTGCTGCAACTCAGCGACACCCTCCGCTTGACCACCACCCTCACCGGGGGCATTCCCACCGATGCAACACCACAGCGCAACGCCTATGCCGTGCGCCATGCAGACCTATCGGACACAGCCTTCCGCGAAGCTGTAGCAGGCAGCAAACGCGTAGTATGCCGATCGGGCTACAGCACCCTGATGGATTTGCACGCCCTCGGTGCCACGGCGCTGCTGGTGCCTACACCGGGCCAGTCAGAGCAGGAATACCTGGCCCGTCACTGGTCTGCCCACTGGGGATTCAGTATGTGCCGGCAACAAGACCTGGCGGCCAAACTCGCCCGGCACCCGGCCCTGCATGGCAAGCCGTGAAGCTGTGTGCCGCAGCAAGGCGTGTGCAGCACACGGCCGGCTTATCTTCACGCCCAATGGAAGAAGCGGATAAAGACCTTCACTTCATGAAGCTGGCGCTGAAAGAAGCGGCGCTGGCCGCCCGGGCCGGAGAAGTACCCGTCGGGTGCGTCATTGTTTGTGAAGGCCAGGTCATTGCGCGGGGCCACAACCTGGTCGAGCGGCTGCATGACTTCACGGCCCATGCCGAAATGCAGGCATTCACGGCAGCATCCGATTTTCTCGGCGGTAAGTCGCTGGACCAATGCACCCTCTACGTAACCCTTGAACCCTGTGTGATGTGTGCCGGAGCCGCTTACAATACCCGCGTCGGGCGCATCGTGTACGGCGCTGCCGATGAGAAGCGCGGCTTCACCCGGTTTGGCGAACACCGCGACAACCGGCAGGGACTGCTGCATCCGAAGACCGAGGTAACCGCAGGTTTGCTCCAGGAAGAATGCGCTTCGGTGCTCACCGAATTTTTCAGAAAACGGCGCGACGCCTGATTACCACCAGGTCTCCAGCTCTGCCGTAACCGCCAGGAAGGCACAGGCAAACACGACCCACAGCAGTATGAGTTTCCAGATCCACTTCAGCCAGCGGTTGTAGGGAACACCCGACACCGACAATACGCCCATGGTGACAAAACTGGTGGGAATGACCAGGTCGAAAAATCCTGCTGCCAGTTGAAAGGCCATAACCGCGCTCTGCCGGGTGAGTCCGAGCAGGTCGGCCAGTGGTGCCATGAGCGGCATAGTGATGGCCGCCTGGCCCGATCCGGAGGGCACAAAAAAATTGATGATACCCTGAACGAAAAACATGAGCTGCACCGAAAGGCTTTTGGGCAGGCCTTCAAGGCTGCCGGCCAGGTAAAAGAGGATGGTATCGATCACCTGACCATCGCGCGCCATAATCAACACGCTCCGTGAAATACAGATCACCAGCGCCGCCGGAATCATACCGCGGGCACCGTCAGAGAACAGCCGTACAAAAGCATCCGGAGAAATACGCGCCACCGCACCGCTGAGAAATCCCAGCGCGAGAAAGGCCGCACCGATCTCCATCACGCCCCAATCCCACCTGGCCGCACCGAAGGGTATGATGACCAGCGTGGCCAAAAAGAGCAGCACCACTACAAGACGGGCAGGGGTAAAATGCCCCGCCTCAAAAGTGCCCGAGACCACCGAGGTAAGTCCGGCCATGAGGCTTTTGGAAGGGTCTTTCTCTACCCGCCTCGCGTACACCATGATAAAGGCAATGGAGATGGCCGTGAGCATCAGCCAGGCCAGGGTACGCAGTCCGACGCCACTGGGAAAGGGCAGACCGGCAATCTCCATGGCTACGCCGACGCCGAACGGATTGTAGGCCGCCGCTGCACCGCCCACCCCACTGTTGACAAAGGGTATGGCGACACCCACGATGGCGTCGTAGCCCATGTTGCGCGCCAGTGGAATGGTGATCAGTACAAACACCAGGCTCTCTTCGCTCATGCCAAAGGTGAATCCGCAGAGGCTAAACAGTACCATGATCAGCACCAGCAGCAGCGAACGCGCCCGCCGGCCCGAGGCCGTCATGCGAATCAGTCGCGCCAGTCCGGCATCAATGGCGCCGGTACCCATGACCACCGAAAAGGCTCCCCCCGCCAGCAATACAAAGGCTATGATGTGCGCTGCCTCGGCAAAGCCCCGGAAAGGGGCACACATCAGGGCCCACAGCCCCTGGGGCTGAGCATCGGTGGCGTGGTAGCTGCCGGGCACCACAAGATCGGTGCGGTCTCCCGATGCCATGCGGTCGAAACGACCAGGTGGAATAATCCAGGTAAGCAGCGCCATGATGACCAGGATGGAAAAAACGATCACCAGTGTATCAGGAATTTTTTTCAGCATACCAAGATGGACTTTTACGAGACGAAGTAAGGCTATTCATACAAACGTACGGCAACCCGCCGTGCATGGCGGCCAAAAAAGCGATGCCGGACGGAACGGCAACGGCAGCCCGCTGATAAATTGGTTACCTTTGCACCCCTATCTCATTACCCATCATTAATGGACGGTTCCTTATGCAAATCTCACTCACCAAAGAGTTGCTGGCCGAACTGCGCGTCTGGATCGCAGAAGGGAAGGATACATCCATACTGGAACTGACCCGGGGCCTGCACCCGGCTGACCTGGCCGAGCTCCTTAATGAACTCCGGCATGAGGAAGCGGGCTATGTCTACCGCCTGTTTGATGACGAGAAAGCGGCCGAAGTGATGCTCGAACTCGATGAGGGTGTCCGCGAAAAACTGCTCTCACCCCTTACCAGCCGTGAAATCGCCGAGGAGCTGATCGAAAACATCGACAGCGACGATGCCGCCGACATGTTGGCCGAACTGCCCGAACAAAAGCAGGAAGAGGTCATCGCCCTGCTCGGAGACGAAGAGCAGGCGAGCGACATCATCGACCTGCTTACCTACCGGGAGGGCACAGCAGGCGCAATCATGGCCAAGGAAATGGTGAGTGTGAACCAAAACTGGACTGTCGCGCAGGCCATCCGTGAAATGCGCAAGCAGGCCGAAGACACCGAACATATCTATACCATCTACGTGGTGGATGACCACGAAGTGCTGTTGGGCACCCTCAGCATGAAAACCATGATTTTCGCTTCGGCGAGTATGCGCACCACCATCAAGGAATTGTACAAGGCCGGCGCAACACGCACGGTGCACGTCAATACCGCGGCGGAGGAAGTGGCCAACATCATGGAGAAGTACGACCTGGTGGTATTGCCTGTAGTCAATGACGCCGGTGCCCTGGTGGGCCGCATCACCATCGACGATGTGGTGGATGTGATCAGGGACGAAGCCGCCAAAGACTATCAAATGGCCAGCGGTATCTCCGAAGACGTAGAGTCGAGCGATACCGTGCTCACGCTGACCCGTGCGCGCCTGCCGTGGCTGCTGATCGGTATGGCCGGCGGTATCACCTCCGCCTATACCATCGGACTGTTTAAAATCACCGACCGGCCCGAGATGGCCATCTTCATGCCGCTGATCGCGGCGATGGGCGGCAATGTGGGTATCCAGTCGGCCGCCCTTGTGGTGCGTGCCCTGTCTTCGCAGAGTGTGCTCGACGAATCACTCGGCCAAAAACTGCTCAAAGAACTGCGGGTCGGATTTCTGAACGGCGCTGTATGCTCTTCCATGATCTTTCTCATCAGCATGGTGTTTCATATCGAACTGCTGCTGGCCATGACCGCGAGCATTGCGCTGTTTGCCGTTATACTGTTTGCATCTTTCTTCGGCACATGGATACCGCTTACCCTCAACCGGTTCAAGATTGATCCGGCCATCGCCACCGGACCGTTTGTGACGACCCTCAACGATATTTTCGGACTGCTCATCTACTTTACCATCGGCCATTACCTGTCCTCCTGGCTGGATTGGCTTGGATGGATGTAACCCTATGCAAGGCCCCAGAAAAGTTTTCTTTCTCGATACCGTGCACCCGGTGCTGGCAGAGCGCTTGACTGCCGCTGGCTATGTATGTGTCGCCCACGAAGCGACCACGCCGGAGGAACTGATGCCCCGGCTGCATGAGGCCTATGGCATCGTGCTCCGTTCGCGCCTACCCGTCAACCGCGCCCTGCTCGACGCCTGTCCGAACCTCGCCTTCATTGCCCGCTCGGGCAGCGGACTGGAAAACATCGACGTGGCTTTTGCCGCGTCGAAAGGCATTCGGCTGTTTAACAGTCCGGAGGGCAACCGCGATGCCGTGGCGGAACATGTAATGGGCATGTTGTTGTCTTTGTTTAACAAACTGCACAAGTCAGACCGCGAAGTGCGTCAAGGCATCTGGGACCGCGAGGGCAACCGCGGCCGGGAACTTGCCGGCAAGACCGTCGGCATTATCGGTTACGGGGTGATGGGCGCCGCTGTGGCCGAGCGCCTTGCCGGATTTCGGTGCCGCATACTGGCGCACGACAAATACAAATCGGGTTTCGGATTTGGTGGTGTGGAAGAATGTGCTCTGGAACGCATCTTCGAAGAAGCCGACATCGTGAGCCTGCACCTGCCCCTGACCGCGGAGACGGCGGGCTATGTCAACAACGTGTGGCTCGGTCGATTCAAAAAGCCGATCTGCCTGGTGAATACCTCTCGCGGCAGGCACGTGGTGACCGCAGACCTGGTGACTGCCATGCGCAGCGGCCGCGTTTACGGCGCTTGTCTGGATGTGCTCGAATACGAAAAAGCTTCGCTGGAGGGACTTGAGGTATCGGCGATGCCGGAGGCGCTTCAGTATTTGGCAGATGCTCCGCACACTGTGCTGACGCCGCATGTTGCCGGCTGGACAGTGGAGTCGTATGTAAAGCTTTCAGAGGTGCTGGCGGATAAGATCCTGGCGGATCTCGGTGCGGCGGAGTGATGATTTTCCTACTCTTTTGTCCCTTTACAAAAAGCCACAAAAAAGTCAATGCTTTGGCTCAACGGGCGCAGGTGCAGGCCTGAGGTGA
>DHLU01000139.1:7138-8798 GCA_002405435.1 Flavobacteriales bacterium UBA4660
CGGGCGCTGGTGCAGGCCTGAGGTGCGCGGCCACCTGTCCAATGAAGTCGAGGCCGAGACATGCCTTTCATCGACCACCTTCTGGTTACTGAGAACAACATTCAGCCAACTGCGAGCTTATGACCTTCGTTAAATAATAAGGCCGGTGGTGTATTCTCCATCCTCCAGATTATACTCATAGGCCTTCTTCCTTCGTGTGTACTGTAGAATAGTTTCCCGCAAAAAACGTAGGCCATCGTTACTCCGTTGTGGTCCGTTGTCGCTTCGCGGACAAACAATAAAATATCCCTGCCGTTTTCCTCTTGATGAATGTAGCCTTTACCTGCATTACTCTCAGGAGTGGTTGTGTTTTGACTCTGCCAGTGAAATAGTTTCGAGCTAATGAAGTAATCCTGATACATCGTGCTGCTGCTAAACCTATCCTCATCCTTGTTTAGAGTCACAAAAAGTAACTCCATCTCCTTTCCAGCTGAAGTAATCCGATGAACTCCTGACTGACTTACCGTACGGTGATTCAGGGTATTAACGGAGACCCCTGACAGTATCTGAGACCGCGTGTATCTTCCTTGCAATCTCAGTACACTAGGAACCTTCAAGTCAATAGGCTTTTCTATGCTTTCGAGCTGCGACAACCTGATCTGCATATAATCTTTTACCTCTTTGCGTAACTCGTCATGGTCGAATACTTTCAATAACAATTGATAAAGTTCTGTAGCGCTTTCCGCGCCTGAAGCTCGGTCAAAAAGATCCATATAGAGCATAATCAAATACTGCTCTGTAAGCGCATGGGCCATATTCAACTCCTTACCCAATACAAAGGAAGTTATAAATTCAAAGTAGCTTTCACTCTCTGTCGCCAGCCAAGTACTTCCCATAGCCTTCGCAAGATGCCCTGAATACTCATGCCTTTGAAAGAACTCTTGTTCGGATTTCGCCTTCAACTCAAAAAACAAAAGCTTCTTGTTTTTATACACCGTGAATAAATCGATACCCATAAGTTCACAGAAATTCCTGAGCGTCAACTCCTTATCATAATCATTCTTAAAGCGATTTATTGCCCTCAACAGCGAAGACTCGGTGCCACTGTAGGTGTTGTGAATTTTTCTCAGAATGATGTCCCGTGCAGTCTCCTCTAAGGTAATCGAACAACCTAAAGGCAAATTCGGAAATCCTTTATTCAATTCATCTTTTACTCGCGTATGCGTCTTTCCCAGCATCGCCCTAAACTTATGCTCGAAACTATACTCCTCATGCTGCTGACCGACAAAATCCAATACAGTCAGACAAGTCTTGTCCTCATGCAACCTCAGCCCGCGACCTAACTGTTGCAAATAGATGGTTAAGCTCTCCGTTGGCCTTAGAAATAAAAGTGTGTCTATTTCCGGAATGTCTACTCCTTCATTAAAGATGTCCACCACGAATAAATAATTGATTTCTTTTCTCCGAAGTTGATCAATTAATTCTATGCGACAATGACTATTTCCAGAATGTAAATATGCTGCACGAAGTCCTTTTTCATTGAACGCTTTTGCCATAAACTCGGCATGATTCATAGAGACGCAAAAACATAAGGCGCGCACATCTTTGATATCCTTCAGATATTTATGACAATTTCGGATAATGTCAGTCACCCTTCGGTAGTCTTCGTTGTAAACCTTTT
>DHLU01000143.1 GCA_002405435.1 Flavobacteriales bacterium UBA4660
GTTTGATTTCGGCGGAGATTTAACCGGTGTTTCTGTGGTGCTCGGAATCTCCGGGAACTTCGAAGCGCTGATGAACGACGAAATCGGGGAGGATGCTGATTTCACCGACTTTTTCCACGGCTTTGCGATGTATGTCGTGTATGCCGATACCGCCCAGGGTTCCTATATGGTGCTCAACTGGCTGGATGACCTGGAAATTGAGCCGGATGATCTTGCAGTCCAAGCGTTTTCATTCGTCATTGATTTCGTCAACCCTGGCCTGTACCTTTCCAGTGATGGTAACATGAATGTCGAAGGCGGCAGCATGTACTTCGATGGTGAATACCTGGCCATCACCGACTTCGTATTTGAGTTCGAGGACGATTACGAACCTGAATTCTCGTACGTGAGCGGATATGGCGAAATGGGTTGTGACTAAGTCATTCATTATTTCCCCATACCTGAAAAGCCCCTCCCTGTGAGGGGTTTTTCATTATGGAATGCCGCTGGTGAAGGAGGAGGTGGGTTGCATTTACGCGCCCGTTGTGCGTTGACCTCCTGGCAGGTTGCTTTCTCCGGTTCAAACACCCGGCGCCTTCAGGGGCGGTGGGCAGGAAGGTCAGCCTTGCGCTTCCTGATCCAGGCTTCAATAAATAGGGTGCTGATGATTACCGCCGTGCCGAGGTAAAATGCGGTACTCATGTATTCACTTGCGCCATAGAGCCACAGCGCGATGGCTATGGTGTAGACCGGTTCGAGGTTGATCGCCAGTGCGCAGGTGAAGGGCGAAAGGACCTTCATGACCCTGATGCCGGCTACAAAGGCAAAGGCGGTGCACAATACACCCAGCAAGAGCAGCAGCCCGGTGTCGCGCAGCCCGGGAGTGACTTCAGGTAAGGTGGTTCCCGAAAGCAGCAGGAATATTCCGGTGGTGAGGCAGGCCCCCACCATTTCCCAAAAGGCCATACGCACGGGCGGATGTTTTTTTACCAGTATCGAGTTGAAACTGGAAAAGACAGCGGCGAAGAGCGATGCGGCGAGCGCCAGGGCAATACCGAGTGTGTATTGCGGTTCAAACTTGAAAATGAGCAGCAACCCCCCGATCACCAGCATGCCCAGCCACAGCTCGTGCCAGAGAAATTTTTCCCGTCTGATCCACGGTGCCACGAGGGCAACAAAAAAGGAGGTAGTACTGATGACCGCAAGGGCCACCGATACCTTGGAGACTTTGATGGAGGTAAAGAAGCAAATCCAGTGCCCCGCCGTCAGCGCACCCACCCCGAGGAAAGACAACACATCGGCTTGCCGGGCCCTCAGGGATTGCCGCGTAGCTGCGGAAAAAACCAGCAAGGCCACCGAAGCAATGGCCACGCGCCACCAAACCAGGGGCACGGATGACAACGTGATTTCATTGCCGAGTATGCCGGTGAGTCCCCACACCAGCACAATGAAATGGAGGAGAAACAGGTTAGCGCTTCTGTCCCGCAGCATCTTCTTCACTTTCGAATTCCACTACACCGCCGCTGATGGTATACTTCATTACATCCAAAGCGTTTCGGTCAATGGGCACCACATTTTTCGCGGGTACCACCATCAGGTGTCCGCTGAAAGAAAAGCTCATAGGGAAGTAGACAGCTACCTTGCCTTCAATGTTGCCGAGTTCACTCAGGTCAGTATCGGTAACGAAGCCAATCATTTGCATGTCAAGCTGCTCACTGACTTTCACCAATACCGGCCGGTTAAAACGCTTTTTGCTGCCTACCAGGGCCGACAGAATATCGCTCAGGGTCTTGTACACATTGTTAATCCCCGGCACCCGCTCCAGCAGGTTGTTAAACAGTCCCCTTATGCGGTCGTTGATAAAGAGCGCACCCAGCCAGCCCATGGCAAAAAGGATGATAATCAAGCTCACGATACCCCAGCCGCTGAATTTGCGACCGCCTTCCGCCTCCAGTTTCTTCAGTTCATCAGCCGATGAAAAGAGCCGGGGAACAATGCCGTCAAGCCATATGAGCAGTTCGTAAACGATATAGGCCGTACCGAATACGGGCAGCACGATTACCAGCCCGTTGAGCACGTAATTGACAGCTGTTTTCAGGTAGTTGTTTTTCATGGGTATTGCATCTCAGTAAATCGGGCCTAAAGGTACACCCATTCAAAACAGGCATAGTGCGCGACTACGGTCAGCACGGTTACCTATGTTAACCCCATGCGATGCACATGTTAACATCAGAGCAGAATCCGTGCAGCTGGTTACGCAGAATAAATATTCGGTTAATGATTTGCGCAAATGCTGTCCTTCCCTTCGCCGTTGCTAATCTTAAACCCATACCGTATGAAAAAAACCTTACTTTCCTTTACCATGGTCGCGTCTGCCCTAATGGCCAACGCACAGGTGATTCCGACCGAGATCATGTACAATGCACCCGGCCCGGGCGGCAATGACCTGGAGTTTATTGAGCTCTACAACAGCGGCCCGGCAACGGTCTCGCTGGGTGGTTACCGGCTTGTTGATGCGGGAAATTTCAATTTTATTTTCCCCGCTACGAACCTCGCACCCGGAAGCACCATTTTGGTGGCCACCAACAAGTCGGTGGCGGATGTGTTTTACCAGACCACCTTTCTGGATATCCCCGGCTCGGGCAATTTCCTGGGAAATGGGGGTGAACTCATTCAGCTGCTCGATCCGTCTAACAACGTTGTATTTACCGTTACCTACGACGATGCCGCTCCGTGGCCCCTTGCTCCTGACGGCTCAGGCCCTTCGCTTGAACTGCTGAGCAGTAGTTTTGACCCGGCGAATGGCGCCAGCTGGACCGCCTCTTCTCAGCCTGCAGGTTCCAACGGTGGCAGCGCAATATTTGCTTCTCCCGGCGTGTTCAATCAGGCCTCAACGCCCCAGGTGTCTTTTGAAGACCAGTTTGCTGTGGTGAATGAGAACGCGGGAACAGTCACCATTCCCATTAAACTCAACGTAGCTGGCCAGCAGCCGGTTTCTGTTACGGTTAGCCTTGACAATTATGCCACAGCCGCACAGGGAACCGATTTCCTGTTTGAAGATGTGACGGTAGTATTTGATGCCAACACGCAAACTTCAGCCTCGATAGAAATTCCTATTCTTGATGATGACATGGAGAGCGTAGACCGCCTCTTTACCCTGACGCTTGACAACCTGGTGAATGCAGATCCTGGTGAAAACCTGTCGTTTGTAGTCTATATCCTCGATGATGAAGAAGTGGCCCCCGCGGCCACCGAACAACTCGGTTTGTCGTATATCGGCAGCTACCTTGTGGATGCAGCGGGCTCAGCAGAAATTGTGGCGTACAGCAAGGAGCGCAAAAGGCTGTATGTGATGAACTCCACCGGTGTAAAACTGGAAATCATCAACTTCAGCAATCCGCGTAACCCCACCCAGGTCGCTGAAATTGATCTTACCCCTTATGGCACGGCGGGTACCAGCGTGGCCTGTAGCCGACAGTATGTGGCGGTAACTGTGGACGGTGCAGAAGGACAGCCGGGCAGTGTGGTGATCTTCTCCACCTCGGGTGTATTCCGCAAAAAACTCACGGTCGGCTACCTCCCTGATATGGTCACGTTCACGCCCAATGGCCGGTTGATTGTCGTATCCAACGAGGGAGAACCTTCTTCCGGGTACACCAGCGACCCTGAAGGAACTGTTTCGGTCGTCAATGTGGCCGGCAACATCAACAACCTCGATGATGACGATGTGATCCACATTGACTTCAATGACTGGGATGACCAGGCAGATGAACTCAGGGAGGCGGGCGTGAGGATTTTCGGACTCAATGCAACGGTGTCGAAAGACCTGGAGCCCGAGTTTATCACCATTTCCTCCAACTCAAGAAGGGCATGGGTGACGCTGCAGGAGAACAACGCGGTGGCGCGGATTAACCTGCAAACATTTCAGGTTGAAGACATCCTGCCGCTTGGACTGAAGGACCACAGCATTCGTCCGAATTCCATTGATGTTTCAGACCGCAACGATTCTGTTTTTATGGCCAACTGGGCGTACCTGAAAGGCATGTACCTGCCTGATGCCATCGGTTACTATAAAATCGGCAATACCGAATACGTGGTGACTGCCAATGAGGGCGACCAGCGCGAATACGGGGTAATCAACGAAGGCATTAGCCTGTCAAACGCAGCCTATGTGCTTGACCCCGTAAAATTCCCCGACGCAGCCTTGCTCAAGAAAAACCATATGCTCGGACGCCTGAATGTATCGCCCTATGACGGAGATACCGATGGTGATGGTGATTTTGATCAGATTCACGCCTTTGGCAGCCGTTCGTTTTCTATCTGGAATGCGGCGACCGGTGCACTGGTGTTCGACAGCGGAGATGATTTTGAGAAGATCACGGCGAATGATCCCGTTTACGGTGCCCTTTTTAACGCCAGCAATACCAACAACACGTTTAAAAACCGCAGCGACAACAAAGGCCCCGAGCCCGAAGGCCTCGCCATTGCCGCCATCAATGAGACCTATTACGCGTTTATCACACTGGAGCGCACCGGTGGCATGCTGGTGTATGATATCACTGATCCCCAGCAACCCGTTTTTGAGGCTTACCGCAACAGCAGGTCATTGTCGGTTGCAGAGGGCGACCTCGGTCCTGAGGGCATCATCTATATCGATGCCGAGAGCAGCCCGAACGATACAGCCCTGGTGGTAATCGCCAATGAAATTAGTGCCACGCTCAGCATTTTTTCGCTTGACAATGTGGTAGAGGGTGAGTTGAGATCGGCGTCTGCAGCAGACCATAGCGAAACGGAAATGGCCCCCCGCGCCGGGGCAAAGGCTTCACTGCAACTTTACCCGAACCCGGTTCACACGGGCAGGGTGATTTTCAGCGAACCGGTCAGCTATAGCCTTTACGACAGCCGGGGCAGGAAGATGCTCACAAACATCACAGCTGCCTCGCTGGATGTAACGGGATTTGCCCCCGGCATTTACCTGCTGGTAACCACAGACGGAAGGGAAACCAAACTGGTAGTGGAATAAAAGCAATCCGAACGGATTTGCGGGCCACACCAAACACATAAGGTTTCGCTTGCACCGGCTACGCCGGGGTGAAAAAACAAGGGCGACTTCCCCGCGGAAGTCGCCCTTTACATTTGGTCTAGTCGCGCTTAGTTCACTACGAAACGCACGGGCTGCATATGGGGACTTTGTATCAGGTAAATACCCTGCGCCCAGGTGCTGACATCTACGGTAACGGCATTACCAATCGGCTGCAGGCGAAGCACCTGTCTGCCTGCGCCGTCATAGATGGCTACCTCTCCGGGAGGCGAGGTAAAATCGAGCCGCACAAATTCATCAGCCGGATTTGGATATACGGCGAGGCCATCGGTTGTCATTTCGTCCACACCGACAAAGAGCACGTCAATCTCAACAGCGGTGCTGTCGGTGCAGCCCGAAGCACTCTCCACGACAAGAGACACGGTAACCGTGCCTCCGCTCAGTCCTTCTATGAAACTATCGTCATATTCGTGAGACGGGTTTTGGCTGGTGGATGTGGTGCCGTCACCGAAATCCCAGAAGTAGGCACTGGCTCCTACGGAGTTGTTGGTGACTGCGAAGACATTGTCTTGTGTAATCTCAATGGGCGCGGTAAAGGAGGCGATCACAAACTCAGAGAGGTCGCTGAGGTAGCGCGGCCGCACCATGTACTGGCTGTCGTACGGCGAAGCAGGATCGCGCTGGTGGCCGATGCCCACTACGGTAAAATGTCCATCGGGTGCGGGCGTGCCGTAAAGCGCACATTCGCTTTCAACGAGCATATCAAAGGTGTTGACTCCGTCGGTAAGGCCGACTACGAAGTCCATGCCGGCATTGGTCCATTGTGCCGGATCTACCAACTCGACACAGGTGAAGCGCACCATGCCGCTCTCGTGACTTTCGTTCAGTGCGGTAATGGTTTCCGGTTCCTGAAGGGGGTTGCCGGCGCTCAGCACAGTAATTTCCACGGGAATGAAGGTGGCAAGGCCCTCAAACTGCGCTACCGTCCCCTGCACAGACAGTTCATGTCCTTCTGTAACGGTATAGCCGAGGGTGCCTGTCGTGAGGAATACATTGATGCCGGCATCTCCGTCAATCAGCGAGAAATCGAGTCCGGCCGAATTAAAGTTGATTCCGTGCACAATACCCTGCAACTCACAAGATACGTTGAGGCTGTCAACAATCCCCATCGCATCCAAGGTGGTCACCTCTGCAATGGTGTGCAGCGGGTAGGTCTGGTCAGACGGGGCTATAGAAATGGTATGGGCCTGAATAATGAAATCCAATTCGTCTTCGTTTCCACTCATCACGAGCTGAATCGATTCCGGTATATCTTCTTCAAGTACGTCATCGAGTATCTGCACCGTAAATGACTGCGACGATGTGCTGCCTTCAGGAAAGTTCAGTGTCAGAGGCAGGCTGCTAGTGTAGTCGAGCCCCTCGGTGGCTGTGCCGCCCGAAACCGCAATGGTCACCTCGGCATCAATGACCGGGTTCGACACGGTGATGGTAACGGTTACCACATCGCCTTCGGTTGCGCCCTGGGCAGAGGTGCTGAAACTGAGTTGCGGCACCGTGGTGCTGCATGCCTCAAACGTGTGAGCGCCCAGGTGGCTGAAATCATCGACCGGAAAAACATCCCACTGCGCCTGTCCTACCGACCAGTCGGCCACGGGGCTGGTAATAAAAGACTTGCGCACCAGGGTTTGGTTGAGGGCAGAGCCGCCGGGGATATCCCACGCGAGTCCGGGATCGGTGCCTAATTCACCGAAAACGTCAATCACCTCACCACTTTTAACCAGGTGTAGCACATCGTCACCGTTGAAATTACAGACGAAACTCGTTTCGTCAGACAGCGCAAGCAGCTCGGGTGCGGAATCGAAATTAGCCACAACAAAGCTCTCCTGCGCGCCGAGGGTGCCCGGCAGCACAAACGACGTAGTCGGCGTAACGCTTCCATTGCTGTACAGCACCACAGTATAGTCTTCCAGGTTGACGGCTGCGTTAGTGGGGTTGAAAATTTCAAAGGCTTTGTTGTTGGACGTTCCTTCGATGTATTCCGAGAAGAAGAGGTCGTCACAGGCATCAACGGTGCCGCAATTCGCGACGACCACCGTAACTGCGGCATCACTTACATCGAAACAGACGCCGTCCACTTCGAGTTGCGAGAGGAAATCGCCGACTTCCACGGTGGCAGGATCAATGGTGCCGTCATAGTTGATGCCGTAAATCAGGTAGGTACCCGGGGCAATGGCATTGAAGGCGTAGTTGGGTCCGAAGGGGAACGCGAGAATGGCACCCAGGGCACTGACCAGCACAAAGTCATATTGTGGGGCATTGCCGGTCGTGAAGTAGCTGAAGCTGATGGGGTCGGCAGTCTCATCCTGGCAGACTTCAAAATAGGTCTGGCCCATGTTGGCTGTTACTGCGCCGCCATCGCAAACAATCGCGCTGCACTCCGTTTTCGTCACTTCCACGAAGTTCACAGACAGGGAACCACACAGCGAAGCAGCCAATCCGGAAACCGGATTACCGGTTTCTGCCGAGGCGGCATCCAGCGTGCCATTGTAGGCAAATCCGAACACATGGCATGTTCCTGCGGGAAGTGCACCGAAATCTATGGTTTCCGAGGAGGAGGTAAACAGGATGAGGTCGGAGAGATCTGCCACCGCGTAGAGGTAAGACTCGTTGTCGGCCGAAGTGGTATGACTGAAGGTGGCTGTGGTGGGGCCTTCATCGAGGCAAAGGGTAACCGCATCACCGCCGCCGCTGAGCGACACCTGTCCGGCATCACAGGGCAAAACGTTGGAGGTGCCCGGTGTGGGGCCCTGGGTGACGTAGCTGGTGGTGGAGAGTGGCGCTCCGCCATCAGGCACGCGAGAAAGTGAGAGCTGGTCGGAGGCTCCGCCGGCACTTTCGTTGAGCTGGCTTTGGCCGGGTGTCAGCGCGTTGATCAGCGCGACATCATCGGCATCATCAGTGTCATAAACCAAGGCGTCAACCAGGTTGGCTGAGGTGACAGGGGTACCGTCGGCAAAATCGGAGGCATTGCCGAGGTAGAGGGCAACCGCATCGGCGCCGTTTTGCAGTGTGTTGTCGCTGAATACCAGTGATACATTGTTTACTGCCGCGTTGCCGGCTACAAAAAATCCCTGGCTGTTGCACTGTTGTCCGTCGAGGTCAAGTGCCTCGTATGCAGCATCGGTAGCTCCGTTGAAAAACACCAATACGAGTCCGTCAAGTGACTCGTAGGGTGCGCCAAACAACTCGATGAATTCGAGGTTGTCGGTGGAGGGGTTGTCGCAGTCAAGTTCATTGATGACGACGGTGGGCATGACCGATGAGGACCAGAATCCGGCGCCGCTCTCGGTGCCGTTGCCGGTATAGGTATATGATGGTTGTCCCGCCACAAATGAGCCGGACTGCCATAAGCCGGCCAGCACCGCTTCCGGCTCGCGGCCGTTACCGGCACTGCCGTATTCCATGAAGCAGACCATATTGGCCGGGTTTCCGAAAGAGCCGGAGGGCAGGTAGAGGCCAAGGTCGGCCCCTGTTTCTGCAGCCACAAATCCAACTCCGGTGGCCCACTGGAAGGTGACTTCTTCTCCGGCGCCCAGGTTGAAGTCGCCCGATTGTACCGTTACCTGAGGACTTGAGCCCAGGCCGGTGCTGTAACTAAAGAGCGAGCACATACGGTAGCCGCTTACGTCAATGGCGGCGGCACCGAAATTCTTCAGCGTGATGAGCTGCGCAGCCGGATCAACTTCGGTGAATTGCAGCTGTGCCATGCCAGTGAGTGGAATGAAAGCTAGAAGAAGGATGCGTAAAAATTTTTTCATAGATGGGTATTTCGGTGTTGTATTTCAGTTTGTCGGCACGGTGCGCGGCATACCTGTACGGGTTGTCAGCCCAGCACAACGAGCGGTTGCGAAGATAATCTGCCGGCGCTACATGCCCGGATTCACGGGCGCGGTAGCGGGCAGTTGTTTCTGCATGATGAAGTCGTCCATCACAAATCCGCCCCCGATATCGAGCACGGCTTCTTCTGCCACCGCAAAACCATGGTGCCGGTAAAAGTCCACAGCGGGATTGCGGCGGTTGACTTGAAGCACCATGCGGCGGCTGCCCTCCTCAACGGCCAGTGCGGTCACATGGCCCAACAGCGCAGCGCCCAAACCGTGGCCTTTGGCTTCGGGCAGCACATACAGCTTGTGCAGTTTCACCGACTGCGCATCCCAATTTCCGATGGAGGCAAAACCTGCGCAGACGGAGCTGCGGGTTGCCAGAAAAAAACGGTGTCCTTCCCTGGTCATTTGCCGCAAGAGGCTCGCTTCACTGTACATCATGTCGAGCATGTAGTGGATTTGCGCCGGGCTGATGATCGCGCTGTAGGCGGCGGGCCAGGTGGTATGGGCCACATGGCGGATCGCTGGAATATCGGACTCACCAGCCCGGCGAATGGTCAGGTCAGGGAGCATCGGTAACCACCGTGAATGTCCATTGCCGGTGAAGCCCTTCGCCATGAAACAGGAGGTAATAGGAACCGGCCATCAGGCCGTTCAACGGGTATTCCCACCGTGAAATTCCCTCGGAAAAATGGTGTATAGCTGTGGTAATCAGGGTATCGGTACCTATTACTGCACATTCGACATCGGCCGGGTGCGGCAATACCAGGTGCACCTTGAGGGTATCGAAGCGGCCCGGGGTTGTTTGGCCGAAGATCAATTCGGCCTGCTGTGCCTTCAGTGACCGCAGCGGCAAGAGGATCATCAGCAGGGCGGAGAAGCGGGATGTGAGCGGTAAGCGCATGCGGCACGAAGGTACGCAGGGCTGCGGACCGGTTGAAGCGAAGGGCCAACCTGGTGGTTCAGAGATTTAACAGTTTAATAATGAGCACGCTAATTGAATACATGGGCAGTGTCCTTTCCGGCAGATGGCCTCCGCATGGGCGGGCATGGCCGTGGGTAGCAGTTTTAATAATTCTTTGCGAGGCGCCAAGTTACCGAAGCCAATAGGCCTGTACTTTCGCCCCCGTAGCCGGTTTTGCCCCCTGAGTTGCTTTCCGGCCTTCTACACTACTGCATGAGCTACCAACGCATTAACATCCTGACCGGCTGGTTTGTCTTCCTTGCCGCCCTGGTCACTTATATGCTTACCCTGGAACCCACCATGAGCTTTTGGGATTGCGGGGAATTTATCGCCACAGCTTACAAACTCGAGGTAGGTCATCCGCCAGGGGCGCCCCTGTTTATGCTGCTTGCGCGCCTTTTTGTCATTCCCGTTTCAGACCCTGCGTTGGTGCCCTACTGGGTGAATATGGTTTCGGCGATGTCTTCTGCCTTCACCATCCTGTTTTTGTTTTGGAGCATTACCCACCTGGCCAAAAAACTGGCCGCCGGCGACGGTGCCTGGTCTCCGGGTCGCATGGTGGCAGTGATCGGAAGTGGGGTAGTAGGCGCACTGGTCTACACCTGGAGCGATACCTTCTGGTTTTCTGCTGTCGAAGGCGAGGTGTATGCGATGTCGTCGCTCTTTACGGCCCTCGTATTCTGGGCCATACTCAAATGGGAAGCCAATGTGGAAGAGGCTACCGCCAACGGTATCAGCACAAACGAAAACCGCTGGCTGATCTTCATTGCCTATATGATGGGGCTGTCGATTGGCGTTCACCTGCTGAACCTATTGGCCATTCCCGCCATTTGTTTTGTATATTATTTCAAGAAATTTCCTGTTACGCGCAAAGGGGTAATCTACACCTCAGTGATTGCGCTGTTGCTGCTCGCGCTTATTCAGGTGGGCATCATCAGTGGCGCAGTGAAGTTGGCCGGACAGTTTGAATTATTTTTCGTCAACCAGTTAGGCATGGCATTCAACAGCGGCACGCTGGTTTACATTGCCCTTCTCCTTTCGCTGATCATATTCGGACTCTACTGGAGCCGCAGGAACGCCATGCCGGTGCTCAATACGTTTATCCTCGGCGTGACCTTCGCGCTCATCGGCTACAGTACCTTCACGATGATTCCCATCCGCTCAGCCGCGGATCCCCCCATCAACGAGAACAAACCGAATAACCTCTTTGCGATACTGGCATACCTCAACCGCGAGCAATATGGCGACCGTCCGCTGCTACACGGCCCCTTCTGGAATACACCCACCACCGACGACCCATTTACAGACGGCCCGCCGAGTTATATAAAATCTTACAGCGTTTATACGACTAAGGGAACCAAACCGCGCAGGGTACTCTCTTGCAGAGACAGGTTTGAAGCGGAGGCTTATGTCACTGAGAACGCCGACAAGAATTACAAGATTGTGAGTGAATACATCGACAGCGGTGAGAAAAAAAGCAGCAAGCCGGTGTATGACCCAAAATACTGCACGCTATTTCCGCGTATGTACAGCAGCGTGGGCAACCACATCCGCGAGTATAAATCATGGAGCGATTACCAGGGCTATAACAACCCGGCTAAACGCGCAGTGCTCGCGCGCAAGGAAAAAATGTACACAACGGCGCAGCAGAAGTCGCGTCAGTTTGGATACTACATCAACCAGGACCTTGAACCACGTCTGAAGCAGATGGTGCAAGACAGTTTGCGCTATTACACGCTGCAGGAAAGGGCGCTTAACAAACAACTGATTCCCACTTTTGTGGAAGACAAGCGCTTCTTTTTCCGCTATCAGGTCGGCTGGATGTACCTGCGTTACTTTATGTGGAATTTTGCAGGCCGGCAGAATGACATTCAGGGCCACGGAGATTTTCGCGAGGGCAACTGGATCAGTGGAATTACATCCATAGACCAGCAGCGTCTGGGCAACCAGAAAGAACTGCCAGATGCGCAACTCACCAACCGGGCCTTCAACAAGTTTTACTACCTGCCGCTGATTCTCGGGCTAATTGGACTGATTTTCCAGCTGGTAAAAAATGTCAGGGATTTTACTGTGGTTATGCTGCTCTTTTTGATGACTGGTGCGGCCATCGTAGTGTATCTCAACCAGACGCCGCTGCAACCCCGGGAACGTGACTATGCCTATGCCGGATCTTTTTACGCCTTCACGATTTGGATTGGTCTTGCGGTCTATGCGCTCTACCATGTGGCCATTCGCTTGGCGCGGAAACAATACGGTGTGCTGGCGTTGATGACACTGGGCGGAACCGCGGTCATCTTCCTGCTCGAATCTGCAGTAGGAAACGGACACGCGTTTAGCTATACCCTGGCCTTTATGAGTGTGGTGACCCTTTCACTATGCGGAATCATGCTCGCGGCAGGCAAGATCATG